>NZ_JBJYZD010000027.1:0-1025 GCF_046263795.1 Porcibacter vitabionis | reverse complement strand
CCCGGAACAGTTCAAGTGGCTGATGAGTGGGTTCTCGATCGACCCGGTGATCCACGAAGTCACACCTTCTCAAACCGCCTAATTCCAATGTTTTCTTGTGCAAAACAGAGATTTTTTTCTTCTCTTTTTGACTCCTTTCTTTGGATCCGGCACAGCTCCGGAAAGCCTGTTCCCGCTTGGGATCACAGCTTTCCGGGGCTCTGCTGGATCTTTTCTTTTTGATTTCAGCCGATTCTTTTCCGGTCTGTACCGCCCCAGGACAAGCCTGCAGCTATAGGCAATATCACGAACCCGAAAGCTCCCTAGATTCGTACAGAATCCTTCCTTTTGCTATAATAAATACAGGTTTTAGAGAGGTTTTGTGGTATGGCTGAGCTTACAAACGAACAACTGAATAGTCTTTCCAAAGAAGCTCTGATCATCCTCGTTTCTTCGCTTCAGGATCAGCTTTCTGTCATGCAGGAACAACTTTCCAAAGCGAATGCATCTCTTGCCGACAACAGCCGGCAGATCGAATTGCTCACCCAGCAGATCATGCTGATGAACCAGCGGCATTTCGGCAGAAAGTCGGAGCAGTCCAATCAGATCGAAGGACAGCTTACTCTGTTTGACTCTTTCAACGAAGCAGAAGCTCTGGAGTCTCCCTCCGTTCCGGAACCTGAGATTCAGGAAGTCGTCATCTCTTCCTACAAGAGGGCCAGAAGGAAGGGCCAGCGGGAAGCGGATCTGGACGGCCTTCCTGCCCGCATCATCGAGCACAGACTTTCCGAAGAAGAGCTGGCGGAACGTTTTCCAAAAGGATACAAGGAACTTCCGGAGGTCATCTACAAGCGCCTCCACATCATCCCTGAAACCTTTATTGTTGATGAACATCACGTACACGTCTATGCTTCGAAGGACAACACCGGGGAGATCATAAAAGCTCCTCGTCCGAAAGATCTCTTCCGAAACAGCATCGCAACAGCTCCTCTCGTCGCATCTATCATCAACGGGAAGTACTCCAATGCGCTTCCATTAGAGCGGCA
>NZ_JBJYZD010000026.1:0-2711 GCF_046263795.1 Porcibacter vitabionis | reverse complement strand
GTAAGCGATTTATCTAAGGGCGGATTTACCGCCAACAGAAAGCCTCCTAAAATGTGAGATTGTAAGCATTTTACTCTATTCACTTGTGAGGAGGCTGACAATGAGTTCCAGAGCCCAAATCATGCCAGAAGAAAAACGCATTGAGCTGATCAATGAGTGCCGTCGGTCCGGACTTTCGGATGCCGAATGGTGCCGGCAGAACGGTATTAAACCAAGCACTTTTTATATGTGGGTCAAACGGTGCAGGGAAACCTGTGCCGGAAAGAAACTGATCCCCAGAAATCCGGGAGGGATGCCGGCCAGTCCCATCTCTCAGGAAGTCGTCCCTGTATCGATTGTTCCGGAAGAGATTTCCGTGGAACATAGCTCTTCCGTTCCTGCCCTGCAGGTTCCGGAAGAGATGCACCTTGACAATTCACATCAGATTGAGATCCTCACAGACGGGATCACGATCCGGATCCGCAATGATGCCAGTTCCTATGCCATCAGCCGTGTCTTCCGGCATCTGAAGGAGATCAAATGTTAGGCGATATCTCCGGCGTAGACCATATCTATCTGGTGACCGGTTACACAGATATGAGACGTTCCATTGACGGACTGTGTGCCATCATCGAAGATCAGCTGCGCATGGATCCTTATTCGAATTCTCTCTTCCTGTTCTGCGGGAAACGGCGCGACCGCATCAAGGCGATCCTGCACGAACCGGATGGCATGGTCCTTCTCTATAAACGGCTCACGGTACGCGGTCATTATGAATGGCCCCGGAATAAAACGGAGGTCCGCGATCTTACCTGGCGCCAGTTTGACTGGCTGATGTCCGGCTTAAAGATCGATCAGCCAAAGGCTCTTCAGACGGATGATCTTTCCCTTCAACTGCCCGAAAACAGAGGCTGAAAAAGTGCTGTAAATGGCGTAAAATCAAGGCTTTCAGGCTTTTCTCCATAGCCGGTCTCTGGTATAATATAGGTATCAATTCGGAAGGAGAATTCACCGTGGGAACCAGTGCTGCTGATCTGAAAAATCGTGAATTACGCGACACGATCAAACAGCTGAATGCCACGATCGCATCCTTGAATTCTCTGATCAAAACCCTTCAGACGACCATATCTGAACAGAACACGCGCGAACAGAATTATAAAGAGCAGATCGATTATCTGACCAAAAAGCTTTTTGCACACTCCAGCGAAAAGAATGTCGGAGACATCCCGGGGCAGATGAGCCTGTTCAATGAAGCCGAAATGATCCATGAACTTCCTCCGGAAGATGAAGTCGTTCCGGTCAAAGGACACACCAGAAAGAAGAGATCGGATCACAGCGAACTTTTCAAAGGAATCCCGGTGGAAAAGGTCGTTGTTCCTCTTCCGGAAGATCAGAAGACCTGTCCGGCCTGCGGAACGCAGATGGAGAAAGTCGGCGAGGAATTTCAGCGCCGTGAGCTTCAGTACATACCGGCGAAGGTAAAAGTCATCGAGTACTATAGTGAGAACTATGTCTGTCCGAACTGCAAGAAATCACTGGGTGACGCTGAAAAGCCGGTCTTTGTGAAATCGCATGTTCCGGAGGCTCTGATCCAGAAGAGTTATGCCTCTGCTTCCACAGTCGCATGGGCCATGTACCAGAAATACGCCAACAGCGTTCCTCTCTACCGCCAGGAGAAAGACTGGCAGCAGTACGGGGTGGCATTGAAAAGATCAACTCTGGCGAACTGGATCATCCAGTGTTCCAGGACTTATTTTTCCCCGGTCTATGATTACATGCACCGAAGGCTGATCCAGCGCCGTTATGTCATGGCTGATGAAACCCGGATGCAGGTGCTGAAGGAAGACGGCCGGCGGGCGCAGACGCAGTCCTTTCTCTGGTGTTTCCGGAGTGGTGATGACGGGCTTCCGCCGATCATCCTTTTCCATTATTCACCGACAAGAAATGGGGATGTTGCCAAAGAATTCCTGGATGGATTCAATGGTTATCTGGAGACCGATGGCTACCAGGGCTATAACAAAGTGCCGGAGATCAAGCGATGCACCTGTTTTGCACATCTGCGGCGATACTTCATCGATGCCATCCCAAAAGGAAAGCAGTTCGATTACAGTCAGCCTGCAGTGCAGGGAGTGGAATACTGCAACCGGCTGTTCCGGCTGGAACGAGTGATCAACAGCACCTGTAACGGTGACTACGATAAGAGAAAAGAACTCCGTCTCGAAAAAGAAAAGCCTGTTCTGGATGCTTTCTGGAAGTGGCTGGATCTGCAGAAACCGGTCCGCGGATCTCGTTTCGAGAAGGCGGTGAACTATGCCCAAAACCGCCGGGAGACATCGATGACCTATCTGGAAGACGGGCACTGCAGCCTTTCGAACAACAATACCGAACTCGTGATTCGTGCGTGCACCGTCGGCCGGAAGAACTGGCTGTTCAGTGATACCGTTGGAGGAGCGGAAGCCAGTGCCACGGTTTATTCGATTGTAGAATCAGCCAAGGCCAATGGGCTGAATGTTTATCAATATCTTATCTTTCTTCTTGATCACCGTCCTTGTGATGGAATGACGGATGACGCGCTGGAACAGCTGATGCCGTGGAGCATCAATGCCATAAGAGCGGGTCTGCCGGACACCCATTGAAAATCTGATGTGAATGAAAATAGAATCCGCCGTTTCAGATCTATTCTGAAATAGCGGTGTTCTTCTAGGGCTGACGCCCTAAGATAACTCGCTTAC
>NZ_JBJYZD010000025.1:0-3858 GCF_046263795.1 Porcibacter vitabionis | reverse complement strand
CAGGAAAATGTTCATAAGCTGTCCTGCTTCATCGGTGTAAAGACTGTGACAGCTTTGGCTGTGCTTACAGAGGTCGGCGATTTCAAACGGTTTGCTTCTGCCCAACACTTTGCTTCCTACATCGGACTTACACCCGGAGAGGATTCGAGCGGTGACGATCAGAACCGCCTTGGGATTACCAAAGCAGGGAATCGCCATGTGCGTTCTTTGCTGGTAGAAGCAGCACAGAGTTACAGCCGCGGACAGATTGGATTTAAATCCAAAGCGCTCAAAGCCAGGCAGGCTGGAAATTCACCGGAGGTCATAGCCTATGCGGATAAAGCCAACGAACGCTTACGGAGGAAGTACTACCGCATGGTTCTTAAAAGCAACAAGAAAACCAATGTGGCAAAAACTGCTGTTGCCAGGGAACTTGCCTGCTTCATGTGGGGCATGATCACCGGCAATGTCGGTTGAGGTATCACATCGCGCTGTCAGCGTCAAGACCAAGCCGCCTGTGGCGGTGCTCCGCAGCCTTGACCCTGCCATCCCGCTGAGGTAGTGGGCAAACAAGCCGTTGTAAGCCGGCTTACGCCGTTTCCAACGGCACGTAACTACTAACACCGGAGACATCCTGAAAGAGCTTTAGACTCTTCAAGGTTTGAGCTATCTACGATAAACCTATGTTGGCACTTTCGTGATCCACGCTTTTAGACGGTAGAGCTCACGGCGGACCATTGACCTGTCGGTAGGGAGAGCAATCTCCTGAATCCACGTATATCAGAGTGGCCAATGCCGGGAACTGATACCCTAAAGCTCTTTCATGATGCCTTCGGTTACAAAAGAATAAGTTTGTGGTGATTCTTGTTAATTTGCCTCTTGACAAAGGTCATTACATATCAGATTTCAATATTTTCTGAAATGTAGTCAGTGACTACACGTCAAGGCAAAAAACTGCAGGCCACTTAAGACCTGCAGTCTCTGTATGCGTTTTCAAAAAGTCCACCGTTACTATTTCAAACACTTACTAAGCTCTTCATATTTCTCTATAAAAGGATCATCTTCCGGCATGTTAACGGTACCTGTCACCAGATATTATTATCACAAAAAATAGGCACATCAATAAATATCATCACATTTTATGAGGCACTTTAATCGTTTATCTCACATTTTATTACTGTGAAACTATTCGTGAATTGAAAAAGTCACTTGTGGTCACGATGACCAGAAGTGACTAAGCAACATTTCCTAGTATTCTTTTTTGTTGTATTCATTTAGGAACTTGCGAATTTCTTAATATCCCTCGTTTACGACATTCCACATATCATTTTCATATTTCAATTCGATTGAGCGATGTGGATCTACTATTTGCCCATCCTTCTTACAAACCACATCAAAAATGACATGTTCCTTAGATTTCGTCGTTGCTTCCACTGACACTAATTTAAATACAGTGTTCGCGTAATAATTCTTTACTGCTTCTTCTGGGCCATTTGCCTCACCCCAATTGATAGGAGTCTCTAATTCCGATCCGTCCGCTTTATCATCATTTTCATCTTGATTTACAACTTCACTATCATCTTGCTCAGATACAATTTTCTCTGTTTCAGTATTCTCGTCTGTATTTGAATTAGACGTATTCGTTTTACTTTGCCCACAAGCAGCTACAGTCATACACGTCATGATCATCATTACTAATACAACAAAGCGTTTCCTCATAATTTACCCCCTCCTAAAATACGATTATTCCGGCAAGGACTCAGGTAATTCAAATATCAGCTTGGTCTAGATTTGCGAAGCTGATATCAAGGATTCAAGTAAGGCCTCGCAGCCCTCTGTGATCTCATCTACGCACAGGGCAAACTTACGAGTGTACCAAGGGTCCTCAATCTCACGACTAACGTCACCGGTGTATGACATGAGATAATGCACCTTCTCCTCTGGGTCTCCACCTAGCATCCGATCGAGATAATAGAGATTCTCAGAATCCATAGCAATGATATAATCCCACGCGTCATAATCACTTCGCTTCACCTGTCTGGCGCGGTGATTACCAATTGGAATTCCGCGGTGCTCCAACTCAGCTCTCATGGGAGGATAAATTGCATTCCCGATTTCCTCTGTTGAGGTTGCAGCAGAATCAATCTGGAACTCTGAACTCAGTCCTCTCTTATCTATCATATCCTGCAGGATATAGTGTGCACTTACGCTTCGGCATATATTGCCGTGGCAGACGAATAGTACTCGTATCAACTCCAAAAACCTCTGTTGTTCCTAGATTTTTCAGTATTATACGCCACCTAACGGCAGATTCATTGTCTCGCTTTCATGGCATATTTTTTCATATATTAGCATATTTTTGTCAGCAAAAGTTGCAAAAAAAGTTGCAAATTTGAATGGAACGAGTCAGCCTGAATATGATGATAAGGCATGCTAATTTGTAAAAAAATAGCCAAACCTCATATGTATTAAGGCTTGGCTATTTTTTACTTTTACAACTGATTCATAATCAGTTCTTTAATCTCAAAATCTTTACCTATGTAACACCATCTGCTTGGATGAGGTGCATAGATTATCTTTTTATTTTTAAAGTATTCAGCATTACCAGACACTATTCTCTTAAATCTAGGCTCAGCAGTTTTTCCCAGTACAACAATATAAGTCCCTTTATAATTTGATAAGACCTTAGTCATCCATTTCTTAGTACATTTATAACAAGACTCACGAACTCCTATTTCCTTTTTTGATTTGCAATGAACAATTTCTGTTGCACAAATGCTTGCATCAAGACTATCATCAATTAGTGACTTCTCCAATAACCATGATGCTATCTTTCGCATACATTGCCAAAATTTTACCTTATTTTTGTTCTTTTGATAATAGTCATTTGAAACAGAAAACCTGTCATAATGAAATTTATAGATATCATTATCGCACCACTCATCAGTTGGATAGTCCTCATCAAAATCAATTGATGGATTTGAACCTACAAATAATACAGCGGCTTTTTCAATGTTACCATTCCAAGGTTCTGGGTGTTGAAAAACTTTTCTTTGATTTTCAATATATTGATAATGAACTATTTTATAACAAGGATGATTGCTATCTTCCTTTGCTCTTTCTACTTCATCACAATTAGAAATACTCATCATCAAGTTTTTTGGATTATTAATCATAATTCCAAATCCCTTTTACTTCCATATCGGACTGTTATCTATAATAAGTCTTTCTGCAGCCATTCTACCTACCTGAAGAATCCGGAGCCCGTTGAGCACCCTGTCCGGTGCAACTGAGCCACCACTCCGTTATTAACTGAGCCACCATTCCGGCGATAATTGAGCCACTTTTGTTTGAGACTCCTACAATGATGACAAATGCAATAGTGCGTTGAGATTCATTCAAAGGAGGTCACAGAAGTGACGAACTACAGAGAAATCCTCTGGCTGAAAAGCCAGGGGTACAGCGAGAGAAATATAGCTCTTCGACAGGATCGTTCATGATGCCTATCGGATCGACATCGAGCCAGTCGATCCAACCAAAGACATCTCTATGAGGGAAGTCTATGGTCTACACAAGTAATCGCGACGGAGGTGGCTCAGTTCCTTCCGGACACCTGGCTCACCCGCCACCGGAAGGGCGGCTCCGCCGCACCGGAATATTCACTACCTTTTTTAACGCATCGATGCACCTCAATACATTTATAACAAATTTCTCAATCACTACATAACCTAATAATTCGTTTAATGAACTTTGAAAAGTAAGCGAGTTATCTTAGGGCGTCAGCCCTAGAAGAACACCGCTATTTCAGAATAGATCTGAAACGGCGGATTCTATTTTCATTCACATCAGATTTTCAATGGGTGTCCGGCAGACCCGCTC
>NZ_JBJYZD010000024.1:0-4229 GCF_046263795.1 Porcibacter vitabionis | reverse complement strand
CGATAATATCTAATGCGTCTTTGATAGTAGGCATATCCAATTACCTCCTTCGGTGGTACTGTTTCTTACTATTATTATACGCTATTTCTCGTCAAAAATCAACCATTTGTTGTGACAGAGCCAATAACAAATAATTTCATACGTCAACAAATCAAACCGTTGAAGTGGAGATAAAACGAAAGGGGCACTCACAGAGAGTCCGGGCGGCTGAGAGCCGGACAGAACGCTGATTCGTAAATGGACCACTGAGGGCAGGGTGAACGCCGAAGAAGAGATCGTATCTGGAGATCGTATCTGATAAACAGATCATTTCTTCCAATCACAGGCAAGTAGCTTCTGACGTAAGGCATACGTTAGTTGCCGGAGATATGTTGGTATCTCATGAGTGTGTGGAGACACAAAGCAAGGTGGCACCACGGGTATCAGACCAATGATATAATAGCTAATAGCTTTGATATTGGAAGACCTGCCGGTCTTTTTGATATCGGCTCTATAGCTCTATATCTATAAGATCGAACAGACCCGCCCTTGGCAGAATCAATCTGAACAATCAGATTCTTTCTGTCAAGGGCGGTTTTTTTGCATTTCAAAACAAAAGAAAGGAGACAATATGAAGCAGACATCCTACGAAGAGGTCAGAAAAATCGCAGCCTCCGGAGATTACAAACGGATCCCCGTGACAAGGGAGATTCTTTCGGACATTCGAACGCCGGTGGAGACTCTTCGGGCCCTTTTGAATGTCACAAGCCACTGCTTTCTCTTGGAGAGCGTTGAGGACAGCCGACAGATGGGGCGTTATACTTTCCTGGGCTATGATCCTACGATGGAGATCTCATGCAAGGATCACCTTTTGACCATCAAGGCGGGCGGGACCATTCAAATGAAGGTGGACCATCCCGGTCCCTACATCCAGAAGATCATTCAGGACAATCGCTCTCCCCGCCTGCCGGGCCTTCCGAGCCTGACCGGCGGCCTGGTCGGCTACTTCTCCTACGACTACATCCAATATGGGGAACCTGCTCTGAAGCTTTCTGCAAAGGATGAGAACCAATTCTGCGATGTCAATCTCATGCTGTTTGATAAGCTGATCTGCTATGACAATTATCGGCAGAAGATCCTTTTGATCGTCAATATTTTGACGGAGGACATGGAAACCGCCTACCAGAAGGCCCTTCTGGATCTCAATGTCATGGAGGAGATCATACGAAAGGGAAAACCGAAGCAGATTCAGAAAGGCCATCTTCTGGAGCCCTTGAAGCCCAAGCTTTCCCTGGAAGAATTTACAGAGAAAGTCGAGAAAATCAAGTATCACATTCATGAAGGGGATATCTTCCAGCTGGTTTTCTCCAATCCCATGGAAGCCCGCTACGAGGGCAGTCTCCTCGACACTTATCGCGTGCTTCGAACCACAAACCCCTCGCCCTATATGTTCTACTTCTCCGGCGATGATGTGGAGATCGCCGGAAGTTCCCCGGAAACCCTGGTCAAGGTCTCTAACGGCGAGATCCGGACCTTTCCTCTGGCCGGAACAAGACCGCGCGGGCGGGATGAAAAGGAAGACCAGAGGCTTGAAAAGGAGCTTTTGTCAGATGAAAAAGAGCGGGCCGAGCACAACATGCTGGTGGATCTGGGCAGAAATGACCTGGGACGTCTCTGCAAATTCGGAAGTGTTCAGGTCGAGAAATATATGGCGATCGAAAAATATTCTCACGTCATGCACATCGGCTCCGAAGTAAAAGGGATCCTTCGGGAGGATAAAAAGCCGATCGATGCGATCGATTCCGTGCTTCCGGCTGGGACCTTGTCCGGGGCGCCGAAGTTTCGAGCCATGGAATTAATCAACGAACTGGAAAATGACCGGAGAGGAATCTACGGCGGTGCCATCGGTTATGTAGACTTCACCGGAAACCTGGATGTCTGCATTGCCATCCGGCTGGCCTATAAGAGAAATGGCAAGGTCTTTGTTCGATCCGGAGCTGGAATCGTAGCAGACAGCATTGCAAAAAATGAGTACAAGGAATGCCAGAACAAGGCAAAAGCAGTCGTTGAAGCCATTCAGAAAGCGGAGGAAGAAGAATGATTCTCTTGATTGATAATTATGACAGTTTTTCCTATAACCTCTATCAATTGATCGGTTCTCTGGATCCGGACATCACTGTCATTCGAAATGACGAGAAAAGCATCCCGGCGATCCGGGAAATGAAGCCCGACTGCATCATTTTATCTCCCGGTCCCGGAAAGCCTTCCGATGCAGGTGTCTGTGAAGATGTGGTCCGAAAACTCGGTGGCCAGATCCCCATTTTGGGCGTCTGCCTGGGCCATCAGGCCATCTGCGAAGCAGAGGGCGCGACCATTTCTTATGCCAAAGAGTTAATGCACGGGAAACAGTCGAAAGTCAAACTGGACCTGTCGTCTCCAATCTTCACCGGCCTGCCCGAAGAAGTTACTGTAGGTCGTTACCATTCCCTGGCTGTTATGGAAAAGACCCTGCCGGCCGGATTGAAAGAAATCGCACGGGCAGATGACGGCGAGGTCATGGCTGTAGCCAATGAAAAGAAGATGTTATACGGCCTTCAATTTCATCCGGAGTCTATCATGACAGAGGAAGGGCAAAGGATGCTGGAGAATTTCTTGAAGATTGCGGATCTAGGGGAGAGGTAATAGGAGGAAAACAAAGTATCTTGAGGCAGTTTACGATAGAGTACAATAATGTTCGCAAAAACTGAATAGCAATGTAAAAATCATCGAGGCTCATGTAGAATGATTTGCGACGAAACAAACAACTACAAAGAAGAACTCTCGATGGCTCAGAAACAGAGTAACACAAAGCTTTCCACTTAACTATTTAGTTTTATGAATCTGCCCGATCCTATGTTCAGCATGTTTTAATCTTCCCGAATGAATCCTCCTATGTCCGGCTGGTGACAGCGTATCTGATGGAATACTCGGAGGACTGGTCAACATCCAGAGCATATATCAAAGAGGAATCAATTTCACGACTGTTACCTAAAGATGCTGCATAATCATTCAACTATGGGTCTGGATGGTTTTTTCGAACATTCCTTGAAATCATCCTCTGCGATGGGCTTCACACGTCTGCAAGTTCCATCTGAATATCAGTCATCATTTCAATAAAAGCCCCTCTGCGAGGGGCTTCTGAACTCGTAGCGTTCATTCGTTGTCAGGGACTTATTTCAATACCAGCCCCTCTGCGAGGGGCTTCCATCTCCTGGCCTGTCATCCAGGTCGTGTCCTCATTTCAATACCAGCCCCTCTGCGAGGGGCTTCTAAGAGAAATTATATAGACTGTCTTAGATTCTAAATTTCAATACCAGCCCCTCTACGAGGGGCTTCCTGTCTGGCCAGTATCAGGAAAGCTGGTCTGAAAATTTCAATACCAGCCCCTCTGCGAGGGGCTTCCGGTGTCGTGAAGATCTTGTCCATGTTGTTAAAATTTCAATACCAGCCCCTCTGCGAGGGGCTTCCGCCACGCCGATCGGGCGCGCGATGATGTACGTATTTCAATACCAGCCCCTCTGCGAGGGGCTTCGAGTGCTCCGGCTCTGTCAGATGTCTCAGTCTTATTTCAATACCAGTCCCTCTGCGAGGGGCTTCCGAAAGCTCCGAAGAAGCACGTGGTCAGTGTGATTTCAATACCAGCCCCTCTGCGAGGGGCTTCGCGTAGGCCTCGGTCATTTTAACAAGCTCCTGATTTCAATACCAGCCCCTCTGCGAGGGGCTTCGTACCCATTCTTTTGAGATGCTGCCAGGTCTTCATTTCAATACCAGCCCCTCTGCGAGGGGCTTCGGTCTTTCTTCGCGCCTGCCGCTGCCAAGATCTATTTCAATACCAGCCCCTCTGCGAGGGGCTTCAAGAACCCTCTCGGCATCTTTCCTTTTATCTGCAATTTCAATACCAGCCCCTCTGCGAGGGGCTTCAATGTCAAACAGTTCCTTCAAGAACTTGATGCCATTTCAATACCAGCCCCTCTGCGAGGGGCTTCCTCTTCCTCGGTTAACTGAGGATTCTTTTCATCTATTTCAATACCAGCCCCTCTGCGAGGGGCTTCCACGGCTGCTGGAAGGTCACACTTTTGCTAAAAATTTCGTAAGCGAGTTATCTTAGGGCGTCAGCCCTAGAAGAACACCGCTATTTCAGAATAGATCTGAAACGGCGGATTCTATTTTCATTCACATCAGATTTTCAATGGGTGTCCGGCAGACCCGCT
>NZ_JBJYZD010000023.1:0-4652 GCF_046263795.1 Porcibacter vitabionis | reverse complement strand
TCCCGTCCATTAAGGACATAAGATCCCTTGAAGAGTACAAGGTAGATAGGTCAGAGGTGGAAGTGCCGTAAGGCATGGAGCTGACTGTTACTAATCGATCGAAGGCTTGATCAAGAAGGTTTCATTGCAGTAAGTTGGAAGGACAATCTTTTCCAGGTGTTTCAATCCTGACGGATTGAAACTGGTCTCGATTCTAGCGAATCGAGACAGGTCATAACTCCTTCGGAGTCATGACAATCTATATGAAGTTTTGAAGGTATACACCTTTACAGTGATCCTCCTTAGCTCAGTCGGTAGAGCATTCGGCTGTTAACCGAAGTGTCGTTGGTTCGAGTCCAACAGGGGGAGCTTTCTTTGTATCCGAGAAAGGATAGATAGAGAATCCGAGGCCCCATGGTCAAGCGGTTAAGACACCACCCTTTCACGGTGGTATCGTGGGTTCAAATCCCGCTGGGGTCATCAGAAGCCAAAAGGAGCAGATACCTTTAAGAAGGGACCTTTAGCTCAGTTGGTTAGAGCAGCCGGCTCATAACCGGTCGGTCCTGGGTTCGAGTCCCCGAAGGTCCACTGAAAAGAATAAGGCCCGGTGGTTCAGCTGGTTAGAACGCCGCCCTGTCACGGCGGAGGTCGAGGGTTCGAGTCCCTCTCGGGTCGTTAATTGTCACGATTTCTTCGAAATCGTGACAAGGAGTAGTTGCATTAGAAGATCGGGCTTTGCCCGAGGCGACTGCGTAGGTCATGATTTCTTCGAGATCGTGACGAGGAGCAGTTGCATTGGAAGATCGGGCTTCGCCCGAGGGCAACTGCGTAGGTCCCGATTTCTTCGAAATCGTCGTAAGGAGCAGTTGCAATGGAAGATCGGGCTTCGCCCGAGGGCAACTGCGTAGGTCATGATTTCTTCGAAATCATGACAGGATATGTGCGTGTAGCTCAGCTGGATAGAGCACTTGGCTACGGACCAAGGTGTCGGGGGTTCGAATCCTCTCACGCACGTTTGGAAAGGAGATGCAAGAGCATCTCCTTTTTTTATATTTCTTTCTTTTCTTCCATTCTTGCAACTTACTTTTCTTCAATTCTTCTAATCTTATCGATCGTTTTGAATTTCCTTTTTCCGGTCTAAATTTCTCTTGACATGCCTATACTGTAATAGTATAACTAGTACAGATAGGACAGAAAGGAGATGCTTATGAATTTCCTTGATTATCAGGATCCTAGGCCGATTTACGAGCAGATCGCTGATATGTATCAAAAACTGATACTGAAGGGAGCTTTATCTGCCGATGAGCCTATGCCGTCGGTTCGAAAACTCGCAGTCGAGCTTTCGACAAATCCGAATACAGTGCAGAAAGCATATGCGCTGCTGGAACAGAAAGGATTTATCTATTCCGTCAAAGGGCGGGGAAACTTTGTGAAGGTCGATCCTGAGCTTCGGAAGAAGAGAAAGGCTGAATTGAAAGCTGAACTGGAAGAGATTTTTCTTGAGGCGGAAGAAGTCGGGATCAGCAGAACGGAACTTTTAGAGGATGATGGAAAGGACGGGGAACAATGATTGAGGCAAAGCATGTCAGTAAATTCTTCGATTCTTCACCGGCGCTTACGGATGTAAGCCTGACTATAGCGGATGGTGAAATCACAGGTCTTGTCGGAACCAATGGAGCAGGAAAGAGTACACTTCTGCGTCTGATCGCCGGCGTTCTGAAGGCAGACAAGGGCCAGATCACCGTAGATGGAAAAACCAGCTGGGACAATCCGGCTGCCAAGGCAGAGTTCGTCTTTGTATCGGATGATCCCTATTTTCTTGGAAATGCAACTCCCAGGGCTATGGAAGCCTATTATAAGAGCCTCTATCCGGCCTTTGATTCGAAGAAATTCGATAAGCTTCTCTGGTCCTTTGCTCTGAATCCGGCCCAGAGAGTCCAGACCTTTTCCAAGGGAATGCGGCGGCAGCTGGCCATTGTTCTGGCCATCTGCACGAATACCAGGTATGTGCTTCTGGACGAGACCTTTGACGGTTTGGATCCGGTCATGCGGACGGCAGTGAAGTCTCTTTTTGCGGACGAGATGGCAGACCGGGGATTCACGCCCCTGATCTCCTCCCACAGCTTAAGGGAACTGGAGGACATCTGCGATCATGTGGGTCTTCTTCACAAGGGCGGTCTTCTTTTATCCGAGTCCATCGATGAAATAAAGACTGGCCTCTTGAAATTACAGTGTGTATTCCAGGACGAATCCTCCGTAAAGGAACTGGCCGGGTCGGTAAAGATTCTTTCGGACGAACGTCAGGGTAAGCTTCATGTGATGACCGTCAAGGCTACAAGAGAGGAGATCACAGAGATCTTTTCCCATATTGATACGATCTTCTTTGAAATACTGCCTCTGACACTGGAGGAACTGTTTATCGCAGAAACGGAAGGAGCGGGATATGATGTCAGAAAACTCATCATTCAGTAACTTCATTGCTTTACAGAAAAATATTACGAAGAGACGGAAGTGGCTGGTCGTTCTGGCTTTTGTAACCTACCTCCTCTATAATGTCGGATTTCTTCTTCTCTATCTCTCGTCAAATATCCAGGCGGGACTTAGAAAAAGTGCTCTGATATCAGCAGCGGCGACCGTCCCGGGACCCTATTCCATGAATGGTATCATTACTGCAGTCGGATCGGTCCTTCTTGCCATTGAAGGCTTCCGCTGGCTGTCCAACCGGCAGATGCTGGATTTCTACGAAAGTCAGCCCTTTACCAGAAATGAGCATTTCTTTGCTGTCTATGTGAACAGCGCTCTGATCCTCTTCTTCTCCCATCTGTCCGGAACGGTTTTCGGACTGCTGTCGATGGCTGGCTATCGTGTCTGCAGCGTGAAAGCAGTTGAAACTGCATTTTTCTGTCTGGGTATGGATCTTACCATCTTTCTGGCTATTTTCTCGGTATCGGTTCTGGCCGTCATGCTGACCGGGAATCTGGTAGTTTCCGTCCTGGCCACGATCGTTCTCCTGGCCTTTGAACCGGCCTTCAAGATGAGCCTGAATTTCTGCATGCGGCTCCTGCCCAATTTCGGCGGCTCCGGGATCTCCTACTATGGGATCTTTTCCCCGATTCTGTCCCTGCAGAAGCAGGCAGGGATCGGAATCCCGGAGAATCTGATCTGTGCAGCTATTGTAACGGCAGCCGCCTTTGCACTCTATCATTTCCGGAAAAATGAAGACGCCGGTAAGACGGTGCCGCTGAAGGCCGTCAGAGTGATCGCGAAGATCCTTCTGGTTCTTCTTCTTTCCCTTCTGATCGGTGTCTCCTGCTATGGCGGTTCCGGCACGCTTAAGGATTCTGTGATTGCCATCATCGTTTCCGCAGTCCTGATCGGCGGCCTCATGGAAGCAATTTACAATTCCGATATCCGGAAGGCCTTCCGGGGCATGGGCTACACAGCCATCGGCTGCATCCTGTCTCTTGCGATTCTTCTGTCCTGCGGTCTGGATTTCTTCGGCTATGGCCACTGGGTACCGGACAAGAGCCAGGTTGTCAGTGCCTGGATCGGTCCGTCTGGAAGCAGTAAATTTGAAAGCAGGTATATGGAACTTACGGATATTGATACGGTCAATGCACTTCTGAAGGCGGGAGAAAATACGGAGACTGATGAGGATACCCTCTATTCCGTAGAGATCGCCTATCGGATGAAAAACGGAAAGGTAAAGGCCCGCAATGTTTCCATACCTTCTTCTTCCGAGAATTTAATGAAAAAGATAATCGACAGTAAGGAATTCAAAGAGGGCTACTTCACCGTCTACCACGATGAAAAAATCAGGAACAATCTGAAGTCGGCCTATATTTCCTATCAGAACTTTGACTACAGCGCGGATGCGGAAGGCAGACGCATGGCAAAGAACCCCAAGGTCTACGAGAAAATCCGGACGGCCTACCTGAAGGATCTGGAAGACTATAATTACGAGACTGAGGCCTATAAATCGGAGATCGGAGAGATCTCGGTTGACCTGAATCTGGGCGGCTGGCAGGCAGAGTACTGCCAGATCCCGGTTTATCAGTCCTTTACCAATACCATTGAGGTCCTGAAGGACAATGATCTCTATGTGGAGCCGGCAGAGCTGTCGGAGGACACCAATAGCGGCGGATCCTTCTATGTACATCCGGAGAAGCTCAGCTACTGAGTCGATATACGGATTCCATAGTAACCATGTGAAAATCAGCTGCTGATCGTGAAATACGGATTCCCTTGGAATCATGTGACAGATCAGTTCCTGATTCAGAAACCCCCAATTTTGAAAACAGGCTGCGTTTGCAGTCTGTTTTCGTATATACTGGAAGAATCCTGCGGAGAAATATAGACCATTTCAATCGAGGATTTGCAGCATAATCTTCAGGAGAAATATAGACCATTTTCATCGAGGACAAGTGGTAGAGTTCAGGTGAAAAATCAGGCAGCAAAAAAATATGAGAAAAAATATAAAATCCGCTTGACACTCATATCAAAAAAGAGTAAAGTACATGAAGTCGGCACGAGAGAGCGCCGAAAGAAAACAGCACTTTGATAACTGAACAATGAAACAACCTTGAAAGATTCTAAATGAGAGAATTTTTTAAAGAACGCGTTATGGAGACATAACAAACCTAAAAGCAGTAAAGCGAAGGAAACGAATGACA
>NZ_JBJYZD010000022.1:0-5060 GCF_046263795.1 Porcibacter vitabionis | reverse complement strand
ACATGCGAATACCTCCTTCATAGCATTGCACAACTTTTGCAAGTCGTGCAACTCGTCAATAAATAGAGATATCATCGCAGAAATATGGTACCCTGAAAAGGTACCGGTGATTGAGGACTTACCGCCCGTCTTTGCTAAAGGGTAATCAAGGCGGGAAAGCCCTAAAATGGCTTCACACCTATTTCAATAATTGGAGGAGATAAAAATGAGATCAGAAAAGGAAGTTTATGATATTGTTTTGAATTTTGCAAAAACAGACAAACGCATTCGCATGGTTACTTTGGAAGGATCTAGAACAAATACAAATATTCCGCCTGATGATTTTCAGGATTTTGATATTACTTTTTTTGTTACGGATATGGACAGCTTCACAAGTGATGATAAATGGCTAGATATATTTGGTGAAAGGTTGATTCTGCAAAAGCCGGAAGATATGGAATTATTTCCAGCTGTAGAAAAGGGATTTTCATATTTAATGCTGTTTACTGATGATGTTAAGATAGATTTAACTTTGCTGCCGCTGGAACTGATAGACGAGTATTTTACATGGGATAAACTGGTAAAGTTACTGTTGGATAAAGACAACCGTATCGTAAAGCCGCCAATACCAACGGATATAGACTACCACTTGCAGAAGCCTACTCAAAGAATGTTTGACGATTGCTGTAATGAATTTTGGAATACTACAACATATGTAGTAAAGGGCTTATGCCGCAAAGAAATTCTTTTTGCTATTGACCATATGAATGATATAGTACGAAAAGAATTGCTTCGCATGATTTCCTGGCTGATTGGTATCAAACAGGGATTTCATTTCAGTTTGGGAAAAAACTATAAATTTATGAAGCAATATGTCCCAGAGGAATTGTGGGAACGACTTATGTCCACTTATAATATGGATTCCTATCCCCATATGTGGGAATCCTTTGAACAATGTATGGCATTGTTCCGGGAGGTTTCGTCAGAAGTGGCATGCCAGTTGGATTACCAGTATCCACTATATGATGAAAAAATCAGTAATTATGTGATTCGGCAAAAGAAAAAATATGGCATTGAAGATGATAACAAATAAAATTTTTTCAATCGAAAAAATTTATTTTGATTATTCAATTTTGAAAAACTGAATACCTCAAAATCAGAAAGAGCGCGGACAAGCACTTTGAGGGATTGGCCGCCTTGTCCACCCATCCAGCGGGGCGGCGGGCGGCGGTCAAGGCCGGGTGTAACCCCGTTCATTTCAGCCTTGACGGTTGCCCGCTGTCCTGCTACTTTTCCGGGAGTGTGGCCACAACTTCGGGACACTTTGTCCACAAGTCGGAGCGTAGGACGAGGGACGGGGGCTTTCATATACCTGCCGCCGTTCTCTGAAAACAGGCCGATTTTTTGCTCATTCCCATTCGCAAAAATTCAGCCTGTTTTCCTGCCGGAGCAAACGGGGCGCAAGAAGCACCGCACCCCGTTTCCCCCGTCAGCCACGCCAGCAGGTATAACACACTACACTTTGCAAGCAAAGTCGTGTGCCAAAGGGGGCACCCCTTTGGAAACCCCGGACAACAAAACAGGCGGTATGCTGCCCTCTCCGGGAGCATACCGCCGTTTGTTGTCAGCAGCCCGTTTCACGGTCTGCGTGTAGTTCCTTGTAAACTGACCTAATATTCTGTGCAAACTACAGGGCCTTCACCTGTTCCACGATCCGATCCAGCACCTCAGCCGGTACCGTTTTATCATCATAAAGATCCTGGATCCGGCTCTCTGAGTTCAATAGTGCAGTCACATCCAGCCAGCCTGCTTTCTGAAATTCCTCATCGAAGATATGAAATATAGACCGATCCTGAAGAAGTTCAGATAAGGGCAATTTACAAAAGTCTTCTGCCATTTTCATGCCTCGAAAAAGAAAGACGCCGGCCGCCCTTCTTAAGAAAGGCAGCCCACGTCAAATGATTAGATCCTGTTACTATTATGCACGAGACAGATACTCACCGGTACGGGTATCGATCTTGATCTTATCGCCGGTATTTACGAACAGAGGTACATAAACCTGTGCTCCGGTCTCAACAGTTGCCGGCTTGGTTGCGTTCGTTGCAGTATTTCCCTTAACGCCAGGCTCCGTCTCTGTGATCTCAAGTTCTACGAAAAGAGGAGGTTCAACAGCGAATACATTACCGTTGTAGGAATCCAGTTTAACGGTCTCGTTTTCCTTAACGAAATCAAGAGTGTTGCCAACTTCATCAGCAGTCAGAGAGATCTGATCATAGGTCTCTGCATCCATGAAGTTATAGGTATCCCCATCCTTGTAGAGATAGGTATAATCCTTACGATCGATACGGGCAGTAGGGAACTTCTCGGTCGGACGGAAAGTGGTCTCACGAACACCGCCATCGATGATGTTCTTCAGCTTTGTACGTACGAAAGCTGCACCCTTACCGGGCTTAACATGCTGGAACTCTACGATCTGCCAGATCTTGCCCTCCCACTCAAGTGTAATACCGTTCTTAAAATCGCCGGCTGAAATCATCTGATTTTCCTCCTTAAAACACACATTTTTATTCTCAGGACGTATCCGTCCGAATTGACCATCTCGGTTTATTCTTAGCAATACGCACGATTACTAATCTATTCTACAGTAATTCGATAAAATTTTCAATCATTTTTACCTGCTCTGCTGCAATACTTCTCCTCGATCTCTGTAATCATATCCACTCGCTTTGCATGACGACCGCCCAAAAAGTCAGCTTCCAGAAAGGCATCTACGATTGCTTTGGCTTCTTCTAAACCGACAATTCTTGCTCCAAAAGCAATGATATTCGCATTATTATGCTGCTTGGCAAGCCTTGCCGAAACCGGCTCGGAGCATACCGCTGCCCGGATCCCGGGAACCTTATTGGCAGCCAGACTGATCCCGATACCGGTTCCGCAGATCAAAACCCCCTGATCCGCCTGACCGTTCTTTACAGCCTCTGCCACTTTCCATCCATATTCCGGATAATTGCAGCTCTCCTTGGTATCCGTTCCGAAATTAATCACCTCATAGCCCTTTTCTTCGAGATAAGCCTGAATTTCCTGCTTCATCTCTACAGCAGCATGATCATTTCCGATTGCGATTTTCAATTTCTTCTCCTCTCCCGTATTGGTCTATATTTCCCCTTAAAGAACGAATGCTCAATCCTGCAGCTTCTTCAGTTCCTCCATGAAAGTATCCACGTCCTTGAATTCCTTATAAATCGACGCAAAGCGGACATAAGCAACAGAATCCAGAGACTTCAATTCTTTCATAACAAGTTCGCCGATCTCAGAACTTGCAACCTCCCGCTCCTCGCGGCTGAAGATTTCCTTCTCCACGCTGTCTACCAGTTCGCGGATCTGATCCGCGGAAACCGGCCGTTTGTGGCAGGAAAGGAGAACGCCCTTCTCGATTTTCGAACGGTCATATTGCTCGCGGTTATTGTCCTTCTTAATGACAATAAGGGGAATGGTCTCGACCTTCTCGTAGGTCGTGAATCGCTTGCCGCATTTCTCGCAGGAACGACGGCGGCGTATGGATGTATTGTCGTCCGCCGGCCGGGAATCAATCACACTGGTATCATTATTTCCGCAAAATGGACATTTCATCGTTTAAGGATCCTCGTAAGTTGATAATGGTAAAACAGAAATATTGAATCAATCATACATTGAAACGGAAGGTGATGACATCGCCGTCAGAAACGACATAGTCCTTACCTTCCAGGCGAAGCAGGCCGGCCTCCTTGCAGGCAGACATACTGCCCAGCCGCTCCAGGTCGCTGTAGGCACATACTTCGGCACAAATGAAGCCCCTCTCGAAATCGCTGTGAATCTTTCCGGCAGCCTGAGGTGCTTTGGTTCCCTTCTTAATAGTCCAGGCTCTGGTTTCGTCCTCTCCTGTGGTCAGGAATGAGATCAGGCCCAGGAGATCATAAGAAGCCTTGATCATCTTATCCAGGCCGGACTCTTCCAGGCCGAGATCAGCCAGGAAATCCGCACGCTCGTCATCATCCAGCTCGGAGATCTCGGCTTCGATCTCAGCAGATACCACATAGACACCGGAGCCCTCCTTGGCTGCATACTCTCTAACCTTCTTCACTTCCTGATTAGAAGCGCCGTCATCCGCCAGATCTTCCTCGGAAACATTGGTGGCATAGATCACAGGCTTTGCTGTCAGAAGATTATATTGCTTGAATGCTGCCTCTTCTTCCTCATTCTTAAGTTCAAAGGCCTTGGCCATATTTCCATCTTCAAGGAAAGGACGAAGACGCTCCAGCATTTCGACTTCCGGCTTCAGGCTCTTATCCTGAATGGACTGCTTTTTGATCTTGGAATATCGGCGTTCCAGGATCTCCATATCGGAAAAGAGAAGTTCCAGATTGATGGTCTCGATATCACGAAGAGCATCGATAGAGCCATCGACGTGAATAATATTGGTATTCTCAAAGCAGCGTACCACATGAACAATGGCATCGCACTCACGAATGTTGGCCAGGAACTGATTTCCCAAGCCCTCGCCCTTACTTGCTCCCTTGACAAGGCCGGCAATATCCACAAATTCAATCGTTGCAGGAATGGTCTTCTTACTGTGGTTCATATCCGTCAGGACCTTCAGGCGATGATCGGGTACGGATACGATGCCAACGTTCGGATCAATCGTAGCAAAAGGATAGTTTGCCGCAAGTGCGCCGGCTTTGGTCAGCGAGTTGAAAAGAGTACTTTTCCCTACATTGGGAAGGCCCACGATTCCGAGTTTCATAATGTTTTATATCTCCTTAAAAAGTCTTTATTTTATGAGCTTTGCACGTTTTCCCATTTAAGGCTCCTTTCTAAGCTAAAGAAGCCCCTAAAACAACTAGTGTATTATACACTAATCAGAGGCTCTTTACAATGTAGTTTCATTTTTAGCATGCCTGAAATCCGCTGATATCAAGCATTCTTTAGACAATATGTAATGACCTCCGATTTGTAGGTTCGTGGATTTACCTGTATACTACAAGTCGGAAAAGACAAATGGTAACAGGGATTACCGCATACAAATGGAGGTCATCAAATGAAGT
>NZ_JBJYZD010000021.1:0-5863 GCF_046263795.1 Porcibacter vitabionis | reverse complement strand
TCTTATCTGGATGATCTTCTTCCCTGGTCCAAACGAATTCAGAAGAATTGTCTGAGCCAGATCAATAGGCCAAAAAAATCTTAAATTTTCAAAGTACAGATCTATTCTCAAGAAGCCCTGATTCTATCAGGGTTTTCTTTGATTAAATACTCATGTTTGAGGACTTACGGCATAAAAAACAGCCGTCCCCAATCTAAAAGGAACGGCTGGATCTTCTTTAGAAATGCTGATTTGAATTTTTATGCGGGCTGTTTGACCGCTAATTCCTTTACTTCATCAACGGTTAATCCTGAATATTGAGCTATTTTCTCATAGCTTCCATAGCCTTGCACATAACCGTCACTCCTTGATCATAGATGATATTACAAATAGGTGCATGACCTAACCACACCCCGCCTTAAGAGGATTGCCATCAAGGCGACCTTATCGGTCAAAAACATCAAGCGGACTTCTTTGAGTCCAGCTCCTTAATCTCATCTACAGTCAATCCGGTTGCTCTTGCAATGTCTTCGTAGGTGAATTTCTTCATACCTAGCATATTGTTAGCTATTTGCAGTGTATTTTCTCTAGCAGTTTCATTTCTCATATCTTCCATAGCCTTGCACATAACCGCCACTCCTTTCTTATCTTCTTTGAAATATCTAACCCGATCAGCCAGCACCTGATAGTACATATCCTTCGCCTCTATACAAGCGAAATCATGCATCAGCTTTCCGAGAGAAGTTTCATCTTTTATCTGCGAGTTCACATAGACGATAAGTTTATATTCGGATGACAGTGCCTGGCACCAGATATCTTCGTCCCGATTTTGATACGATACCGATTGCATCCGTTGCCTTTATCCACTGCTGAGGTGTCAATGTAAAAGCATTATCTCCAGATTCCGCTTTAAATCTATCGAATTCGATAGGTTTAAAATTGGAATTGTGAAGTTCACACACTTGCACGGATTATACTTTTGAATGCGTTCTCACAAATAATTCCGGCTGATATAAAAGCTCCATATTCTCAATGATCTTATCATGTGGCCATTCCCACCATTTAATCTTCAATAGTTCATCTATTATCTTTTCATCAAATCGATACTTAAGTATTTTCGCGGGAACTCCACCAACTATCGCATAAGCAGGAACATTCCGTGTCACTACAGCTCCCGCCGCAATCACAGCTCCATCCTTTATCTCAACTCCTGGAAGAATAATTACATTTGCTCCTATCCATACATCATTTCCTATAACCACCGGTTTATTGTTTCTTATATGGCTTCTTTCACACTTTACATTCTCATTGTGCTTTCCATACTTCCTAGCCATCTGCTCTACTTGCAAGTACATATCCCAATCCATAAACGTAGGATGATCCAACAGCGGAGAAGTCGTCACACAGTCAAGAGAATGATTGTCCCATATTCTTGCGGTCGAGTTTATTGAACAATATCTTCCGATTTCTGTGGCTCCTGGGAATGATTCCAGTAATTTCTCATAACCATACGTATATCTCCCTATTCTGCAATCCTTGTATAAAACATCTTCCTTATTTAGCTCCTCGCCACATACCGGATAATATATATTTTGTAGATCTATCCCCATCGATGTTAATGTATTGACAGCACTTTCATCATAGCCGCGTAGACTGATAATGAAATATGCTCTCTCTACATTTATCTTTTCAGGTTTTTTTACAACATACTCATCAATCCATCCGATTTTATCTGCTCTAATATCAATAAAACCTTCAAAACTAATGTCTGCTTCTTCAAGAATCGTCTTGATAATCCTGCCGCCCTCACCGGCCCCATATATCCATATATTGTCCTTTTCCAGCAGTCTATTTTTTATGTTGCTGATTTTTGAGCTGCATATTTTCAAAAAATCTTCGTTTGACAACAAGGTATAAGCTCCTCATAATTTTTCAACATTTCATAAATCAGTCATTCTCCGGAAGCCAGTCTGTTTATTGGCTCTCCCAGTCCGATGCTTTCACCATTATTCCAATGATATTCAGTATTCTCAGGAAAATCCAACTGTTCAAATAGTGTTTGACTATCTTCCCGAGAATTATCGAAAAGAAGCAGATGATCCAAATCCTCGGCAAACTGTCTGGCATATGAAAAATTCTCTATTTTCGGGTTATACATGATAACCAGTCCGCAGATTTTTTCCGCCCGCACTGACCTAAAATCAATATCCTCTTCATTTACCTCATCGTTTATAATATCCTTCATCGACAGATTGCCAAAGATAATATCTGTCACATCAATAATTTTTCCTTTTCGATGATGCTTACTGATATATTGGCGTGCGAACCGCTCTACCGCATTTGAGAGCACAAAAATCACATCGCATTCTCTTTCTCCGGGATCATAAACACGGTGTCCCGTACCAAGCGTTACTCCATGTTTTGCCGGGTACATATCATATACCCCGCTAAGATGCTCTGCATTTGAATCAAATCGCTGTAGAAAGGCCGTTCCACGATTCCCAGCACCCCAGAGCATCATCTATTTCCCATGATCAAGATAGTATTCAAGAAGATGACGTATTGTGTCACCGCTGCTATCCAGCCATTTGTATATCGATTGTATTGTCTCCATGATCGATGTTCTTACTATATCTTCAGTAATGCATCCGCATATAACTACTTAGTGTCAAAAAGGTTTCCCACCTTGCGTTCCAGTTCCCAGCGATAATAGTTGTCTATATCTTGTAACTGTACTGCCTCGTGATGCGCTTTTATTGTACCTAAATCAACTATTTTATTCTTCATTATCGGGTCATTTAATATTTCTTCCAGCTCAGGCTTGGGAGTAATTCCATCTTCCTCCATCATACTGATCTGTTTAAAATCAGATTTGCTGTAAGTGCCCCAGTTTAGTATCTTTGTAAAGAACACCTCATCTATGCCCAGCTGTCTACCCCATTTGACAAATAGAGGCATCTCGCGATAATTCATCCTTTGCACTACAAAGTTGAACCTTAAATACGACAGCTCACCGCACGATCTTAAGTGCGCAGCATACTCCATATTTTTCTGCAATACATTCCATCTGCCACCTCTCCTGATTTTCTCATATGTTTTCGGCGTAGCCGCATCGATAGATACTGTCATCATGATTTTGGCATCAGTATGCGACCTGAGTTCCTGCCACTTCTCTGGCGTAAACAGAAGACCATTTGTCAGCAATCTGAAATATTTGATGTTTTTCATGGTTGAACTATCATATATTGACTGGTAGGCTTTGGACATCAATACTTCTCCATCGCCAGCCATTATCAAAAATTCACATCCCGGTAATACATCACGCTTGAATACATCCGCAACCTGTTGAATTTTATTCTTTTCATCTCCTTCTGCAAACCTGTATTCCTCCCGACAGGTTATACATTTGAGATTGCACGTATAATCAAACCCTACAGATACTGTCCCGGGTGTTTGCTCCATTTTTTCATATGGCACAGAAAGTCGATAATCGGTACTTTGCGATCTTCCAATGAATAGAGGGCACATATCTGTTCTGCAGAAAGAATATGTCCTGTTGACATTTGACAGACACATAACCTTATGAACATTCGATTTCCATAAGGATGAAAAACTATGCTCACTGTTCATCTTACCGATATGATTATCAATGAAAGTGGAACAACAGCCTATCATGTCTCCACAATAACCTATTTCTGCATGGTTTAACATTGTAGTGCAGTTAAAATCATATACCTGACTTTCAAATATCGTCTGTCTCAGCATCCTGCTGGGACATGACACAAAATCATCGAATTCACAAAAATCAATTCCCGGCTTCAGATTCATCCCTGAAAGAAAATCTATAATATCCTTATTGTTTACAACAGAAACCACAACAAAATATTTTGACCAGTCTGAAATATCACCTGGTCGTACTATCTTATATCCATGAATATTATCTTCTTTGGAATATGAATCTATTACTTTTTCTACCGGAAACCATTTGTTCCGTCTGATGAAGGCCTCTCCCTTGCGACCGCACCCCCATATCAATAAGGGTCTATTCTCCGGGTTTACGATATTCTCATCAAGATCGTCGAAGAAATCCTCTTCATAAAAGAAATCCCTGCCATACTTATACCCCAGATTATTTAAAAATCTCGTTTTATCTGCTTTGTCAAAATCGCATACGATGATCGCATCAAAATCACGTCTGTTTGCTGCAATCTCAATATCCATTCTGGCAGGAAAGGAAAATATTTTTTTAAAATCATCTGCATTTTCATTCTCTGAGGCAAAACATTCAATAATATCCAAATCATCAAAAATATACAGGAAATCTTTTGAGACCCTGTTTACCCCATATAAAGCATACTTCAGGTTTTTATTCATGTTCTTTCCTCTCCAAGGCTGTCCTCAATACTTCCTCTAATGACACAATAGTGCAGCCACGTCCGACGCTAGTAGAAAGGCTTTCTTTTATCCTCTGATAGTCATATTGAACTGTTACAATTAACAGATCTGCATCAGGCAGTTTATCATCAGGTTTATAAATCTTTACATCAGGGTTCGTTCCGCCCTTATTATCTATCGCTGCTACCAGATTGACTTTTTCCTTTTTCAGCTGGTTCATAAGGTGCTTGCCCAGCATTCCAAGGCCATATATCATAACCCGATTTCCTGAACTATCTGGAAATCCGTATGATATCTTCTCATCATTTTCCATGAGGCGTATCCACTCATCCATGATTTCCCAGTAACCTTTATATCTATCGCATTTAAGCTGAAGCTCTCTGTTTTCATCGGATAAGATCTGCAACTGCTTCTTCGAATCATTATCTTGATTACTTGCTTTACCGCTTCTGGCATTTAATACAGCCTGCAAAAAACCATATCCATACTTTTCATCAGGCTCTAAGTACATCCCCTCTCCCCATTCGTTCCAGGCATTTATAAAAATAAAAGGAGCATGATTTTCACTGGCCTTTTCAATTATCTTACCCATCTGGTTTTCGAATAATTCCGGTCTACGACCATAGATCACTGTACCGCCGCGTTCTCTTCGCGGTGTATCGTCATATCCAGGAAAGGCACCCAGACACTGTCCTTCTTCTGTTGGTTTGTATATCAATCTGTCACTAATATCAGAATAATCTATTGCCAACATGACGTTCTTGTCATTCTGATATCTGGATGTGAAAAACCTGCTGATCGTGTCCTGAGGTTCCTGAAGTGTACTGCCAGACAAACCCTTTTTTTGATAATCCCTGGTATTAGTTCCTATAGAGAAAATTCCATCGAACCCATCTTCTCTAGCCAGTTCATTCCACACTTCAAGCATATCATAAATACACGAAATTTTGTCCGGCTTATAAATCATAAATACAGGTCTGTTTCCGACTCTGATATATCTGGAGTCTGTAAAGAATGGTCTTAAATAATCATAATGTTTTATCCAGTCTTGTCTTTTTCCATAATCCTGTTCCAGCAGAATTCCAGATTCGCCTTCTCCTGTATACTTCCTGTCAAATTTGGCTGACCATGGGTTACCCTCACCTTCTGACATTTTGCTCCAGGACCTAACCCAGGATTCATTAGCCCACGAAAAGCAGAACGGCATATCTATATCCTGCCATTTCAACAGATTCTCAGCAGGCTTTTCTAAGATCTTCCTTCCATCCTTAAAGTAGTAATGATAGAAGCACATGCCGTCTATGCCATACTTCTTCATCAGTTCTGCCTGCTGACGCATAACAGACTGATCCATCAGGTCATAGTAATGTAAGCGATTTATCTAAGGGCGGATTTACCGCCAACAGAAAGCCTCCTAAAATGTGAGATTGTAAGCATTTTACTCTATTCACTTGTGAGGAGGCTGACAATGAGTTCCAGAGCCCAAATC
>NZ_JBJYZD010000020.1:0-18637 GCF_046263795.1 Porcibacter vitabionis | reverse complement strand
GTAAGGCATGGAGCTGACTGTTACTAATCGATCGAAGGCTTGATCAAGAAGGTTTACGACAGTAAGTTGGAAGGACAATCTTTTCCCGTTTGATCCGAAGGGTTAAACGGGGTCTCAATCCTAACGGATTGAGACCAGTCACGATTTCGAAGAAATCGTGACAAGAGACAATCTATATGAAGTTTTGAAGGAACGAATAATCCGTCAAGCATTTGCTTGACGGATGTTTTTCTATCATTTATAATTTGTTTGTTCGGCGACATAGCCAAGTGGTAAGGCACAGGTCTGCAACACCTCGAGCACCAGTTCGAATCTGGTTGTCGCCTTTAAAGGAATCTCATTTGAGATTCCTTTTTTTAAAAGCTATGAAGGAAAGAAGTAGGATACGTCTGATCCATACAGAGAGTTGTCGGTTGCTGCGAGACAAATGGGAAGCGTTTCTGAATACATTCCGGAGCTCTGCACTGAAACTCGAAATATTTTCCACAGGGAGATCTTTTTCCACGGATCTTATGAGGAAAAGAGATTGAAATTGTGGATAAGTCTCTTGATTAGTAGGCTGCAGCGTGGACAGGCGTTATACTGTTAATGAGGCAAAAGAGTTAAGATCATGATATTCTCTTACTCTTCTGTGAACAAAGGTGGTACCACGGAGATTTCCCCGTCCTTTGAATTCCTGCGTCCGGGATTTGAAGGACGGTTTTTGTTTAAAAAATTTGAAAAGAAGGAGAATTCAATGACACTGTTTGATGAATTACAAAAACGAGGCCTGATTGCTCAGGTAACAGATGAGAAACTGATACCGGATCTGATTAATAATGGAAAGGCAAAATTCTACATCGGTTTTGATCCTACGGCAGATTCTCTTCATGTTGGTCATTTCATGGCTCTTATCTTAATGAAACGTCTTCAGATGGGCGGAAACAAGCCAATCGCTCTGGTTGGCGGCGGTACCGGTATGATCGGAGATCCTTCCGGACGTACAGATATGCGGTCTATGATGACAACCGAAACCATCGATAAGAACTGTGAATGTTTTAAAAAGCAGATGTCCCGTTTTATTGAATTCGGGGATGGAGAAGGTCAGGCTATGATGGTCAATAACGCTGACTGGCTTCGCGATCTGAATTTTCTGGAGTTTATGAGAGACATCGGATCTCAGTTTAATGTTGCTACTATGCTTCGTGCCAGAGCATATGAGAACCGTATGGCAAGAGAAGGCGGATTGACTTTCTTTGAGATGGGTTATATGCTGCTGCAGGCTTATGACTTCCTTCAGTTATACGAGCGTTACGGTTGTAATATGGAATTTGGCGGAGATGATCAGTGGTCCAATATGCTGGCAGGCTCCAATCTGATTCGAAAGAAATTGGGAAAAGATGATGCCGGTGCAATGACCATTAATCTTCTTTTAAAGCATGACGGAACCAAGATGGGTAAAACAGCCGGCGGAGCGGTCTGGCTGGATCCGGATAAGACTTCTCCTTATGATTTCTATCAGTACTGGAGAAATGTTGACGATCAGGATGTTCTGAAGTTCCTTCGCATGATGACTTTCCTTCCTCTGGAGGAGATCGATGAAATGGATCATTGGGAGGGTTCACAGCTGAACGAAGCAAAGAGAATTCTGGCTTCGGAGCTTACTTCCATGGTTCACGGTGAGGACGAGGCAAAGAAGGCAGAAGCAGCAGCCAAGTCTGTATTTACCGGTGGTGTATCATCTGATATGCCAAAGACCAATCTCACAGAAGAAGATTTTACAGATGGAGAGATCGATATTCGAAAGATCCTTCAGAAGGCCGGATTTGCAAGCTCTCTGACCGATGGTAAACGTGCGGTTGAGCAAGGCGGTGTCTCAGTAAATGGGGAAACTGTAAAAGATCCTTTCCAGAAGTATAAAAAGGAAGACTTTGCGAAAGAATTTGTCCTTCGAAAGGGAAAGAAGAAGTTCTGTAAGGTCCTGGCTGATTGAAAAAAAACAATCTGCGGGATATAATGAAAATGTTTCAGGTTTCATATTTTTAAGCCCGGTAAAGGAGGCTCATTATGGATCTTTTTGATAAAATCAGTGATACCATTTTTGAAACTGGAAAAACCATCAGTGATAAGGCAAAGGAGACTTCGGATACCGCCAGACTGAATTATGAACTTCGCCAGGCGGAGAAGAGCCTGACAGATGCATTAAAGAGTCTCGGCAAGGCTTACTATGATGAGTACAAGTCGGACGAGGATGCAGAGTTCCAGGTTCAGATGTATGAAATCAAAGAATTAAAGAAGAAAATCAAGAGTATAGAAAAAGAAATTCAAAGCGTCAAGGGGACTATGATCTGTCCGAATTGCGGAGCCACTCTTCCAAAGGATGCACAGTTCTGCATGAAATGCGGTGAAAAAATAGATCCTTTTACGGAAGACTGATAGCAGGAGAAACAAACAGACAATGACCAACAAGGGAAAGTTTTACATTACAACAGCAATCGCCTACACATCCGGAAAGCCCCATATCGGCAATACCTATGAGATCATTATGGCGGATGCGATTGCCCGCTGGAAACGAAGGGACGGATACGATGTCCGTTTCCAGACCGGTACCGATGAACATGGGCAGAAGATCGAAGAGAGAGCCCGCCAGGCAAAAAAGACACCAAAGCAGTTTGTAGATGAAAAGGCCGGAGAAGTAAAAGAGATCTGGGATCTGGTGAATACCTCTTATGACCGCTTTATCCGTACGACCGATGAAGATCATGAAAGAGAAGTTCAGAAGATCTTCAAAAAGCTCTATGATCAGGGTGACATCTATCTGGGATCTTACAGTGGGCTTTACTGCACAGAATGTGAGGCTTTCTATACCAGTTCTCAGGCTGTGGATGGCAATAAATGCCCGGTCTGCGGCAGTACCTTGCATGAAGAAAAAGAGGATGCATACTTCTTCAAAATGAAGAAGTATGCTCCCAAGCTGATTGATTATATCAACAGCCATCCGGACTTTATTCAGCCGGAATCCCGTAAGAACGAGATGATGAACAATTTCCTTCTTCCGGGCCTTCAGGACCTTTGTGTTTCCCGTTCCTCCTTCACCTGGGGAATTCCTGTGGATTTTGCACCGGGACATGTGGTCTATGTATGGCTGGATGCTCTGACCAACTATATTACCGGTCTTGGCTATGATGCAGATGGAAATTCCTCCGAACTTTATAAGAAATACTGGCCTGCTGACCTTCATCTGATCGGAAAAGATATTATTCGTTTCCATACGATTTATTGGCCTATCTTTCTCATGGCATTGGGTGAACCGCTTCCGAAAACCGTTTTCGGTCATCCCTGGCTTCTGCAGGGTGGCGAAAAGATGAGTAAATCCAAGGGTAATGTGATTTATGCGGATGATCTTGCCAAGCTGATCGGCGTTGATGGGGTGCGGTATTTCGTTCTTCATGAGATGCCTTATGAAAATGATGGTGTCATCACCTGGGAGCTGGTTGTCGAACGCTGCAACACAGATCTTGCCAATACCCTTGGTAACCTGGTAAAGCGGACGATCTCCATGACCAATAAGTATTTCGATGGTCTGGTCGAAGATCGTAAGGTTTCGGAAGATGTGGATCAGGATCTGAAGGATGTTATCACAGGTTCTTATTCGAAAGCAGAAGCCTTGATGGATACCTATCATGTGGCAGATGCCATGAAGGAGATCTTCAATGTATTCAAGAGACTGAATAAGTATATCGACGAGACAGAACCCTGGAATCTTGCCAAGGATCCGGAAAAGAAAGACCGGCTTGCTACGGTTCTTTACAATCTGACGGAGGGAATTGTCATCGGAGCCAGCCTGCTTTCCCCCTTTATGCCGGAGACGGCAGACAAGATTGCCGCTCAGTTAAATACAAAGCTTCGGGACTTTGATCAGTTAGATCAATTCGGCCTTTATCCGAATGGAAACCATGTAACAGAGGAACCGGAGGTGATCTTCCAACGCCTGGATGCCAAGGAAGTCATGGCGGAAGTAGCTGTTCTGCAGGAAAAGCAGCGTCAGGAAGCTGCAGCCGCTGCAGCAAGAGGCGAAGTAGGTGATGCAAAGAAGGAGGGGATTGCACTTCCTTCCAAAAATGCAGAAAAGACCTTGGATCAGCCCCTTACCCATAAAGCGGAGATCAGCTTCGAAGATTTTGAAAAAATGGAATTCCGCGTCGGAGAGATCATCTCCTGTGAACCGGTTCCGAACTCAAAGAAGCTCCTTTGCTCGAAGGTAAAAATCGGCAATGAGACAAAGCAGATCGTATCCGGCATTCATAAATACTATAGCCCGGAAGAAATGGTGGGAAAGCGCGTCATGGTGCTTTGCAATCTGAAGCCTGCAAAACTGGCAGGAGTCCTTTCCGAAGGTATGCTCCTTTGTGCAGAGGATGCCGATGGGAATTTGGCCCTGATGACGCCGGAGAAAGCTTTTCCCGGCGGATCGGAGATCGCCTGAAAATCTGTATAGGAAAATGGGAGTCTGTAAGAAATGATTTTTGAGACACATGCCCATTATGAAGATGAGAAGTTCGACCCAGATCGGGCCGAACTTCTTTCATCCATGGGAGAATATGGGATTGGCCGGATCATAAACGTCGGTTCCTCAATGGAGACGTCAGAGAGATCCATAGCGCTGGCACATCAGTATCCCTTTATTTATGCTGCGGTCGGTTTGCATCCGGATGCGGTGAAGTCAGCCACTCCGGAAAATTTAGACCGACTTCGGACTTGGACCGAGGATCCGAGGGTTGTTGCCATCGGAGAAATCGGTCCGGATTACCATTACGAGAAAGATCCGGCTGTCCGGAAGCTGCAGCTTCAGGCTTTTCGCGATCAGCTGGATCTGGCTTTGGAAACAGGCCTTCCTGTTATTGTGCATTCCAGGGAGGCAGCAGCGGATACCATGGAGATCCTTACGGAATTTGCAAAAAAAGGCGGTCGAGGCGTCATTCACTGTTATTCCTATTCTTCGGATCAGGCTCTGCAATATATCAAGATGGGATTCTTTATCGGCGTCGGCGGTGTCATTACATTTAAGAACGGAAAAAAACTTCGGCAGACGGTAGAAGCCATCCCTATGGAGCAGATCCTTCTGGAGACCGATTGCCCTTACATGGCGCCGGAACCCTTCCGGGGAGAGAGGAATTCTTCCCGCTATCTCCCCTATATGGTAAAGGCCATCAGTGAGATCAAGGGAATCCGGACCGGGGAAGTCGAGGACATCACGTGGAAGAATGCTCTCAGGTTATTTACGAAGATCAGGGAAAAGGAGCCGGTATGGAACGACTGACCAATCCGACTTATATGCGGGCCGTATTAGACCGCTATGGGTTTACATTTAAGAAAAAATTCGGACAGAATTTCCTGACCAATGATCAGGTTTTAGATGACATCTGTGATGCGGCAGAGATCACTAAGGAGGATTTCGTCCTTGAGATCGGGCCGGGAATCGGCACATTAACGCAGGTTTTGTCCGAACGGGCAGGACATGTCCTTGCTGTAGAACTGGATTCAAAACTTTTGCCTATCTTGGATGACACCCTTGCTTTCTGCAGAAATACCGAAGTTTTGAATCAGGATATTCTGAAGGTGGATCTCGATCAGATTGCAGAAGAAAAAAACCAGGGGCGGCCCTTTAAGGTTGTGGCCAATCTGCCCTATTACATTACGACACCAATTCTCTTACAGCTTCTGACCGGGCATGCGCCGGTCGAGTCCATTACGGTCATGGTGCAGAAGGAGGTCGCTGAACGGATGCAGGCCGGTCCCGGAAGCAAGGATTACGGGGCGCTCTCTCTGGCCATCCAATATTATACCGATCCGGAATATATCTGTACGGTTACGCCGGATAACTTTATCCCGAGACCTAAGGTGGATTCCGCAGTGATCACTCTTCGTATCCGAAAGGAGCCCAAAGTGCAGGCAAGGGATGAAAAGCTTTTGTTTGAACTTATCCGGGCCGCCTTTTCGCAAAGAAGAAAGACCTTATTGAACAGCTTGTCCAATGCCAGGATTTCTGATATTTCGAAAGAGGATGTGAGACAGGCTCTTCTTGCCATGGGACTTGATGAAGGGATCCGGGGAGAAAAACTTTCTCTGGAAGATTTTGCCAGACTTTCTGACCTTTTGAAGAAATAGAGAATATAAGGACGTAGGAAATGGGATTTACAGATCATCTGTCAGAAAAAATTACAGAAAAGAGAATCCAATGGGCAGACGAACATTATATGAAAATGGCTTTAAAGGAAGCCCGAAAGGCCTATGATCATCATGAAGTGCCAATCGGCTGTGTCATTGTTCATCAAGGAAAAGTGCTGGCCAAGACGCATAACCGGAGAAATACAGATAAGAGTTCTCTGGCTCATGCAGAGATCCTTGCCATTCGTAAGGCATGTAAGAAGATGCATGACTGGAGACTGGAAGACTGTGTTATGTATGTAACGCTGGAACCCTGTCAGATGTGTGCAGGGGCAATCGTTCAGGCCAGGATCCCGGAGGTCGTGATCGGCTGCATGAATCCCAAGGCCGGCTGTGCCGGATCGGTATTAAATATTCTCGAGATGAAGGAGTTCAATCATCAATGCCAAGTGGAGAGAGGAGTTCTTGAGAAGGAATGTTCTTCGATGATCAGTGATTTCTTTCGGGACCTAAGGGAAGAGAAGAAAATGGGTTGACAAGATCCTCATGTCAGAATAAGATAAAAAAACGAGCATTTCCACTTTGGAATCTGCTCTTGGAGCCGCCCCGGCAGCGCAGCGTTGACGTCCGGGTCTTGCGCAATAGAGACTTACGAACCGTGTCAGGTCAGGAATGAAGCAGCACTAAGTAAGATCCTCTATGTGCCGCAAGTCCACCTGGACCGAGTCAGCGGACCGGGTAACGTCCAAGGGCAGTTTCGAGGGTGGAAGTGCTCATTTTCTTTACTTTCCCCAATAAAACAATTAGAATAAAATCCGTATAAGAGTCTTTAAATGCAAGAAGAAAGCTCGCTTTTGATTTGAAATTCAAGGAGACCAAAATGGGTGCACAAGACAAGACAGAGGAGGTTCTAAGAAAGATCCATGTTCTGTTTGCAAAGGCGGAGCCTTATCAGAACAGCAGCAGAAGAGTCATAGTAGACAAGAATGATCTGATGGAGCTTTTAAAGGAACTGAACAGCTGCATGTATCAGATGATGGATGAGTATGAACTGTCTGAGTCCAAAAAGGAACAGGCACTTCGGGAGCAGAAAAAGCAGGGAGCCGATATTATCTTTGATGCCCGAAAGGAAGCCGATGATATTTATGCTGCTGCCATGATGTATACGGATCGTGCCTTAAAGAGCATTCAGGACAGCATGATAGACGCAGGAAAACGCCTGCAGGAGCTGATGAATTCGACCAAGGAAGAGATGGAGAGCCAGAGAAACCAGGTGCATAGTGATCAACTGGAGACGCGGGCAAGACTTCAGGATATGGTTGATTCAGAGAAGTATATGAGACTGATCCAGGATGAGAATCTCCGTCTTGAGAAAGAAAAAGAAGAACAGGTGATTCAAGGGTCTTCCGAAGATGAGGGAGTGGATTTTAAATCTGTGGTTCCTGAGATTCATGTGAATGAAGCCTATCTCCAGAAAACAGGTATGTCTCTGCCGGAGGGTCAGGAAAAAAATGTGATCCTCGATAAGGCAGAGGAGCAGGATAATACAGAAGATGATATGCCTCTTCCGGAAATTCAGCTTCCGCCGGATCTGAAAAGAGATATCGAGGAAGCGAAGGAAGAACAGAGACTGGAAGAAGAGAAGGAAGGTCATAAAGATCAGGATACGGGCTCGAAAAAAAGTTTTCGGATCGGAAGTATTTTCGGGAAAGAATCCTGAAGATTTAGATCATCACTCATACTATTAGATAAAGAATCCGGATCATTTGAACGGATAACGGAAGAGTTGGAGTTTTGGAAACAAGGAAAAAGGATTTACTCAATAGAAAGGGAGATAAGAGATGAAGTTATACGACAAGGGTGTATTCCTCGTAGGCGGAAATCAGATTATCGAGGATGGCAGAGAGGCAGAGGCAGCTCTCCTTCAGGCACGCGGTAAGAAAGTAGAAAAGGATGCAGCAAAAAGGGGCACGATTGCCTACCGGATCCTGCAGGCTCATAACACATCGGGAAATGAAGACCATCTGCAGATCCGCTTTGATAAGCTGACCTCTCATGATATTACATATGTCGGAATCATCCAGACAGCCAGAGCTTCCGGCCTGGAACGTTTTCCGATCCCCTATGTTCTTACAAACTGTCACAACAGCCTCTGTGCAGTTGGAGGAACCATCAATGAAGATGACCATATGTTCGGGCTTTCTGCAGCCAAGAAATACGGTGGAATCTATGTGCCTCCTCATCAGGCAGTCATTCACCAGTTCGCCCGTGAGATGCTGGCCGGCTGCGGCCAGATGATCCTGGGATCGGATTCTCATACACGTTACGGCGCCCTGGGTACCATGGCTATGGGAGAAGGCGGTCCGGAGCTGGTAAAGCAGCTGCTGCAGAGGACCTATGATATCGATATGCCGGATGTCATCTCGGTCTATCTTTCCGGGAAGCCGGAGAAGGGCGTCGGCCCGCAGGATATAGCGCTGGCCATTATCGGTGCGGTCTTTAAACAGGGATATGTCAAGAACAAGGTCATGGAATTTGTTGGCCCGGGCGTGTCCAACCTATCCGTGGATTACCGGATCGGTATTGATGTCATGACAACAGAGACAACCTGTCTGTCCTCTATCTGGAGAACGGACGACAAGGTGAAGGAATATTACGAGATCCACAAGAGGCCGGAGGATTTCCGGGAACTGGATCCGGAGGATATCGCTTATTATGATGGCTGCATCGAGATTGATCTGTCTACGATCAAGCCTATGATCGCTATGCCTTTCCACCCGAGCAACACTTATACGATCGAAGAAGTAAATGCCAACCTGGCTGATATTCTTTCAGACGTGGAAAAGAGGGCCAAGGTAAGCTTCGGAGATAAGGTCGAGTATTCGCTGAAGGATAAGATTCGTGACGGCAGACTGTATTGTGATCAGGGTATTATTGCAGGCTGCGCCGGCGGCGGTTACGAAAATATTACCGATGCCGCGGATATCCTGCGAGGAAAGAGTATCGGCGACGGCTCCTTTACCTTGAGCATTTATCCGGCAAGTATGCCGATTTATATGCAGCTTGTGAAGAATGGCTGCGCAGCGGATCTCATGGAGACCGGTGCTATCATGAAGACGGCTTTCTGCGGACCTTGCTTCGGTGCCGGAGATACTCCTTCCAACAACGGTTTCTCGATTCGTCACTCGACAAGAAACTTCCCGAACAGGGAGGGTTCTAAGGTTCAGAACGGACAGATCGCATCGGTTGCCCTGATGGATGCCAGATCCATTGCAGCAACGGCTGCCAACCAGGGATATCTGACACCGGCAACGGATGTTGACTGCGATTTCACCAAACCGAAATATTTCTTCGACAAGGGCATCTATGACAGAAGAGTCTTCAACAGTCATGGAAAGGCAGACCCTGCCGAAAAACTTGTTTTCGGTCCAAACATTAAGGACTGGCCGGCAATGCATGCACTTCCGGAGAATTTGCTGTTGAAGGTTGTATCGGAAATCCATGATCCGGTAACTACAACAGATGAGCTGATCCCTTCCGGAGAGACCTCCTCTTACCGTTCCAATCCTTTGGGACTGGCGGAGTTTACTTTGTCCAGAAAGGATCCGGCCTATGTTGGTCGCGCGAAGGAAGTCAGAGCCTGTGAAGAGGCCTTGACGGATGGCAAGAATCCGGCAGAGGTGCTTTCTGAACTTAGGCCTGTACTGGATGCCATCAAAAAGCAGGATCCGGATCTTTCCTTTGACATTGGCTCCTTCGGCATCGGTTCCACTATTTTTGCCGTAAAGCCCGGAGACGGATCGGCTCGTGAGCAGGCAGCTTCTTGTCAGAAGGTTCTTGGCGGATGGGCAAATATTGCCAGGGAATATGCAACCAAGCGATATCGGAGCAATCTGATCAACTGGGGTATGATTCCTTTCCGGATCCCGGAGGGAGACCTGCCTTTTGCCAATGGCGATTATCTCTTTTTACCGGGGATCCGTGAAGAGATCCGGAACAAGGCAAGCAAGATCCAGGCATTTCTGGTAAAGGATGGAAAGCTTACGCCATTCCTTCTTAACCTGGATAATCTGACGGATGATGAACGGAAGATTATCCTTCGTGGCTGTCTCATCAATTATTATAAAGAGGAGAAGTAACTCTGTGGAAGCAAGGGACAAGACCAATCCGACAATGGCAAAGAAAACGATTCAAAATGGGGAGTGCCCCCAAAGCTTTCGTGCGGGAGATGGAGAAGTCAGCTTTCGGACCAAAGTTCTTGTGAGTTTTTTTGCCCTGGCTCTGATCATCATCTTTTACTTCTGTGTCAAGCGTTATGACGGACTTCGGGACGGATGGCATGCTCTTATGTCGATTCTTACTCCCTTCTTTATCGGAGCGGTGATGGCTTTTGTCATGGATCCTTTGATGAGTCAGATCGAAAAACGATTGAATAAAGTTTTTCTACCGAAGTCGAAGAAACCGGCAAAGACGCGTCACAAGGTCCGTCTCTTTTCAGCGACGGTAGCTATTCTGGTTTTGATCGGAGTGATCACGGTCTTTCTGGTTTTCGTCATTCCGCAGATCGTCAGCACTTTGACCTATATTTATAATCACCTGGAAGAACAGCTGATCGGTGTGATCGATTGGGCCAATAATCTGACCGGAAAGCGCTTCGATTCTGTGATGCAGGATGCCAGAAAACCGGAAAATATATCGAACTTTCTGGTCAAGGTCGAGGGCTATATCCAGAACTATCTGGACTGGAACAAGCAGAGCCAGATGGTGAAGGATCTGACTTCCATTGGCATGAGTGTCGGGAAAGCATTTGTGGCCTTTCTGGTCGGAATCGTAGCTGCGATCTACATGATGACGGACAAGGAAAAGGCCAAGAGCCAGACCAAGCAGATCATCTTCGGCCTCTTCCCTGCAAGAGCCGCCAATGTGATCATGGAGGTCTTAAGGAAGACGCTCAGCATCTTTTACGGCTTTATCGTAGGAAAAATTATTGACTCGGCTATCATCGGTGTCATCTGTTACATCTGTATGCTGATTTTCCGTATGCCCTATCCGGTTTTGGTATCGGTTATTGTTGGCGTGACAAATGTCATTCCGGTTTTCGGTCCCTATATCGGAGCTGTTCCGACGGTTGCTATTATTTTCTTTACCGACCCGATGAAGGGCATTTACTTTTTGATCTTTATCATTGTTCTTCAGCAGGTAGATGGAAATATCATTGGTCCTAAGATCTTAGGAGATTCAACAGGAATCTCTGCTTTCTGGGTTCTCTTCTCGATTGTCGTCGGAGGAGGTCTGTTTGGATTTATCGGTATGCTGCTTGGCGTACCCTTCATGGCTCTGGTGTATTACATCTGTGGCCGACTGGTACGTCACTTTGTAAATAAAAGAGGGCTTCCGGTGAATACGAGAGAATATGAAAATGTAAATCATGTTGAAGGCGGGCGGCTGATCCTGAATGAAGATATCATTCAGAAGAGAGAAGAAGCCAGTCATTCGGAAGAATAAATGCTTTGAGGTGAAGAGGTTTGGACAGAGACTATCGTAAGAAAATTGATGAGCTTGCAGAGATCGCCAAAACAGAGGACCGGGATGCCGCTCTTTTGGAACTGGATACAATGAATTGGCGAAGAGTGCATAGTATCAACGCTCTGTTAAAAGCTGCCAGAATCTATGAAGAGGCGGATCGATTTGATGATGCGAGAGATCTTCTGGAAATGGCACATGAGCGTTCTCCGATTGGCCGACTGGTTATTTATCAGCTGGCTCTGCTTTGTATTCGGATGGGAGATCTGGATTCAGCACAGGAATATTATGATTCTTATGCGTCCCTGGCTCCCAATGAATATCGGAAGTATATCATCAAGTACAGATTAAGCATTGCCAGAGGGGCGGATGACTATACCCTGATTGCCATTCTGGAGGAATTAAAGAAGGCAGAGTTCCTCGAAGACTGGGCTTATGAATTGGCCTGCCTTTATCACAAAACCAAGCAGCCGGAAAAGTGTGTGGAGATCTGCGATGAGATCGCTCTATATTTCGGCAATGGTCCATATGTTGAGAAGGCTCTGGCTCTGAAGATGATCTACCAGCCTCTGACAAAGGAGCAGGAAAGCCAGTATCGGTCTCTTGTCAGACAGGGGAAGGAAGGCAATGCCAAAGAAGAGGGAGAAGTCGATTCTCATCCGTCTTCCTTAACTCAGAGGACCGTCCGACTGGATACCATGAACCTCCAGGAAGAGATCAAGAAGAATATTGATGAGATCATGAATGCCACCGAAACAGGCGAAGTTTCGGAAAACATGGAGATCATTAAGAATCTGGTAGGTGAAATTCCTTATGTCCAGATCCCGAAAGAAGAAGTTCGTTCAGAAGAGAAAAAGAAGGAGGAAAAAGTATCCGATGATACCCTCCGTCTGAATTATCAGAAGTATTTATCAGAAGAATACGATGGCCAGATGGCCATGCGCCTGCCGGATGACCCGGATGATATCGAAATTGACGGTCAGATGACCATTGATGATGTCATGAAGAACTGGGAGAAAACCAGGCGTGCGGCAGAGGCTGCTCTGGAGGATGCCAAGCAGGAGAAACTGAAAACGGCCAAAGAGGAAGCTCTGGCAGAGGCAGAGGAAATCATGAAGCGCCTGGAGGAGGCGAAACCAAAACTGGATGCCGGCCTGGCACCCGAGGAGCTTCTTCAACAAGAGTACCTGGAGAAAGGGGACGCCGAAGAAGACCTTGAGGGAGAGGAAGAAGAGATAGAAAACAATACTCTCTCCGATCCAGACCGAAATGTAACAGAAGGTGATAATGTGAACTTTCATGATGCAAGTCAGATGCTTGCAAATGTGAATGCAATGCTTCAGAGGGAGATTGACCGTTTGTCAGAGGATTCCGGTACAGAAGGAGACCAGAGTCTGGACATGGGCATGAATTCCGATGAAAGCGGGGAAGGAAATAACTCTTCCGACGATCTGACAAAAGAAGATAGAGAAGGAATAGAAAAGGAAGAAGAGATACCGGTCGGCACCCTGGAAGAGAGACAGGATGACCAGAGCCTTCTTGCCGCAGCTTATTCGACTCCAAAGGAAGATGAAAGCGAGGATTCGTCTGTCCCGGATTCGGAAGAAGATCAGAGGGAAGATGCAGGCGAGGAGGATCCTTTCGATGAAGATTTGGACCATACACTTCCGCGATTAGACGATATTGATACAAAGAGAGTCGAACCGGCACCGCTGGACAGTTCTTTTATCTCTTCCGATGAGGTCACTGCAGGGGAAGATGGGAAAGACGAGGATGCGACTCTGCTCTCTGTAGAGGAGGACGAGGAGGAAAGCCCTGTCGACGATGGTCAGGAAGTTACCTCGGAAGTAGAAACAAAAGAAACAGAAGAAACAGAAGAAACGAAAAAGTCAGATGCAGATCCGTCTGAAGAGCCGGCGGAAGACTCTTCTATAGAGGAGGAAGACAAGCCTGCTCCCCGGCAGGACCTCGGTATGACGACCATGATTTCCAATGCATTGGAAATGGCTGCAAAGCAGGTTCGGGATGATAATACAGAACTGGTACGGCCCGCAGATCTCGAAGACATCAGACTGTCCGAAGAAGAAAAGGTGCTGTTCTCTTACTTTATGCCCATTCAGGGAATGGAAGAAGCAATCGGAAAAGTGATTACAGGGGCTGCAAGACGGCTTCTCAGTTCGGAAAAATACGGGGAAGGCTGCATTGCTATTATCGGAGGTCATGGCAGCGGCAAAACCACTTTGGCCAAGGGAATTATCCGGGTGCTTCAGGACCGCTATCAGGTTCCCGGTGAAAATGTCGGTCGGATCGATGCAGAGAAACTGAATGAAAAAGACTTGCAAAGTCTCTATGACCGAATTCGCGGGGGTTGTCTTGTGATTGAAGGCGCCGGAGCGATGACAATGGAGACTGCAGTTTCTCTTTCCCTTCTAATGGATAGCGATCAGGAAAAGACCCTGATTATTTTGGAAGATGATAAAGATGGCATGGATAAGGTTCTGAGCCTGAATGGTCAGTTTGCAAGAAAATTCTCCGAAAAAATAAGAATTCCGGTCTTTACTGTGGAAGAGCTTGTGAATTTCGGCAAGACCTATGCATCCGATAACGGCTATACGATAGATGAGATGGCAATCTTAGCCATGTACGACCGGATCAATAGCGTACAGAGACTGGATCGGCCGACCTATCTTTTGGATGTGAAGGAGATTATGGATGAGGCAATGGAGAAGGCATCGAAACAGACCTTCTTTCATCGAAAGAAGACAACAGAAGATGGTATGATCGTTTTGATGGAAAAGGATTTTCTCTAAAAAGTTAAGGGGGATCTAACATGAAGAGTTATTTTACGGACTACGATATGTACTTATATGGGCAGGGGACTCATTATGAGATCTACAAGAAGTTCGGCGTCCATCCCTGGAAGTCCGGAGGGGAAAACGGATTCGTATTTGATGTATGGGCTCCTCATGCTAAGGCAGTCAGCCTGATCGGCGAATTCAATGACTGGAATGAAGAAGCAGATTATATGACCCGGCTGGAACCGACAGAAGTCGGGGTCTTCGAATGCTTTCTGCCCCAGGCAAAAATCGGTCAGATGTATAAATATGTCATTCATACAGCGGATGGAAGAAAACTCTATAAGGCAGATCCCTTTGCCGTGACCTGTGAACTGAGACCGGGAACCGCTTCGGTGATTGGCCTTCGCGATTCTTACCAGTGGACAGATCAGAATTGGATACAGAAACGGGAGAAAAAGCTGCCCTCATATGAACAGCCAATGGCAATTTATGAGGTCCATCCCGGCTCCTGGAAACGTCATCCCGGAACCGGCGATGATGGATTTTATAACTACAGAGAATTGGCAGAGGCCCTGACAGACTATGTAACTGACATGGGATATACTCATGTGGAATTGATGGGAATTGCAGAGTATCCTTATGACGGCTCCTGGGGCTATCAGGTGACAGGATATTATGCTCCGACTTCCCGCTATGGCAGTCCGGAAGACTTTGCTTATATGATTGACTATTTCCATGCTCATGGCATCAGTGTCATTTTGGACTGGGTACCGGCTCATTTTCCGAAAGATGAATGTGGCCTGGCTGATTTTGACGGCAGCCCACTCTATGAATACGCAGATCCGAGAAAAGGGGAACATCCGGAATGGGGAACGAAAATTTTCGATTACGGGAAAAATGAAGTCCGAAATTTTCTGATCGGAAGTGCCCTCATGTGGGTGGAGAACTACCATGTTGATGGCCTGCGCGTGGATGCTGTAGCCTCCATGCTCTACCTCGACTATGGTAAGGAAGCCGGTCAATGGGTGCCGAACCAATACGGTGGAAATGAAAACCTTGAGGCCGTTGAATTCTTTAAGCATCTGAATACTCTTTTGACCGGAAGGAATCACGGGGCAGTCATGATTGCAGAGGAATCTACCGCCTGGCCCAAGGTCACAGGTTCCGTCAAAGACGGCGGTCTGAATTTCTCCTTCAAGTGGAACATGGGCTGGATGCACGACTTTTTGGATTATATGAAGCTGGATCCCTACTTCCGCAAGGATAATCACAACAAGATGACCTTTGCCATGACTTATAACGAATATGAGAAGTATATTCTGGTCCTCTCTCATGACGAAGTCGTTCATCTGAAGTGTTCCATGATCAATAAAATGCCGGGCACGGGATTTGAAAAGTTCCAGAATCTTATGGTAGGATATGCCTTCATGATGGGACATCCCGGCAAGAAACTTCTTTTCATGGGGCAGGATTTTGCACAGTACCATGAATGGGACGAGAAGAAGGAACTGGACTGGTACCTGCTCGAAAATCCGGAGAACCGGGCTGTCAATAACTTCGTCAAGGCATTGCTTCACATTTATCGCAAATATCCCGCTATGTATGAATTGGACTGGACCTGGGACGGATTCGAATGGATCAATGCCAACGATGCTTATCGAAGCATATTCTCCTTTGTAAGAAAGTCCAAAGATGGAAAGAATAATCTGCTTTTCGTTTGCAACTTCACGCCGGTGGCTTATGATGACTACCGGGTCGGCCTTCCCGAGAACCGCAAGTGCCGCCTGCTTCTTAATAGTGCATCGCCTGCTTTCGGAGGCAGTGAAAAGAGAAGAAAAGTAACTTATACACCGGTGAAGAGTGAATGTGACGGACGTGAGTACTCGATCGCTTACAAACTGCCTGCATACGGTGTGGCCATTTTTGTCTATTGAGAAATATAGACCAGAGCGATAGGAAGACAGGATAAGGAACGAATCTATGGAAATACAGGAATCGGACAAGGGGAAAAAGTGGAAAAGGGTGCTCCTTATCGCAATTCTTGTTATTGCATCTGTCCTGGCAGCAACCTTTGCCTCAAGGCTTCGGGCTTTCAGCGGTTATGATCTGGAAAATACCATAAAACAGACATCTGCTGCAAGCTTTCGCTACGTATCTTTTCGAGGAAACACAGTACGTTATGGAAAAGACGGCGCTGCCTGTACCGATGAAGAGGGCAAGGTGCAATGGAACCGGTCCTTTGAAATGCAGGATCCGATGGCAGAGGTCTGCCAGACCTATCTGATTATTTATGATCGGGAAGGCACTGAGATCGACCTTTTGTCAGAAGACGGCAAGGCAGAGAAAATTACGACGAGTTATCCGATCACGCGGGCCGTCGTATCTGCAAAGGGCTCTGTTTATGCTTTGATGCAGGATAAAGGAACGGCGCATATTGAGGTCTACCAATCTTCCGGGAAAAAAGCGGCGGACGGCGAGATCCATATGAATAAAGGCGGATATCCGCTTTCCATTGCCGTGTCCCCGGATGGAAGCCGCCTGATGATTTCTATGGTGAGCATTATCAAGGGAAGTATCGGGACAACAATCCAATTCTATGATTTTGGGAGCTCCGGAAAGAATAAGGTGGATAATATCGTTGGAACCTTCCAATATAAGGGAACGATTATCCCGGAAATCGGCTTCTCAGATAAGAAGAAGGCAGTTGCGATCGGGACAGATCGAATCATTATCTACTCCTCCGGAAACAGCCCCAGAGAAAGTAAGCAGCTGAAACCGACCGGCAGTATGAAATCGGTATTTTTGAACGATAAGAACTTTGGTTATATCGCTGAAGAGAAAAATACAAAGGACAAGAAAAACACGGTAGAAAATACGATCGAAATGTACTCTTTCAGTGGTATGCATAAGTATCGTAAAACGGTGCCGATTACCTATGAGAAGGTCTATCTGAACGAAAATAATGAGCTGACATTGAGAAACAGTTCAGAGGTATATATCTTCAGTACCTTTGGATCTGTGCGTTTTCATCATGAATTCTCAGAGAATGTCTATGATTTTATTGCCGGGAAAACCCGACGTTCCTTTGTACTAGTTAGTGAGGACAAAATTGAATCTATCCGCTTACATTAAAAATCTGGAACATCTGACCTTGGATCAGAGCCAGTGGAATATCCTTGCCATTGTATTGATCATCCTATGGGTCCTTCTGGCAATTCGAGGTTATCGCAGGGGAGCCCTTGGTATGCTGGCCGGAATCATCGGAAGCCTTCTGGCCATTTTCTTCATTCCGGGCATTCTTCCCAAAATACAGACCGGAGTCTCATCAAATCAGGCGATCGTTCAATTTATTCAATCGAAAGCAGATGCCTATGTCAGCCGGAAGGGTGACTCGTTCAGTCTGCAGCTGCCACAGAACTTTCAGAATGGATTTCTTGGAACCTTTCAATCCACGGCCAATCAGGCAGTCACAGCAGCTCAAAATGAAATTCATGCAGCAATGGTCAATACGGTGACACAATTTGTGCTTCGTGGAATTGCCATGCTGATTGCCATGCTTTTGGCCGGTCTCTTGATTTTTCTTGTTCGAATGCTCATGCGTATGGTTGACCATGTACCGGTAGTGCATGGCATAAGTCATTTCCTTGGGATCCTGATCGGGATTCTGGAGGGATATCTTCTGATCTGCCTGATCCTCTATCTTATCATGTGCTTTTCGGCGACCGAGTGGGGAAGTCACTTGCAGACTCTTGTCCAGGGAAATTCTTTTCTGATCTATATGGAGAAAAATAATCTCATTTCTTATCTGCTTGCAAAGTAAGAAGATGCAGGCGGTCAAATGTTCCTATCTCGTAATAGGCCTGAAAGTGTAGAACAAAATTCAACAATAGTGAAAATTTCCTTGACAGGCTGATAGCGCTTTGATAATATTACTATCGCTGACGAAAAAGCCGGAAGGAAATGCGAGAGCAGGTTCATTTCGACTTTACGAAAAGCAAAAAATAATTTAAAAACTTCTTGACAAACCTATTGAATTAGAGTATTGTTAATGAAGTCGGCGCGAGAGTGCCGAAAGCAAAGCTCTTTGATAACTGAACAATGAAACAACCTTGAAAGATTCTAAACGAGAGAATTTTTTAAAGAACGCGTTATGGAGACATAACAAACCT
>NZ_JBJYZD010000019.1:0-24164 GCF_046263795.1 Porcibacter vitabionis | reverse complement strand
CTTGCACTGATGGACTCCGACATACTTGCACTCGCTGACTGAGATCCGCTTACAGACTCACTCGCGGACTTGGAAGTACTTGTACTAATGGACTCCGACGTACTTGCACTCGCGGACTGAGATCCGCTTACAGACTCACTCGCGGACTTGGAAGTACTTGCACTGATGGACTCCGACGTACTTGCACTCGCGGACTTAGAAGTACTTGCACTGATAGACTCCGACGTACTTGCACTCGCTGACTGAGATCCGCTTACAGACTCACTCGCTGACTTGGAAGTACTTGCACTGATGGACTCCGACGTACTTGCACTCGCTGACTGAGATCCGCTTACAGACTCACTCGCTGACTTGGAAGTACTTGCACTGATGGACTCCGACGTACTTGCACTCGCTGACTTGGAAGTACTTGCACTAATGGACTCCGACGTACTTGCACTCGCTGACTGAGATCCGCTTACAGACTCACTCGCTGACTTGGAAGTACTTGCACTGATAGACTCCGACGTACTTGCACTCGCGGACTGAGATCCGCTTACAGACTCACTCGCTGACTTGGAAGTACTTGCACTAATGGACTCCGACGTACTTGCACTCGCGGACTTGGAAGTACTTGCACTGATGGACTCCGACGTACTTGCGCTCGCCGACCTGGACATACTTACACTCTCAGACTGACTCTTGCTCTCATACTCACTTTCTGCTTCACTTGTTTTAATTGACAAACTCTCACTCTGGCTAGCAGACTCAGAAGCAGATGTCGAAGCATATTCCGATTCATATGTGCTTGTATCCGGCCGAAATCTTTGAGTTTTTGCATCCCAGGTAAAGAGATAAAAATCCATATGGATGGGATAGCCATCTTCCTCATATTTAATGGCATAGGGGATGAAATACTTCTGACCATCTAGCAAATCTGTCGTAGGAGTCGGAGTCTCTTCCATCTCATATTCTTTATGTCCACTAACACTCTGTTCACTTATATATTTATAATAGTACTGCCCTTGAAGAGCTGCACCCCTTCCCTGACCACGATGATCCTCTGCATACCAGGATCTCATGAATTCTTTTTTTATTTCCGTTGTTAAGCTAATATTGTGAGGTTTGATTGCAGAGTAATCACTCGATGAATGACTACTGACATCCTCATCTCTACTATCAACTATTACCTTATCACTTGTGGATATCGGCTGCAGATCTTCATCATGCCGTACCGCAGTGTAGTTGGCCTTCTGACCAAGTGTAACTTCTTTTTCTGGGTTCCACCAAAATCCCGTTGGTATAGTATCTATAAATTCATCATTTCCATAAATGTAGTTATAGACATTGCACATCTTCAGATATGCTTGATAGTCTTGTCGCCGACCGCGCCAAATATATCGAGTATCAATATTGTCTATAAACTTCTCCCTAACTTGAGAAATAATGTTATCAAAGAAACTCTGGCTGGTTCTCTGCTGTTTCAGCCCCTCTTTGAAGAGTTTTTCATAGTCCTGATACCTCCGATAATTACTCATACTTCCAAGAGCCGTAGATTCTGACTCTGACGCACTTTCCGATGCCGATGCCTCGGATTCAGAAGCGGAAGTAGACAGACTACTGGATGTGGATTCACTGTGACGGATAAATTCAGATTTTCCCTCAGATTCCTTCATACTTAAGAATTCTGATTTGGCTATTGAGACAGACTCCGACTGAGACTGACTGAGGGATGCACTAAGACTTGCAGAATCACTGGTACTGACAGAAAGGCTCTGGCTGGCAGATGCAGTATCATTACTAGTGGACTCTTGACCCCCCCCTCAGACTATTTTCTGAAGAAGGCAGCACAGACTCACTGGCGGATTCGCTGGCAGGTTCCAGGGCCTCTTGCGAATTCTCAAATTTGCTCTGCATTTCTTCTGCATAAACCATATTCCCCTGGGTATAGAGAATGGCTCCGCCCAGTGCAACTCCTGCAGCCGCAGCAGTTCCCTTAGAGAGCCCGGACCTCCGGCGGTCTTCCCTTCTATTCTGGTTCTTCTTACCCATGATGCTCCTCCTTCATCGGAAAATCTAAAATTTCTGTGGAGTTATCCTTTTGCTAAATTAACATTTGCCGGGAACAGGTCTATGCTATATGAATCATGAATCACAATCCGAATCATGATCCACATTATCCACAAATAAAAAACTGCGCCCTGATTCCGGTGCAGTTTTTCTGAAGATAAAACGCGCAAAGACACTACACCCCGTTTTCGTTGCAACTGGCTGCCATGTGAAGGCCCTATAGCTTTGCGTCATGATCTTTGGATCATTTTGCCGATCATATGAGAGTAGAAACTGCTTTGTCTAGGGAATCATTCTACGATCCCGCACACCTTCTACTTACATTTAATATAGCAAAAAATCCAATTCTCAACAAGCACTCTGATGGATTTTGGCAAGTGAATCGTTCCTGTTTCTCTGCTTTTTATACTCTCTCTCCCGCCTTGCCCATTCTTTTTTTCAATGCTATGATGAGACAGTATGAATGCACAAGGCAATTTCATAAATGAGTGCCAAAAGAGAAGTGACATTCATTTCATAAGATTTCAACTCAGAGTGGAGGTGTGTTATGACAAATGATGAAAAAGCACTGGAACTTCATCGCCAATGGAATGGTAAGATTTCTACGGAGCCCAAGGCCCATGTAAGGACCAGAGAAGATCTGGCACTCGCCTACACACCGGGCGTCGCAGCCCCCTGCCGGGTCATTGCAAAGGATCCTGCCGAAGTTTATCACTATACCTTAAAAGCGAATACCGTTGCTGTCGTATCCGATGGTTCCGCAGTGCTTGGCCTTGGAAATATAGGGCCAGAGGCAGCCATGCCTGTTATGGAAGGAAAAGCCGTTCTCTTTAAGGAATTCGGCGGCATCAATGCCTTTCCGATCTGTCTCGATACACAGGATCCCGATGAGATCGTTGCTGTTGTCAAGGCCATAGCTCCGACCTTCGGCGGAATCAACCTGGAAGACATCTCTGCTCCCCGCTGCTTTGAGATCGAGGAACGCCTGAAAAAGGAACTGGATATTCCGGTCTTCCACGATGACCAGCACGGAACGGCCATTGTTGTCCTGGCAGGCATTATCAATGCCTTGAAGGTCGTCGGTAAGAAGAAAGAAGACTGTAAGATCGTTGTCAATGGCGCCGGATCTGCCGGCGTTGCCATCACTAAGCTTCTTCTCCGCTATGGTTTCAAGGACATTACCATGTGTGATAAATCCGGTATTCTTTCCAGGAAATCCAAGGATCTGAACTGGATGCAGGAGAAAATGATGGAGGTCACGAACTTATCCGGACAGACCGGAAGCCTGGCCGATGCCCTTCGCAATGCGGATATCTTCGTCGGCGTTTCTGCTCCCGGGATCGTAAGTCAGGATATGGTCCGATCCATGAACCATGATGCCATTCTGTTTGCCATGGCCAATCCCACACCGGAGATCATGCCGGATCTTGCCAAGGAGGCAGGCGCCCGTGTCGTCGGTACCGGACGATCCGATTTCCCGAATCAGGTCAATAATGTTGTTGCTTTCCCCGGGATCTTCAAGGGTGCCCTGGAAGCCCATGCCAGAGAGATCACAGAAGAAATGAAACTGGCTGCTGCAGAAGCCATTGCATCTCTTGTCCCGGAAGATCAGCTGTCGGAAGACAATATCATGCCCGAAGCTTTTGATCCCAAGGTTTCCGAAATGGTCGCCAAAGCAGTGATGGAACATGTCAAAGAATAAGGAGGTCTATATTTCATGGCAGAACCGGATATGATCTATAAAATGACGGTGCTCGAATTATTGCAGCGTGCCGGCTTTTCCATGTCTGGAACACAAATTACGGAATTTTTTACGGAACGAAAGTACACAGACTACTTCTCGATCCAGGAGATCATTCATGGTCTGGAAGGAAACCGTTATATCAGCGGCAAAAAGGACCATACCAAGGTCCTCTACTCTATTACAGAGGAAGGCAAGAAGACCCTTTCTATGTTCCAGGATCGGATCACACCGGCCATCCGCCAGGACATTGCGGACTATTTCAAGGCCAGGGGTCAAAAGATGCAGAGCGAAAACAATATTACTGCCATCTATGACCGGGCTTTGGGAGGCGGCTACAGTGTTCATCTCTCTGTCAGTCAGGAAGAGCGGGTTCTGATTTCTCTCACCTTAAATGTGTCCACCAAGGCAGAGGCAGACGCCATCTGCTACAACTGGCGGGCCCGATATGAAGATGTCTATGCCAGTCTGATGGAGATTCTGGTACAATAAGAAAAAGAGTGTGTGAAAACGAATGTTTTCACACACTCTTTTTTAAAACCATCTATTTACTTTTTTCTTTCTTTTATTCTTTTGAGTTTTAAACTCCCTCTTCCAAACGGAAGATCTGATAGCGGAAGTTCCAGAGGACCTTCTTCAGAAGGAATCCCAGGATACATACCGAGATCACTTCTCCAAGTCCGACTGTGATGGCCAAAAACCACCAGGCATCCGGTACATGATAAGCCAGCATGAGAACCGGCGGAATAACGATCATATTAGCAATCACCGGGGGAAGGGTGAATGCAAACTTCGTCTTTCTGAGATAATAGGTACCGATGGTACCGAGAAGGGTTGCCAGAGATCCGAAGATGATATCCCAGATCATAGCCCCCGTCACGAGATTGGCTAAGAGGCATCCGATAAAGAGGCCGGGAATTGCTGCCGGTGTGAAAACCGGAAGGATGCAGAGCGCTTCGGAGATTCTTACCTGAATCGCTCCGCTTGCCAGATTGAAAGCATTGATGAAGACGGTCAGTACGACGTAGAGTGCCGCAATCATCGCTGCCTGGGTGATGTAAAGTGCTTTTTTGTTTTTCATTTCCATGTTCTCCATAGTTTTGTTTACCGTGTGGATGGTTTCGAACACACGAAGAACATCTTAACACAAGAGTACTTTAACTTTCAAGCCCAGAGCTTGACCTGCCGTAAGGCCGGATCGATCTTTGGGGCCATCTTTGCCCCGGTCTATATTTCCACTCCCGCAAACTGCGAATTATAGAGACTGGTATAGAAGCCGCCCTTTTTCATCAGTTCATCATGACTGCCCTGCTCAATGATCCGGCCGTCTTTCATAACGAGGATCACATCTGCATTTCGAATGGTCGACAGACGGTGGGCAACGATGAAGCTGGTCCTGCCCTGCATCAGCTTATCGAAAGCAGACTGGATCAGAAGCTCTGTCCGGGTGTCGATGGATGACGTTGCCTCATCCAATATCAGCATGGGCGGCATCAGAAGCATGACACGGCTGATGCAAAGAAGCTGTTTCTCACCCTGGGACAGGTCCTCGTCACTGATCATGGTGTCGAGACCCTTTGGCATACGGCGGATAAATTCATAGCTGTGGGCCTCCTTTGCTGCGCGGATGATCTCTTCATCGCTGGCATCCGGCTTTCCGAAGGCGATATTCTCCCGCACGGTTCCGTTCTTGATCCAGGAATCCTGCAGGACCATGCCGTAATTCTTCCGCAAAGATCCCCGGCTGACTTCATTGATCTTCTGCCCGTCGATCGAGATCGATCCCTGATCGACATCATAGAAACGCATCAGAAGATTGATGAAAGTGGTCTTGCCGCAGCCGGTTGGGCCGACAATAGCGATCTTCATCCCCGGGTCTGCATGGAAGTTAAAGTCTTCGATCAACTTCTTCGACTTATCATAAGAGAAGGCTACATGAGAAATATCGACCGCGCCGATGGCATGCTCTCTATCCTTTCCCTCCTCATAGAGCCAGGGATGAAGCAAGGCCTTGGGATCCGGGCTCTCGGAATCGGATTCGATCAATTCGAAGATCCTCTGGGCGCAGGCCATGGCATTCTGAAGCTCTGTGATCACGGAACTGATATCGTTAAAGGGCTTCATATACTGGTTTGCATAGGTCAGAAGCACGGTCAGCCCTCCGACCGTCAGACGACCGGCCAGGATCATACCGGCACCGACAAGAGCCACCAGAGCATAGATCACATTATTGACGGCTCTGGTCGAAGGATTGGTTAGAGAGCTAAGGAAAATTGCCTTCTCCGATGCACTCTGCAGGTCTTCATTCAAAATGCGGAACTGGTCAGAAGCCTTCTTCTCATGACCGAAAGCTTTCACAACCTTCTCATTTCCTACCATTTCATTGATCAAAGCTGTCTGTTTGCCCCGAACCTCCGTCTGCTTCCGAAAGAGCTTATAGGATCGTCCGGAAATAAATTTGGCAACCAGGAAGCTGACCGGTGTCAGAAGGAGAACCATGAAAGTGATCTCTATGTTCTTTGAAAACATAAAGCCAAGCGTCACAAAGATCATGACCAGGCCGGAGAAAAGCTGGGTGAATCCCAGCAAAAGGCCATCCGATAACTGGTCCACATCAGCGATCACACGCTGTACGATGTCTCCGGTGCTGTGGGAATCCAAATAGGAAAGAGGTAAGGTCTGGATCTTTCGAATGGCCTTGGACCGGATATCCTGTACCGTCCGATAGGTCAGGCGGTTATTGATCAGGTTCATAAGCCAGGTCAATACAGCCGTAAGAAGGATCAAAATCAGGATCCGAAGGAAAAGCGATCTCATCGGTTGGAAACGAACTTTCCCCGGTCCTAAGACCAGATCGATGGCATTACCGAAAAGGATGGGGATATAGAGCTGGAGAACCACCGTCACTGCTGCAAGAATCACGCTCAGAAGCAGAAGAAAACGATAGTGAGAAATGACTCGTAAGACTTTTTTCAGGACTTCCATGCTGGAAGAATCCGCTTTCTTATTGTTCATCATTTTCTGTTTAGACTCTGCCATCACTCTGCCTCCTTCCAATCAGCCGGTTTCTCATCCGGGAACTGAGAATAATAGATCTCCTGATAGACCCGGCAATTCTTCATCAGCTCATCATGACTTCCGAGTCCGACCATCTGACCGTCATTTAAGACAATGATCTGATCAGCAGAACGAACACTGGAAGTTCTCTGGGAAACAATAAAGACCGTCATCTCCCCTTCCAGACCGTGGATAGCCTTTCGAAGAGAGAGATCCGTTGCAAAATCCAAAGCACTGGAAGAATCGTCCATGATAAGGATCGACGGTTTTCGAACCAGAGCCCGGGCAATGGTCAGACGCTGACGCTGGCCACCGGACAGGTTTCTTCCGTTCTGTTCCACGAAGGCATCCAGACCGCCCTCTTTTCCCTGAACCACTTCCAAAGCCTGAGCCGTTTCAATGGCTTTCCAGAGATCTTCCTCCGATGCATTTTCATTTCCCCAAAGAAGATTATCCCGGATGCTTCCTTCGAAGAGGACAGCCTTCTGGGGAACCATTCCGATCTTTTGGATCAGTTGTCCCTTCGGATAATCTCTGACATCCTGCCCCTGGACCAGGACCTTACCTTTACTTACGTCATAGAAACGGGGGATCAAATTGACAAGAGTGGACTTACCGGAGCCGGTTCCTCCAATGACACCGATGGTCTGGCCTTTTTTTACAGTAAAGTTAATCTCTGAAAGTGCATCTTCTCCGGTTCCCGCATATGCAAAAGAGACATGGTCGAAGACTACCGCATTTTCTTTTTCCGCCATCCTTTGGCCGTCTGCATCGTGATCTTCTGTATGGTCCCCGATTGTGTCTTTTTTCCTTTCTGTCTCTTTCTTCGGATAGGGATACTGCATCGAGGATTCTACAGACAGAACCTTGTTGATCCGATCTGCGCAGGCAATAGAACGGTTGATATTGATGATCAGGCTGGCAAGCTTGATCAGTTCAATAATGATCTGAGCCATGTAATTATAGAGAGCAACGACATCGCCCTGGGCCATATTTCCATGATTGACCTGGACAGCGCCGACACGGATCAGAAGGATCGTAGCGATATTGACAATGGCAAAGGTTGCAGGATTCATGAGAGCTGACAGACGACCGACAAATTCATTTATTTTCGTCAGGGCCTGATTCTCGCGGTCAAACTCTTCTACCTCATCCTTCTCATGATGGAAGGCACGTATGACACGGACACCGGTCAGATTCTCCCGGGTCGTTCCCAATAAGCGGTCCAGGGCACCCTGAGTCTTGGCATAGAGGGGAATGGATGCTGCCATAATGCCGAAGATGACCACGCTTAAAACCGGAACCGTAACAACAAAGACAAGGGCTGCCTTGACATTGACAGTAAAGGACAGGATCACTGCGCCGACAACAATAAAGGGGCTTCTTAAGAGAAGGCGAAGAACCAGATTCAAGCCGTTCTGGACCTGGTTCATATCACTTGTCATCCGGGTGATCAGGGTGTCGGTTCCCATGGTATCGAGCTCTGTATAAGACAGATTTTCGATATGATCAAACAGGGCCTGACGAAGGCCGGTCGTACAGCCGACACTGGCTCTGGCTGCAAACCACTGGGCCGTAAAAGAAAAGCCCATTCCGCTTGCTGCCAGAAGAAGAAGCAGCAGAAAGCAACGGACTACAAGGGAAAAGTTGTCTTTAGCGATCCCCTGGTTAATGATCTGTGCGACAATCAAAGGGGTGATGAGATCCATCAGGGCCTCTAAGAGCTTGAATGTCGGCGCAAGAATCGCCTGCCTCCGATAGGGATGGAGGTAGGTCAGGGTTCTTTTTACACCATTCATAATGAAAATTCCTTCTTTTATTTACTTCAACATCTCTCAATTTGAAACTTCTGGTCCACTTGCCGGATGATTTTACGATAGGCCAGGAAAGTAAAGAGGCCTGCCCCAACCCAGGCGGATGCATCCGACATGGCAACCAGAATGTAGATCCCGGTCAGCATAGAAGAAACGGCAAAAGCCATCCGGCAAAAGAGTTCCACAACTCCTCCCAGCATGGGCATCAGGCCATAGCCTGCACCCTGCATGGTATTTCGGAAAATGAAGATCATGCCCAGAGGAATGAAACAAATGACGCTGGCGATCATATAGGGCCAGGCATAAGGCATGAGCCGGTCTATATTTGTCCCGGCATCGAAGAAAAGATACATGGCCGGACGGAGAAGGAGGAGAGCCAGACATCCGACAATGATCGAATAGACCACATCGAGCTTCATCGCAGCCCGGACACCGCCATGAATCCGGCCCACTTTCCCGGCCCCGTAATTCTGCCCGGTATAAGCAGCCATGGTCTGGCCCAGGGACATATAGCCTTGGCAAAGCAGGTTCTGTACCTTGCTGGCTGCCGTATAACTTGCAACAGCGATCGCTCCGTATGTATTGATCCCGGCCTGGAGAATCATGGTGCCGGATGCTGTAATACCAAACTGCAGCGCCATAGGCAGGCCGACCACGAGCTGGCTTCTGGCCATCTTGTAATTCATCCGATAAAAATCCTTCGGCATATGGAGATCCGGAAGACGAAGGAAAATGTAGACCGCCTCGAGGATCGCCGAAATGCCCTGCGAGACGACTGTCGCAACAGCTGCTCCACGGGTACCCATCGAGAATTGAATGATCAAAAGCAGATCAAGCCCTACATTTAAGCAGGCCGAAAAGACCAGAAAGATCAAAGGGACCCTGGAATTCCCGACGGCTCTTAGAAGCGCGGCAAAAAGGTTGTAATAAACCGTGCAGAAGAGGCCGGCGCAGATCACAAAAATATAATCATAGGCATACTGATAGATCTCTTTCGGCGTATTCAAAAGATTCAGTATGGCATGCATAGAGCTTGTGCTTACGATCGTAAGAATCAGAATAACGACCGTCGACATGATAAGGGCATTGGAGACGGACCGTCTTGTCCCCTCCTTGTCTTCAGCGCCGAACCGCTGCGATGTCATCACAGTAAAGCCGGACGAAAAGCCATTGGCCAGACCCTGGATCAAAAACATGATGGTACCTGTGGATCCGACGGCAGCCAGGGCATTCTGTCCGACAAATTGCCCGACGATAATCGTATCCGCCATATTATAAAGCTGCTGAAAGACATTTCCGATCAATAGCGGAAGTGTGAATTTTATAATAATAGAAAGCGGATCTCCCTCAGTAAGTCTGCTTTTATTCATAATGATAGTTCTCTTTTAGTCAATGAAATTTTCAGGAATACGAGTGTCATTTGCCACACAGTTAAAATCAATCACAACTCAGAAACACCCTTGCGGTAGTTCTGAGGTCCTTCCGTGAAGGGTTTCTTTTCGGCAGTCTTTTGGCTTCCTGTAAGGACCCAAAGAGAAACAGCCGACGCAAGCGGAAGAATCTGGAAGAAAAAGGAGCGTATGCCAAGCCAGTGAGTCAAAATACCGAGATAGACAGCACCGCAATAGAAGAAAATGACGGTTGCCGTATAGAATCGGCCCTGTTCAAAGCTTCGTCTTTTATGATCTGCAAAATAATCCATCCAGCCAAACAAGGCCTGCTTACAGTTATTGGAGCAGAAAATCGTAGAACAGTTAAATCCTTCTGCTCCGGCAAATACGCCCCATTGAAAGCCTGTCATGAAGAAAATGGGCCAAAGCCCCATCATATCAGGGATCTCTGCCGGCAGAAGTCCGGTGATCATAATGCAGGCGAATTCCACAAGAAAGCAGATCATCTCCACCCGGACCGGTTTTAAAAACCATTTCATGGCATGACTGATGGCCAAAGCAGTCATAAAAAGAAGAAAGGCCATAAAACGATAGAAAACTTCAAACCAGTTATCTCCGAGAATGACACGGATCACAAGGTCAGTCAGATTGGCTGTCTGTGCCTGTCCGAAATTTCCCCGCAGCATAATGGCATAGATCGCACAGCCGCCTCCGACAAATGCCATATTAAGATGAAGAAGCAGGTTCCTCTTTCGTCGAATAAACTTCACGATATTTTCCTTTCTCTTATTCCAAACCGGTTTCTTCCGGAAGTCCCAGCATGATATTCATATTTTGAACCGCTGCCCCGCTCGCACCCTTGCCAAGATTATCAAAAAGTGCAGTGATCACTGTCTGGTCTTCATTTCCGGAAACAAGAAGTTCCAGACGGTTGGTATGGATAAGGGCATTGGCGTAGACCGTGCCAGGATCATCCTCGAAGGGGCGAACCGAAAGGAAATGCGCATTTCTATAATAGTCCGCCAAAATATTCCGGATCTCTCTGGCCGATGGCTTACCATTTAAGAGGCGGTTCTCCAGAAGAATCGTTCCGGCCATCCCCCGGTAATAGTCATCGACGACCGGAAGGAAGACCGGCGGATATACAAGGCCCGTGATCTTCTGCATCTCCGGGAGATGCTTGTGATGGAGGGACCTGCCATAGATACCGGGTGCCTGAAGCTCCCTTCGAACCGGCTCGGTCTCATAGTCCCGGATCATCTTCTTACCGCCGCCCGAATAACCGGTCAGGGAAAAGCAGGTCAGAGGATAATCCCTGGGCAGAATGCCCAGTCGGACCAAAGGAGCCGTTGAAGAAATCAGTCCGGTCGCATGGCATCCCGGATTGGCAACCCTTTTGGATGTCCGGATCGCTTCACGCTGTTCCTCTGACAATTCAGGAAATCCATAGGTCCAGCCATCCGCCGTCCGATGGGCGGTAGAAGCGTCTATGACTTTGACATCCGGATTCTCAATCAGAGAAACCGCTTCTCTGGCTCCTTCATCCGGCAGACAAAGGAAGACCAGATCCGCAGCATTCAGGAATTTTTTCCGTTCCGACAGGTCGTGGCGCTTGTCCTCATCAATGCGAAGAAGGTTCAGATCTGACCTCTTTCCGATCCTTTCATAGATCTCCAGTCCTGTGGTTCCGCTTTGTCCGTCGATGTAAATTTTCGTTTTCATAATCTTTCTTCTTTCCCTATTCTATTATAATGCAAGCTTTTATCATGCAAGCTTTGCCCTTCCATGCGAATCCAACATTCGAATTCTAGAAAGCTCTACAGAAGCTCCGCAAAGAGTCGTAAGAACAATTGCCAGAGACGTAAGCTATTGCTTCGTCCCGTCTTATAGAATTCCGTCACTTCCCGGCACTCTTCCATGGTATTTAAGAAATCCTCATGGATCTCTCCCACGACCGGATCTTCTATGATGAGACATCCGTCCTCAAAATGATGATAGAGACTCCGGTAATCAAGGTTTATGGTTCCTACCGTTGCTGCCACATCATCCGTAACGCACATCTTGGCATGGCAGAAGCCGGGTGTGTATTCGAAGATCCTTACACCATTCCGGGCTAATCCATTGTAATAGGACCTCGTGATCTGATAGATCAGCTTCTTATCCGGTATACCGGGCGTAATAATCCGGACATCAACGCCCCGTTTGGCCGCCAGGGAAAGGGCATGACTCATCTCATCCGTGATAATAAGATATGGCGTGATAAACCAGCAGTACTGCTCTGCCTGCTCAATCAGGGAGATATAAACATTTTCTCCCACATTTTCATTATCGATCGGATTATCGGAATAGGGCTGGATAAATCCCTCTTTGGAAATTTCCGGAAATTTGCCCTCTTCGATCTCTTTCTCTGCCCGCCTCTCCTCACGTTTTTCAATGGTCTCTTCTTCCCGATTGGCCACCTCTATATAGCGGGCAATGTCTCCCTCGGTATCCTCGAGTTTCTGGTTTTTAATGGCATTCCAGTTTTCCAGAAAGATCACCAGAAAGCTCTTTACTGCTTCTCCCTCCAGACGGATCCCTGTGTCCTTCCAGTATCCATAGGGATGTGTGATATTAAAGTACTCATTCGCCAGATTATATCCGCCGGTATAAGCAATTTCACCGTCAATGACTGTAATTTTCCGATGGTCTCTGTTATTCAGAAAGACATTCAAACCGGGCATGACCGGATTGAAGTCCCGGCAGTGAATCCCATGTGCTTCCATCCGCTTGATAAAGCGTCCGTCCAGAAAGCCGATCGAACCCATATCATCATAAAAGATCCGGACGTCCACACCATGCCCTGCCCGCTCCACAAGAATCTTTTCGATGCCCTTCCAGGCTTCCTTGTCTTCGATGGCATGATATTCCATGAAAATATAGTGCCTGGCCGATCGCAGGTCTTCTTTCATGGCTAAAAGACCGGCCGAAGCTTCCGGAAAAAATTTGACTTTCGTATTCTGATAGGTTGGAAATCCGGCAACATTTTCTAGGTAGGAACTGACACCGGCTAAGGAAGGATGCCTTTCCTTTAAGAGTTCATCGGCCAATGGGTCCTTATGGAGATGCGGCAACAGCTTCTGATCGACTGCCTCATAGCGTTTTCGCATGATAAAAGTCGATCCGTTCAAGCCGACCAGAAGATACATGACAATACCGAACACCGGAAGAACCAGGATCAAAATGATCCAGGGAGTCTTCATGGCACTGGTCTTATGCTGGCCATAGATCAAAAGGACCAGTACCAGACTAAAGACCTCGGTCATATCCCGGACCCAGCTCCAGCGGCCGTTTAAGATATTAAAGAAGGAAACAATCAGGGCGATCTGAAGAGAAATTCCGATTAGGGCAAACAATAAACGTCCGACACTGTTTCTGGTGGCCGTTTTATTCTCTGCCGTCATCTTTTCATGCATGCTGTTCCTCCATCATATGATTTTTCTTATGAAAGAAACGTCTCTGCACATCATGGAGAGATGCGATCTTATCGGCAGCAATCAGGATCCAGCCCTCACGATTGGTCGGAAACATAAAAGTGGAGGGAAACATATGGCGGGCTATATTTTTCTGTTCCTTCTTCGACAGGTTCGGATAGATCTTCAGTGCCTCCTGAACCGAATCCTTGGGATGCTGAAAATTGGTAACAAAATTGTTCTTAAACTTCTCATGGCGGCCGATGATGCCGAAATCATGAAGGAGGGTGATCCGGATCACTTCTTCCTTATTCACACGGATCCCGTGTTTTTCCAGTAATTCTGCGATATGCAGACCAACCTCGCTGACTTCCATGGTATGCCCGGCTACCGTATTGTTATAGTGGTGAATCTGTGTCCGGGCCTTTTCAAAAAGTTTCGAATCCAGAACATCTCTGCCCACTCTTTCAATGATCAGCTGCCGTCTCTTCCTTTCAAACAAACGGACTGCCGTCTTGTTGGAAGCTGCCTTCTCTAAAAGGTCGGTTTCCCGTCTTTCTTCCCTGGCAAAAGCTTCTGCTTCGCTTTTTGAAACAAGAGCGATCGGATGCTTTTCAATAACTGCGCTTGCACTTGCTTTCATGGCTTTGCTTCTTTCTGAACTAACACTGTCTTCCGGAATTATTCATCCGTTCGATCTCCTCGCCAGCCTTCTTTCGGATACATCTGTCTGAAAAGCCGCTTTCCCGTTTCGGTACAAAAGATCTTCTGATAAGCCGTCTCCGCAGCCTTCTTCGGAAGCTTATCCTCATAGATATTCACTAGGAAATCCGCTTCCACCAGGATCTGATAATCCCTTCCCTCAATCTTATCATAAGTATGGTGATGGCCGACGAGGAAACATACTCTCTCTATTATTCTGGGCGGATAAAGAAGAGATTTCAAGAGTTTTTCTGCTTCCATGGGTCCGAGTTTCTCCTGAAGCTTGCCGTCACTGGAGCCGAAATCCTTCTCCGCCTTATGAATCCCTATATCATGAACGATGGCCGCGGTCTCAAGAATGGTCTCCTCTTCTGCCGTCAGATTCTCCCCGAGACCGATCAGGCGGGCATAGGTCCAGACCTTAGTGAAATGCTGGATCCGCATGGGGTCGCCCTTGTCGTAATCGGCCATGGCAAGATAAAGGGTATTTGGGCTTGGAAGTGCCGGATCCGTAAATTCTCCTGCCATGTGGTAAACTGCTGCATTCGGCCTTATAAAGCCTAGATAAGGTCTCTTGTTTCTGGACCGGATGGCCATTCCAAGATCGATATCCAAAAGGAGATTTTCTTCCCCGTCCCCGGCTTTTGCAATGATCTGGCCCTCGGGATCGATGACTATGGACTGTCCGGCAAAATCCATGGCATCCTCTTGTCCGACCCGGTTACACATGGCAATAAAGACATTGTTCTCATAAGCCTGGCCTCGAAGCTCCGCCTCAAAGACATCCAAGGGTTCCGACTTGACATTGGCAGCCGGGATCAAAACCATCTGTGCTCCCTGAAGAGCGCAGGAACGTACCGACTCCGCCAGATGACGGTCAAAGCAGATCACAATCCCGATCCTGCCAAAGGGCGTGTCATAAACCCGAAAACCGCTTTCCGATGGCTCATAATAGTCCTTCTCGAAGAAATTTTCTGCCGAATAAATATTGACCATGTCCGAGCTTCCCAGGATCTCGCCCTGTGGATCCATCATATAAGAACGATCGAAGAGTCTGCCCTCTTTGGTCTTCACATAGAAGTTCGGGACCAGATAGATCTCTTTCTCCTTCGCCTTGTCCGAAAAAGCCTTGATTCTGTCGTCATCCTCCGGAATGGAGAAAGCGGTCTTCGAAATACCCATTCCTTCCAGCATAGCCGCCGGATATTGAGGAAAGAAGGGAGTCAATTGAGCCTCGGGAAAGAGGACCAGCTCAGTTCCGTTCAGGCAGACATCCTCAATATTCTCCATGGCTCTCTTGAAATTCACTTTTTTGTCCATGGACATCTGCATCTGTATCAGTGCGATCTTCATACGAATTACCCTTCCAGTAATCTAAAAAATTATTTATAACAGATCCTTGAAATGGAAACTGGCCTTCCCGTCTGCATAATCTCCAACGATCTGGCCATGCCCCAGAAGTTCATATTTATAGGTCATGAGGCCTTCCAGTCCAACCGGGCCGCGGGCATGCAGCTTACTGGTCGAAATCCCGACCTCGGCGCCAAAGCCATAGCGGAAACCGTCGGCAAAACGGGTGGAACAATTCCGGTAAACACCGGCCGAATCCACCATCTGAAGGAAGTAAGAAGCTGTCTCATCGTTCTCGGTCAGGATGGCATCTGTGTGATGAGAGCCGTAACAATTAATGTGATTCACGGCTTCCTTGACATTATCCACCAACTTGACCGATGCGATAAAATCCAGATATTCCTTGTGATACTCCTCCTCTTCCATGAGGGGATCCTCTGCCAGAAGAAAATCTGCATCTTTTAAAGCCGAGAGCGTCTCTGCATTGCCACGGACCCTGACCCCGGCCTTTCGGAATGCCTCACTTAATTTTGGAAAGATCTGCCAAGCGATCTGCCGGTCGATCAGAATGGTCTCTGTGGCATTGCAAGCCGCTGCATACTGGGTCTTGGCGTCCACGAGAATTCGAACGGCCTGGTCTAATTTTGCGTCCCGATCCACATAAGTATGACAGACACCGTCGGCATGGCCCATGACCGGGATCCGGGTATGATTCATGATATAGGAGACAAAGGCATTGGAACCTCTCGGTATCAAGAGATCCACATCCTTGTCGCACCGGAGAAGCTCATCGATCTCACTATGCGCTTCTGCCTGAAAGAGGCAGCCTTCCGGCAGACCGGCAGTAATAACTGCATCCTTTATGAGAGAAAAGAGGATCCGGTTCGTCTCCCGGGTTTCCTTTCCGCCCTTTAAGATAGCACAGTTTCCACTCTTAATACAAAGAGAGGAGATCTGGACCAGGGCGTCCGGCCTGGCCTCGAAGATGACGCCGATGACACCGATCGGAACCTGGATACGGCGAAGTTCCAGCTTCTGATCCAACTGCCGGTCCAAAAGGACTTTTCCGATGGGGTCCACAAGGGTCATCAATTGATCGATCCCGGCCAGGACATCGGACAGCTTCTTCTCATCGAAGCGAAGTCTTTTTTTCACGGAATCCTTCACGCCTTCCTTCTCGGCCCGAGCCAGGTCCGCCCGATTGGCTTCAAAAATCTCATTCTTTCCCAAGACAAGGGCCTTTTTGATCTCTGCCAGAGCCCGGTCCCTGGTCTCTTTTGAACTGGCCGCCATGAAAGGCGATGTCAATTTCATGCGGTGCGCTTCTTCCTGAATCGTCATTTACTTCCCTTTCTTTTTCCTGTCTTTCCTGTTTTCCCGGCTTTCGGCTTTCCTGATGCTTTTGGCTTGCCTGAGGCTTTCGGCCTGCCTGATGCTTTTGGCTTGCCTGAGGCTTTTGGCTTGCCCTTCTGATCTAACGGATCTGCTTTTTTCCTTCTCCTGACCGAGTAACCGAACCTTCCCAGTTCCTTTGCTAAGCTGAAATAGCTTCCATGAGAATAGACGATCGGTTTCGCTTCTTCCAGATGGAAAGTCTCCTTCTCATCCATATATGCCGAATCTGCATGCACAGCCAGGACTTCGGCCAGAAACATGACATGAGATCCAAGCTCTTTCTCCTCAGTCACCCGACATTCGATATTGACCGGGCTCTCCTCAACAAGAGCAGCATCAATTTGATCCGCTTCCTCCTTATGGAGACCGCAATATGCAAACTTATCCAAGTCCCGCCCGCTTCTTACGCCGCAGAGATCGGCAGCCCTTGCCAAATCCTCCGTTGTCAGATTGATGACAAAGACACCGGTCTCATGAAGAGCCTGATAGGAATATCTCGATTTCCGGACAGAAATATAGACCATGGGCGGATTGGTATTAATTGTCCCGGTCCATGCCACAGTCAGAAGGTTATCCTTGCCATCCCTTCCACGGGTTGATACCAGAACCGCAGGCAAGGGATAGAGCATATTCCCGGCCTTCATTGTAATCTTCACGTCAATTTCCTTTCTCTTTCCATCAGCCGATCAGGACTCTCTCTGAATCGCTTCAATAATCGGAGGGACCATCTGCTTTTTCCGGGATACGACACCGGGCAGATAAATCCTTCCTTCTCGATTCTCCACTTTCTCGGAGAATGCCGACTGAATGATCCGCTCTGCATCATTCCCGGTATAGAGGAGCTCAGAACTTTCTTCCAAAATATTCGTCAGCATAACAAAAACCATATCCAGATTCTTATCTGCCTGAACCGTCTTCAGATACTCCTGTAAGCCGTCCCGGATGGAATCCAGCTGCCGCCTGGTCGGGGCGCTGACCTGGGAGACGCCAAAGGAGACTTCGCCCGAATAGAAGATCTTGAAGTCCGTATAGAGGATCTGTTCGGTCGTTTTCCCTGTAAAATCAGAACCAGCCTCAAACATGGCAACTGCCAGCTCTTCGATATCCACATTTGCAATTTTTGCCAGGGCCCTTGCAGCTTCTTCGTCCATGGGTGTACAAGTCGGCGAGCGGAACATCAGGGTATCCGAAAGAATAGCAGAAAGCATAATCCCTGCGATCTTCTCCGGAATGGGAAGCTGCTTTTCCCGGAACATATGATAGATGATGGTATTGGTACATCCCAGCGGCTGATTTCGAAAATAGATCGGCTGCATGGTCTCCAGAGATCCCAGTCTGTGATGATCGATGATCTCAAGGATCTCAGCTTCCTCAATTCCGTCGACTGCCTGGGATCTCTCATTATGGTCCACCAGAATGACCTTTTTCTTCTGAGCATCCAGGAGATTTCGCCGGGAGACCATACCGATATAGCGGTGCTGCTGGTCCAAAACCGGGAAGTCACGGTGACGGACCTTGGACATCTGTTCCTGGACATCATCCACACGATCATCAAGTTCAAAGGAAATAAAGTGATCCTTGGTCATGACCGAACGAATCGGCATACTCTGATTAATGAGCCGCGCTGTAGTAAAGGAATCGAATTCCGTTACAATCAGGACACACTGAATCGCGCCGGCCATGAGAATGACATCCGGGTCTACATTTTCCCTGGAAGATCCGGTGATGATCACACAGGAAGGGTTCTGCTCGAGAACGGTCTGGATCCGGTCCCGGATATTGCCGACAATAACGAGGTCATCTGCCAGAATATCCTGTCGGATCCTCTCCTCGGATCCGGCGGCTACCACAACTTTGCCTTTGACAAAATAGGCATGGTCGTTACCGGAAAGAATACTCCCCTGCAAGGTCTCCATGATATTCAAATACTGAGTCCTGGCCCGGCTCAGGATGCGATTGTCGATCACATCCATATAGGAATAGGCAATGTCGCTGTTACTGATAATTCCTTCGAGAAAACCATCCCGGCTTACGACCGGCATGGTTACGACATCCAATGTCCGCATCAGGGTCCAGGCTTTCTTCAGGGAATAGTGACTGTCGATGCCGGCATTCTTTCGGAAAGAGAGATCCTTGATCTGAGTGGAGACATCCGTAACCGTTTCCGGCTCAGGGACGGAAAAACGGCTGAGGACATATCGGCTCTCACCGTTTAATTTCCCGGCTTTCTTTGGAATATAGGTCTGGCCGTCCCCGGAATGGTTTTTAAAATAAGAATAGCTGATCGCTGCACAGATACTATCCGTATCCGGATTCTTGTGGCCGATCACCCAGACCGGTTTCTTCTCCTGCTTTTCCATATATGCCCTCTTTCTGATATCTTAAGCTTGGAATGGCTCCCTTACTTCCCAATGGATCAAAGAACAAGAAAGGCTGCATGAGTTCCCCCTTGCAGCCTGAATGATCGCATCAAACGATTGAATCTTAGAATGAAATGTAGCCCATGAGATAAAGAAAGAGGACTACAAAAGCACCTACATTGACAATGTTCAGAATCAATGAGAAAAGATTGATTCCCCGGATCGAACGGAAGTGCTTTTCTTCCAGATTCTGATCCTCTTCTCTACTGGCCATTTCTGTCAGAAGATCCTGAATATTCCGATAGACTTTGACATTCTCCGAATGAACCTTCTCCGAAAGTTCATCCTTAATAGAACCCAGCCCTTCGGAAACTGTTGTCAGATTCTCCTTGACGCCGCTAAGACTATCCTGCACGGCCTGCGTCTGCTGTGCCGCATTTTCCTCATTGCCTGCTACCTGGTTGGAAATTCTCTCCTCAATACTGCCCATGGTTGCATTCACCTGGGTCATCATTTCATCAACCTTACGATTGACATCGAGAACAAGGGAATCTGCCTCCTGCTGTTTCTTGATCAGAGACTCCTGCAGCTCCTGGTTCTTTGCTTCTTTTGCTCTTACCAAAGCTTCCAGTTCCTTGACTTTCCGCTCACGAACACCAATCAGCTTGGTCAGCTGCATTGCCTTTTCCCGAAAGGCATCGATCTGTTTTAAAAGCTCATCTTCCCCGGAATCTTTAGCTTCCTTTGTTTCAAACTCTTCCGTCATCTTTCTCTCCTCATATAAAAGGATCTAATATTAACTCATAGTTTAACATTTCACTTTTCTGATGTAAAGTAGGCCGAAAATGAAATAAGGGTAAAAAAAGGGCCCTGCGAAAATTCGCAGGGCCCTTCGACCTCATTTTCTATGAAGCGGGGAGAAAAATCTCTCCGTCTTATTTCAGGAAAACAGATCAGTCAGCATAAAGGCTAACCAGCTTGTTCAGGTAAGCATAACGCTCCTTGGATCCTTCTTCACCCTTTGCAAAGAGTACCTCTGCAGTATCCGGATGGAACTTGGTCAGGGATGCATAACGGTTCTCACCTGCAAGGAATTCCTTGTAGTCGTCGGTCGGAGTCTTGGAGTCCAGAGTGAACTTGTTGGATTCCTTGGACGGATCGAAGCGGAAGTTGAACCAGTAACCAGCCTTAACAGCCAGCTCTTCCTCGGTCATAGCCTTGCTCATGCCCTTCTTGATACCATGGTTGATACAAGGAGCATATGCAATGATGACAGAAGGTCCCGGATATGCCTCAGCCTCGGCAATTGCCTTAACAGCCTGGTTCATATCTGCACCCATAGCGATCTGAGCTACATATACATATCCATAGGACATGCAGATGGAAGCGAGATCCTTCTTCTTGGTCTGCTTACCGCCGGCAGCGAACTCTGCTACTGCACCGATCGGGGTAGCCTTAGAGGACTGTCCGCCTGTGTTGGAGTAAACTTCGGTATCTACAACAAGAATGTTGACATCCTTACCGGAAGCGATGACATGATCGAGACCGCCGAATCCGATATCGTAGCCCCATCCATCACCACCGAAGATCCACTGAGACTTCTTGGACAGGAAATCCTTCTCAACGAGAACTTCCTTAGCTTCCTCATTGGAAAGCTCACCAAGAGCTGCTACGACCTTCTCGGTAGCCAGCTGGTTTGCAACACCATCATTGAAGGTGTCCTTCCAATCCTTTACGGCACTGGTAAGAGCTGCATCACCGGTAGAAGCAACAAGCTGATCCAGCTTGTCAGCCAGCTTATCACGAACTGCTCTCTGAGCCAGAAGCATACCATAACCAAACTCAGCTGCATCCTCGAAGAGGGAGTTAGACCAAGCCGGGCCATGACCCTGAGCATTCATGGTGTAAGGAGTCGAAGGTGAAGAGTTACCCCAAATAGAGGTACATCCGGTTGCATTTGCGATGTACATACGATCGCCGAAGAGCTGAGTGATCAGCTTAACGTAAGGAGTCTCACCACAGCCTGCGCAAGCGCCGGAGAATTCCATCAGAGGCTTGCGGAACTGAGATCCCTTAACGGAATTCAGCTTGAACTTCTCAACAAGGTCTTCCTTGACCGGAAGAGTCTCAGCATAATCGAAGAATGCCTGTTCTCCTCTGTTTGCTTCGAAGTCATTGAGAGCGATTGCCTTTTCCTTAGCCGGGCATACATTTACACAGGAGCCGCATCCGGTACAATCGTAAGCGGATACAACAATTGCGAACTTGTAATCCTTGTTTCCGGTAAGATCCTTTGTAACCATGCCTTCCGGCTTAGCTGCATCTTCTTCTGCGGTCAGAGCAACCGGACGGATTGCTGCATGAGGGCAGACATAAGAACAACGGTTACATTCGATACACTTAGCAGCATCCCAAACCGGAACATCGGTAGCGACACCACGCTTCTCGAACTGAGAAGTACCGCTCGGAGTAGAACCATCAACATAGTTCTTAACAACAGATACAGGAATGGTGTTACCCTGCTGAGCGTTGACCTTACTCTGGATATCCTTAACGAACTTGATCTGGTCTGCATTTCCTCTGGTCTCATCGATCTTCTCGGTCAGATCATCATCCTTGCAGTCAGCCCAGGATGCCGGAACATCAATCTTCTGATATGCAGTAGCACCTGCATCGATTGCATCCCAGTTCATCTTTACAACGTTATCACCCTTCTTTGCGTAGGAAGCCTTTGCAGCGTCCTTCATCAGCTGAAGTACCTGCTCCTCAGGGATGAGCTTGGTCAGGGAGAAGAATGCGGACTGAAGAACGGTATTGATTCTCTTGCCAAGTCCGATCTCCTTACCGATCTTAACACCATCGATGATGTAGAAGTTGATGTGATGCTGTGCGATGTAACGCTTTACCTGTCCCGGAAGCTTCTCATCCAGTTCATCAGGAGTCCACTGGGTATTGAAGAGGAAGGTGCCTCCGTCAACCAGATCCTGAACCATGTTGTACTTATAGATATAAGCCTGGCAATGACATGCTACGAAGTTTGCCTGGCTGATCAGATAAGTAGAACGGATCGGCTTGTGACCAAATCTCAGGTGAGAAATGGTAACACCACCGGACTTCTTGGAGTCGTAATCGAAATATGCCTGAGCATACATGTCTGTGTTATCACCAATGATCTTGATGGAGTTCTTGTTGGCACCTACGGTACCATCAGCGCCCAGACCCCAGAACTTACAGTTGGTCGTTCCCTCAGGTGTGGTAACCGGATTTTCCTTAACATCAAGAGAAAGGTTGGTAACATCATCGATGATGCCGATGGTGAACTTCTTCTTCTCGTTGTTTCTATATACAGCAATGATCTGTCCCGGAGTAGTATCCTTGGAACCCAGTCCGTAACGGCCTGAGAATACAGGAACCTGATCAAACTTACTACCCTTCAGAGCTGCTACAACATCGAGGTAGAGAGGCTCGCCCTCAGATCCCGGCTCCTTGGTACGATCCAGAACGGAAATCTTCTTAACAGTGTCAGGAATTGCAGCAATAAGAGCATCTGCGCAGAAAGGACGATAGAGACGTACCTTAACAACGCCGACCTTCTCTCCACGGGAAACCAGGTAGTCGATGGTCTCGTCGATGGTCTCGCAAACGGAGCCCATAGCGATGATTACCTGCTCGGCATCCTTCGGTCCATAGTAGTTGAAGAGCTTATAGTCTGTACCGATCTTCTCATTGATCTTGTCCATGTAAGACTGAACAATTGCAGGAAGTTCATCATAATAAGTGTTGCAGGCTTCTCTGGTCTGGAAGAAGATGTCAGGGTTCTGAGCGGAGCCCATTTCCTTCGGATGATTCGGGTTCAGAGCGTTCTCCTTGAATGCCTTCAAAGCATCGCGGTCGATCATATCCTGAAGTTCCGGATATCCGTTCTTCTCGTCCCATGTCTCGATCTTCTGGATCTCATGAGAGGTACGGAAACCATCAAAGAAGTTAATGAAAGGAACATGACCCTTCAGGGCGGAAGCATGAGCTACCGGAGTCAGATCCATAACTTCCTGTACGGAAGACTCGCAAAGCATAGCTACACCGGTCTGACGGCATGCATATACGTCGGAATGGTCACCGAAGATGTTCAGGGCATGAGTAGCAACGCATCGTGCAGATACATCGAATACTCCGGGAAGTCCTTCACCGGCGATCTTATACAGATTCGGGATCATCAGAAGAAGTCCCTGAGATGCGGTGTAGGTCGTAGTCATTGCACCTGCTGCCAGAGAACCGTGTACAGCACCTGCTGCGCCGGCCTCAGACTGCATCTCTGTAATCTGTACAGGCTCACCGAACATATTCTTACGTCCGGCAGTCGCCCACTCATCTGTTGCTTCAGGCATTACAGATGAAGGGGTGATGGGATACATGGCAGCTACTTCTGTGAATGCATAAGAAGCATGAGCAGCAGCATGGTTACCATCCATGGTTTTCATTTTTCTCTTAATCATGAAAAATTCCCTCCTAACAAGATTATGACACTGTTAACAACTGTGAAGTTTTCACTGGCGAAAACCACACAAAATGCACAAAGTCTATTTATTATATTAGGATTTTCATTGTGAAAAATCAATAGAGCGACGGTCGATTCCACTGTTTAATTTCAAATACAGAACGGATCCGACCGGCCTTCCGTCTTAACAAGCTTGTGTGAAAATTTTTCCTGCCACTTGATTTCACCGGAAAACTCGGAAGTTTGACACCCAAAATCCTCAGAAGCCAGTGATGGCTTTATTTTTTGCACAAATTCTAATATTGTGTATTGCGTATATGCGTATATAGTGGTAAAATATTAGTATCTACTAAGTGTT
>NZ_JBJYZD010000018.1:0-42574 GCF_046263795.1 Porcibacter vitabionis | reverse complement strand
GTATACTCTTATTCATAGAGAACATCTCCTTTGCAAGGTTTTTTGGTTTTCCGCTTAATACCTTATCACAGGTGATGTTCTCTTTTTATATTTTTTCCGACTAAAACTTTACGCTAGCATTTCTTGTGGCTGGGAGCACAGCTGCTTAGTTCTTCGAACCGCTCTCCTTCCTGGCTCCTTCAGCAGCCATATTCTGTGCATCGTTGGCATGATCGATGCCTGCTTTTTTTGCCTCATCCTCTGTCAAGAGTACCCCCTGGACAAGAAAGCGCTCTGTCTCCACACTATTACAAGTCGAAAGTGTCAGGATCTTATCATCCGAAACCAGGGAAGAAGCGATTGCATTATCAACATTCCCCTTGTAGAGTTGCTGGAAAGATTTGAGATAGGTATTCCAGACATCGTCCTCCTTAAAGTCATTAAAATACGCAAGGATCAGGCGATCATCATAATTATAGGCTGCAAAAACCTGGTAGACATACTTGGCATTTGGCGTATAGATATAAATATAGGGATTTTCCTTAAAGAAATTCTTATCTTCATACTTATGCAGGCTGGTAAACATAGTTCCATTCTTCATGTTGTGTCCGTAAAGTACGGTCATGCGGTCAGAAAAATCTTTGGCATTTCTTTTCTGAGAATAGATCGCGCCCGGATATCCGGATGCCTTATTCACCTGATGCATGAGATAGAAGTCTTCTTTCTCATTCTCAGAAGATTGCAGAACCGGATAGTTGACATTACTGTTCGGAACAACGATCCAAGCGTAAATGTCCGGGTTCAAAGCCTGTAGGGCCTTCCAGTCGATTTCCTCCGGAGCCGACTCGGCCTGTTCCTTCTGAGTGGGTACCACTTTTGAAATCTTCTGAACTTTGCGATTGGTCCGGTCCTTATAATAGCGGTATCCCTGGTAGCCGGCAAAAGCCAGAACCATCACTGCCACGATCAGAATAAAGGAAAGAATAAGATGCTTTTTTCCCTTTTTCCGTTCGGAAGCATCATTTTCTCCAGGATTCCCGCCAGAAATTCCACCAGTTTCCATCTTCTCAGCCACATTCTTATTCGCAATCGTCTCATTCATATCTCTAAGATCCAGATCCGACATCTTTGCCTTTTTATTCTCTTCCATGAAAATTTTCCTCCCGAATTGCATTATATCGCATCCGCTTGAATCTTGTCATTTGTCTTAGTCGAAAAAGCCCTTCCTGACAGCTTCCGACTTATTTGCTGAAATCCTTACATAAAAGCCTCTGCTTTATTCAGCATATGCCCTTAATATCTTCTCTGCATCCTCTGTCAATGTGAATTTTGGTTTGTCTTTGATCCTCCAAGCCAAAGGATTGGTCGAAGCTTTGGTATCTATCAGAAGCTTCTTTATTTCTGAAACCGCAGTGATTGCCTTGTCGCACTGTGCTGTCTCCCCGCTCTCCTTATAAGAATCAATCGCCTTTCCCAGTTTCTCCACATAATTGGAAAGGATCTCATTCTGATAAGGCGAAAGTGCTGCCGCCTTCTTCCCATATCGGATCATGGCCTGGTAATCCCCCTTCGCGTTCGCCTCATTCATATATAGCACATAGACGGAAGAATTGTATGGATCCAGTTTTAACACAGATTCTGCAAATTCCTCTGCTGTGTCATAGTCCCGCGCCGCATAGACCTGTGCCATGGCATACTTATAATCCAAGGGATAAATCTTCCAAGCGACATCCGGATGGCCGGCATAGTCCAGGGCATCTCCGATGCCGATCCATGCCGACAGGCAAATATAGACAAAACATGCCATAGTCAGGATACTCTTTGTCTTGAATCCGGACCACTCCCAAGAAAAGCACTTGCCATCTTCCCAAGGAAGCTCGAGTAAAAGGATCCAAATCATGGGGAAAAACTGCAGATCCCAGTCCATGATCATATGAAGTGAAATCAAAACCAAAAGCAAGCGCTGCAAACCCCGGGACTTCCTCAAACCATGTATGATCATGGTCACAAAACCGATCCCGCCGATCCATCCGTAATCCAGGAATGCCTGGAGATATTCATTATGGACAAACTTCACCTCATAATATCCATGCTGGAAAAGCCCCTCCATCTGATGATAGCCGAGATAGCCTAAGCCGAAAGGATGCCGGACGATCACCGGAAGTGCATCCATCCAGTAAAGAAGGCGGCCTACAAAAGTACTTGATTTCCCGGAAATGGTCACAAACCGCCCAATGGAAGTAACATTTCCTGTGACCAGGACATAAACAATCGCTGCTGCCAAGAGCAGACCGGTCAAAACAGCCAGCGTTTTCCTGGTCAATGGATACTTGATCAGAGACCATACGACAACAGCCAACGTCAGGAGAAATGTATACCGGCTCCCGGTCCACAGGATCCCGCCCATCAATGCAGCCGGCAGAAGAAAGAGGCGGAAAGCTTTCTTTCCCTTGCTTCCATCCTCATGGGATCGGTCTCCATTTTGCCAGAGCAAAACCGACAGGCAAAGCAAGAGATAGAGGGCACAGACATTGGCATACTGGAAGAGACCGTTCAAACGCCCGCTCAGAATAACAAAATTTCTTGTTTTGGGAAAAGCGCATAGAAACAAAGAGACAAGAAGAAGGGCAAAACCGGTCTCCGGCATGGTATGAAGTGCAGTCTTTCTCGTCTTCGGATCCACTTGCATCAGGAGGAAGCCAAATACGGCAGCTGACAAGATAACAGCAAAGCCCTCTAAGCCAGTTCCATAATCTACACCGAAAAAGATCGACAGGAGACTGCCCAGAAGAATCAATCCGCCGGCTAATGTCGTTCGATTCCAATAGAAGCGACACTCTTTTCTTGTTGCTATCAGGATCAGAAAACTTACTGCAACAAGGATCCCTGCAAAGAGACTGGTGTAGATGGATGCCAGGCCCAGAAGGAAGGGGCTGATCTCAAATAGGTAAACCAGGAGATTATCTCCGCCGGCTATCGATTGTGATTTTTTTGAATGTTTCTGTGAAGTTTTCATATTTTCATTCCAGAATAATGTACTGCATTTACAAGCATAGTATATCCCTGCAAGCTCATAAAAAAACTGCTCTGCAATCAATTCACAGAGCAGTTTTTCCTTCAAAGCAATCAGGGATGATAGAACATATTAAAATTCTCCGGTCTTCGGGGATTTCGTTGCCGGCTTAGCCGATTTTGTCTTGAGCGTCGTTGCCTTCGTTGCTGTAGAAGTTACTGTTGTCTTAGTTGTTGCAGAAGCTGTCGTTTCTGCAACTGTATTCTCAGCAATCTTCTTCTCAATAATCGTATCATTGGCAGCGGTCGCATCCTCTGCTCCCATGGGTTTGTCCGAAAGCACGATTACATAGTCGGATGCATGGGTGAACTTGAGTTTAGCATTTCCATCCTTGTCAATTTCAGATCGAGAGATGTATTCAAAGGTTCCATCCGGCTTATACCAATAGAGGTTAGCAAACTTGTCCTGATTTTCTTCTCCGACATTCCAGGTAAGGGTTGCATCGAAGCCAAGAGGGCCCTCATGCGCAAGGGAGATTTGCTTGGTAGCTTTTGAGCCTGCAAGGCTTGCAACAGCATCACTGGGAACAGCATTTTTCACACTGACTTCCAGATTAATATCAGATGTTTCCCTGATTTCCTTTCCATTAATTGTCCAATTGTATGCGCCCATATCCAGGTCAAGATCTATATCATGACCCTTGACTGCCTCTAGATATTCCTTCGGAACAACCGTAGCAAGTCCCATTGGAACATAGTATGGTATTGTTCCCTGGTTCGGATGACTCTTCAAATATTTCACTGTCGATTCTATGGAGCTAATATATTCCTCTTTCTGCTCCTTGGTCACTTTAAGCGGTTGATCTGTTTCCCAAACTGCCTGAAAAGACATATTGGAATGAACCGTATAAGTTGTGCCCGAAATCAATGTGTTTGATGGTTTAGAGCCATTGAAAGAAGTCACATTCAACCATCTTACTGCTTTTCCACCAATAGAAGATGGAAGGGTAATTTTCGAGCCTTCTTCAACAATCTGAGATTTCAATGTTTCAGAATCAGCCTTTGGTACATTCTCCAAGATAGTTTGCTGCGGATCATATACTTCATTCGGATCCAGAATATCATAGATTACCTGGAAATTTGTGGTTTTTGTATATACATATGGTAGCTTTGCGTCAGCAGTCCAGCTATAATTCAGGCCTGATGTCATATCATTCGGTGTGAAATTTTCCATTCCTTTAACAAAAGTCTGAGGATCATTTATATCCTTGTCTAGCAGGAAATAGTTCCAATCCTCTTTATATCCAAATCTGGCTTCTGCCGGATACACATAGTTTACGCCCCACAAAATCTTATCCCCATATGTAGGGTATGCAGAAAAATAATAATCTGGCAGAAAATCTTGGTCTGATTCAACGATTTCTCGTTTAAGTACATCCAAAAGCCCATTTTTATCTAAGAATCCACTATAATTACCCGTGAAATACATGGAAGGACTGTATACAAATCCGGTGAATTTTTCACCCTGATACGTCTGTGCTACTTCTGATTCCATTTGGTCTATTCCGAGCGCTTTATACAGATCCTCTGCTGTCATACCTTTCGTATAAGTAACATGTTTTTGATTCGAGGGTGAAATACCAACATTCCCACTCTTATCTACATAATATACATCCATGATTAGCGACTTATGCTTCGCGGGTCTATCTGTATTATCTGTCGGTGTATTGTACGTACTTCCTGTTGGCGTATTGTATGTACTTCCAGTCGGTGTTTCTGCATTTGCACCCGTTACATTAAAAACAAGGGTCAAAGCAAAAACAGCAGCCAGGAGCAAGGCAAAACGCTTTTTCATTCCTTCTTTCATCCTATCCTCCTTTTAAATGAAAAAATCTCATCCCTGAAAACGCTTTGTCAACATATGTATATTAGCCCCTCAGATAGTAATTTTCAATCGTTACTATGTAAATTTTTTCTACCTCTACCACTAATGGGAATCTTCTGTAAATAATGTCTAAAAAAAAGAACCTGTTCTACATTCCTTGTAGAACAGGCTCTATTTATACTCAATCTTCGATTTCTAAACTCTCCTGCCTTGCTGCAGTTTTGGCATCGGTCTGTCTTTCGCGGAAGATCAGGCGGAAAATCAGGCGAACCAGCGGGCCGCAGTAAAAGAGCTGATAGAGAATTGCCATCGGGAAGTTCATGCCCCAGGTCTGGATCCAGGTGGCAAAATTTTTGGTGTCTTTGAAGAGGATGGTTGCAATCAGGCTCATGGTCGGGCACATGATGCAGCAGATATTGATGGAGATCGCATAGGTGATAAACTGAGGGCGATCGGTCGGCCGCATAACGCGAAAAGCCAGTATGCGAGCAATTTTTCCTACGACAAAGAATTCCAGCACAAAGGCAATCGGCACCATGATGGGCATTTCATGAAATGCGGCAAGAAATGTCTCTGCTTTGACTCCTCCCATATTGAGGGCGACATTATAAACGATCATTCCATAAACCATGATTGTTGCCATAATGGCTGTGAAAACGACATCCTGAAATTTGTTTTTCGGCATAGATTCCTCCTTAGAAAATAACATTACACACGACTATGTGTTGTTCGTTATCCCTTAAGAGAAGGTCGTTTCCAATGAGACCATAGTCAAACGACAGAATGATAACACAATTTTACTTTCCTTGTAAGTACTTTTTTCTTACACCGCTCAATTTCACAGCAAATCAGTTCCCATCCTTGCTCTCACATGGGAAAGATTCCCACCGGCTTTAATCGGCGCAAACTTCAGCGCGTCCCATCCTTGCCCTCACATGTGAAAGATTCCCGGAATCACCGTCCTTATGCCCCATGCACAGCCTCTGCCATGGACCGGACATATTCCCGAATGGGGTCTGCCGCATCCCTGCCGTATTTTGCCAAAAGTTTCACAACTGCGGATCCTACAATGGCGCCATCGGAAAGACCTGCCATCTCCTTCGCCTGTTCCGGTGTCGAGATGCCGAAGCCGACGGCACAAGGAATCTTTGTCGCAGAACGGACCAGCTTTGTCATAGCTCCGATGTCCGTTGTGATCTTGTTCCGTGTGCCCGTAACGCCAAGAGAAGATACCATGTAAACAAACCCTTTTGCCTCTTTGGCGATCATAGAGATCCGGTTTTTTGACGTTGGCGCCACCATGGAGATCAGGTCGATCCCGTACTTTTTTGCCAGAGGAGCGAAATCCTCCTTCTCTTCATAGGGAACGTCCGGCAAAATCAGTCCGTCGACGCCGGCTTCCTCTGCCTTCTGCATGAATCGCTCCGTCCCGTAGGAGAAGACAACGTTGGCATAGGTCATATAAACCAGTGGAATATCGACCGTTTCTCTCAGTTTCTTTGTCAATTTGAAGACGGAATCCGTCGTGATTCCACCATCCAGGGCTCTCTTGTCGGCTTCCATGATGACAGGGCCCTCTGCTGTCGGATCGGAGAAAGGAATACCAAGCTCTATTAAGTCTGCTCCTCCCTCAACAGCCGCATGAACAGCCTTTTCAGTGGTCAAAAGATCAGGATCTCCTACGGTAAGGAAAACGATGAAAGCCTTCTTATTATTAAATGCGTTCTGAATTCGATTCATATCTGCTCCTTTTTTTGGTCTGCATTTCCCCTGAATCAATCGTGAATATCCTGGCCTCTGTAGCGGGCTATGGCGGCGCAGTCTTTATCGCCGCGGCCGGAGACCGTCACCATCAGAATCTGATCTCTCGACATTGTCGGTGCCAGCTTCATGGCAAAGGCCAGGGCATGGGCAGATTCGATGGCAGGAATGATCCCTTCGGTCCGGGAGAGATATTCGAAGGCATTGACTGCCTCGTCATCTGTAATAGCAACGTACTCGGCCCGACCGATCTCATGGAGATAGGCATGTTCGGGGCCAATGCCCGGATAGTCCAGGCCGGCGGAAATCGAGTAGACAGGAGCGATCTGGCCATATTCATTCTGGCAGAAATAGGATTTCATTCCATGGAAAATACCAAGTTTTCCTGTATTCATGGTCGCTGCGGTGTCACCTGTGTCGATCCCGCGCCCTGCTGCCTCGCAGCCGATCAGGCGGACCCCTTGATCCTTGATATAATGATAGAAGGAGCCGATGGCATTGGATCCTCCGCCAACACAAGCAATGACAGCATCCGGCAAACGACCTTCCTTCTCCAGGATCTGTGCTCTGGATTCTTTGGAAATGACGGCCTGGAAGTCCCGGACAATGGTCGGGAAGGGGTGGGGTCCCATACAGGAGCCGAGACAATAATGGGTGTCCTCGATCCGTGAGGTCCATTCTCTCATGGCCTGGGAAACGGCATCCTTCAGCGTTCCGGTTCCGTCTGTGACCGGGACGACATCTGCGCCCAAAAGCTTCATTTTATAGACATTCAAGGCCTGTCGCTCGCAGTCAACTTTGCCCATAAAGATCACACAGTCCATCCCGAGAAGAGCCGCTGCCGTTGCGGTGGCAACGCCGTGCTGGCCGGCACCGGTCTCCGCGATCAGTCTCGTCTTCCCCATTTTTTTCGCCAGAAGAGCCTGGCCCAGGCAGTTATTGATCTTATGTGCGCCGGTATGATTCAGATCTTCTCGCTTGAGATAAATCTTAGCTCCGCCCAAATCTTTGGTCATCTTCTCAGCATAGTAGAGTCGGGATGGGCGGCCGGCATATTCATTCAAAAGCCTGGTCAACTCCTGATTAAATTCCGGATCATCCTTATATTTCTGATAAGCTTCTTCCAGCTCTATAACAGCATTCATCAAGGTTTCCGGTATATACTGACCGCCGAAAATTCCAAATCTTCCTTTTGACTTTGTCATGTGTTTCCTCTCTTTCCTATTTTTCCCTGACCGCTTTTACAAAGCGCCGGATCTTTTCCTTATCTTTATAACCGTCCGTCTCCACAGAACTGCTGACGTCCACCCCATAGGGATGCAGTATTTTTATCGCCCGGTCTACATTTTCCGAACTAAGGCCACCGGCCAGAAGATAGGGCCGCTTCATTGTTTGGGCCAGGTTCCAGTCGAAGCTCCGTCCACTGCCGCCAGGCCCGTGATCCAGTAACACCAGATCCGCGGAAGACTTGTTTGCAGCCAAAAGATCGGCCGGGCTCTCGATTCGAAAGGCCTTGATGATCCGAATCTTTGGAAGCTTAGCGCGAAGATCTGCAATGTCCTTCTCGCTCTCCTGTCCATGCAGCTGAATGGTTCGGATCCCGGTCACCTGAACAGCCTTTCGGATCTCCTCAACGCTTGCATTGGCAAAAACGCCGACCGGCTCGATCCTTCGGTCCAAGTGTTTTATCAATTCGCATGCTTTCTCATATGAAATGAATCTCCGTCTCCCCGGGACAAATATAAACCCTGCCCAGTCGGGACACATCAGATTTACTGCTTCAATATCAGAGGGTCTTTGCATACCGCAGATCTTGATCTTCGTTTGGGCTTTTACGTCTGTGCCCAGAAGCTTTTGGATCTCCGCTCTCTGGTCTTTCGCCCGCATCAGCTGTTCGCCGATCAAGGCGGCATGGATATGATCCGCTTCCAGAGCCTCAATATCTTCTCTCGTATGAATCCCGCTTTCTGCCACAAAAATTGCACTTTCCGATGCATATTTCCTTAATCGTCCGGCATTATGGATATCCACGGTGAAATCTTTCAGATTCCGATTGTTGACGCCGATCACTCTGGCTCCTGCCAGGCCTGCCATTTCGACTTCTTTCTCATCATGGGCTTCGACCAGGGCGCTTAGCCCAAGAGAATCCGTGATCGCGATCCATTCCCGGAGGGTCTCTATTTCCAGAAGGGAACAGATCAAAAGGACGGCAGATGCGCCGAGCGTCTTTGCCTGGTAGATCATATAAGGATCCACCGTGAAATCTTTCCGCAAAACGGGAATTGAAACTGTTGACGCAATCTCTGTCAGATACCGGTCTTCCCCCAGAAACCACTTTGGTTCCGTCAGGCAGGAGATTGCCGATGCCCCGCCTTCTTCATACCTTTTTGCGATTTCCAGATATGGAAAATCCGGGGAGATCAAACCCTTGGAGGGGGAAGCCTTCTTACATTCGCAAATCAGCTGCATGCCGGGTCTTTTGAGATTCTTCTCAAAAAGAAACTTCTTTTCTTCCGAAGTCTTTTGTGCCATATCCTCTGCCTGTCGTCTGACTTCTTCCAACGGAAGGCTTTTCTCGGCAAGTCTTACTCTGTATCTGGCATGATCCGCCAGCTGATCGAGAATTGTTTCTGCCATGTCTCTGTCCTCTTACAAATTCGACTCACGAATGACATTTTCCAGAGTTTCCAGCGCTTTTCCGCTATCGATCTGATCAGATGCCAATTTGACTCCGGAAGCAATACTATCAGCCTTTCCTGCAATATAGAGTGCTGCACCCGCATTCATAAGAACAATGGTCCTCTTAGTTCCCCGCTCTTTTCCAGACAGGACCTCTCTTGTGATCCTGGCATTCTCTTTGGGACTTCCGCCGATGATGTCTTCCTTCCTGCCTCTGGTCAGACCGAAGTCCTCCGGCTTTATCACACTGGTTCGATAAAAGCCTTCCCGAAGCTCACAGACAGTTGTCGGAGCGGATGCGGAGATCTCATCCATCTGATCCTGACCATGGACGACCAGAGCCCGCTTCACTCCAAGGGAAGAAAGGACCTTGGCCACCGGCTCAACCAGATATTCATCATAGACACCAAGAAGGAAGAATTCCGGTTTTGCGGGATTGGTCAGAGGTCCGAGAATATTGAAAACCGTACGAATGCCAAGTTCCTTCCGAATCGGACCGACATATTTCATTGCGGAATGATATTTCTGGGCAAAGAGAAAACAGAAACCGGTCTTTTCCAGCATTTCCCGGCACTTGTCCGGATCTTCGTTGATATTGATTCCCAAAGCCTCCAGGCAATCGGCGGTTCCGGAAAGAGAACTTGCTGCCCGGTTTCCGTGTTTTGCGACCTTGACTCCAGTAGAAGCAATTACCATGGCGCTTGTGGTGGAAATATTGAAGCTATGAGATCCGTCTCCGCCGGTTCCGACGATATCCAGAACCTCCATGCCCGGATGCTCCACCGGAGTTGCAAGACTCCGCATAGCTTCTGCACAACCGGAAATCTCATCGATGGTTTCTGCTTTTGTTGACTTGGTGGAGAGCGCGGCAAGGAATGCGGCATTTAATACCGGTGTTGTTTTGCCGCTCATAATTTCCAACATGACCTCTTTCGCCTCGTCATAGGTCAGATCCTTTTTGTCGACGACTTTCTTAATTGCTTCTTCAATCATTTTGCTGCCTCCTTTGAAATAACGATCCAAGGGTCAGCTGGTATTTTCCGCCGCTGAATTTTCCCAATAAAAAAGTCCCTGACAGAAGTAGCCAATACTTCTGTCAAGGACGAATAAATTCGCGGTGCCACCTTGATTCACGGATCACCCGTGCACTTAGCAGGATACCAACATATCCCTGACCCTTAACGCAGGTCCTTACGTCACAACCTACTTCCGCAAAAATTACGATTCGGCCGTGCCCTCAGCGGTCCATCCACAGTCGGGTGTTCTGCCCGTTTCCATCCTCCGGGCTCTCTGTCAGATCCTCTTTCTGCTTCTTCTCCGCTTCAACGGTTTAAAGTGTTTCTGTTGTTGTCGCCTATTCTAGACTCCTTATTCGAAAAATGCAAGGGGAATTTTAAAAAGTTTAGTGAAAGCCAAAATGCGAAAGCCAAAATTCGGCTCGACTAATGTTTCGAATTACATTTGCTTCGAATGGAATTCGGTGCTTTCTTTTATGTTGCTATTACATTTTTATACTTCTTTATCTTATTTTATATTGATTTATATTAATTTGTATTTTCAGATGGTTTTTTATTTTTTATTTGGATTCTACTTCTGTTTTATATTAAATTTTATAAGCATTAACAAGAGTATTCATTACAAAGGATACTGTTTGCCATTCAAAGATGGAGACCGGTTCACACCACCAGAGACATAATTCAGTGGGCTATTATAGTCTTATCTGTCGATTCGAATGACTAGAATGAAACTAAAAGATGACAGGCATCAATCATTCGTTGCTTGAATTTTCCGAGAATTGAGATTATTTTTAAGTCAGTAAATGACAAAGGCGTCGGGAAGAGGATTTGAATTCCTCTTTGCGGCGTCTTTTTTGTTTCACCCCGGGGAGCAGATGGTTTTACTTTCTAAGAAATGGAGGAAGCGTCCTATGGCATCATATCCCAAGTATAAAGTAGCAGCAGTACAGGCAGCTCCGGTTTATCTCGATCTTCCGGCTACAGTTGACAAGTCCGTAAAGATTATCACGGAGGCAGCAAAGAACGGCGCTAAGCTGATCGGCTTCCCGGAAGGATTCCTCCCCGGCTATCCCTGGTTTGCATTTCTCGGAAGAGCACTGGATTACGTACCGAGATTCTATCATCAGCTGTATCTGAATGCGGTTGAAGTTCCCAGCGACGCACTGGCAAAGATCAGCCAGGCAGCCCGCGATAATGACATCTATGTCTGCATTTCCGGTTCCGAAAAGGATGGCGGATCTCTTTACCTGACCCAGTTCTGGTTCAATAATAAGGGTGATCTCATCGGCAAGCACAGGAAGATGCGTGTTTCCGTTGCCGAGCGTCTGATCTGGGGCGACGGTTCCGGTTCCCTGATGCCGGTATTCGATACCGAGCTCGGCAGACTCGGCGGATGCCAGTGCTGGGAGCATGATGTTGCTCTCGATGTCGCTGCCATGAATGCTCAGAATGAGCAGGTTCATGTTGCTTCCTGGCCCGGTTATTTCGATGACGATATTGCAAGTAAGGCATACGCCATCCAGACCGGCACCTTCGTTCTGATGACAAGCTCCGTCTATGATGACAGACTCTACACCATGCTCTGCACTGACGAGGATGGAAATCTTGAGGAAGACCGTCTGGCTTACTTCAAGACTCTGAAGCAGGGCCACACCGCCATCATCGGGCCGGACGGAAATCTCCGCAGTGACTATGTTCCTTCCGGCCAGGAGGGCATCGCCTATGCAGATATCGATCTGGAGGATATCATCGATTACAAGTACGGATTCGATGCAGCCGGCCACTACCGCAATCAGTATCTGACCCTGAACTTCTACCGCGAGCCGCATCCCTTCTGCAATTATGTCGGCGACGGCAAGCAGGAGCCGATTCCCTATGATGCACTGCAGCCCGGCAGCACAGAAGATTCTCAGGAATAATTGAATGAAAAGTAAAAAGTACTAGAATAAATGGGGAAGTCTGGAAACAGGCTTCCTCTTTTGTCATCTTAAAAAAGGAGGGTCAGACATATGAACCTATCGGATCTACGCTATTTTGTGCAGGTCTGCGACGACCACAGCATTTCACAGGCAGCGGAGCATTTCTTCATGACACCCCAGGGCATCAGTAAGGCTGTCCGCCGTATGGAAGAGGAAGTGGGTACGGATCTTCTGCTGCGAAGCCAAAGCGGTGTTCATATGACAGAATACGGGCAGATTTTCTACGACCATGCCATCCAGATTCTTCAGGAATCTGATCAGGCCCAGCAGGAAATTGACAGTCTGAAAGCGCAGAATCTAGGCCTTTTAAAACTTGTCTCGGCCTTCGGCATCCTCCGCTATCTGACCCCGGCCTTTATTCATGCCTTTACGGATGCAAATCCGGCCGTTCACCTCGACTATACGGAATTCCCGGATTCCTATATTGAAAATAAGGTTCTGGACGGAGAATACGATATCGGCCTGACGCCATTCAAGACGGAAAAACCGGACCTGGTCTATCTTTCCCTATTCTCCAAGGAAATTTACTTCATCGTTCATCCGGGGAGCCGCTTCTATGACAGAAAGGAAGTCTCGATTCGGGAGGTCCTTTCCGAGCCTCTGGTTCTAGAAAATGACCATTTTCTGATCCATCATCTGCTTTTTGATACTGCAGCCAGGGAAGGAGTCACCATCAATCCCTATTTCAACACCAGCGGATTCAGCCTCTGCTATAAGCTCTGCCTGAAAGGTGAGGCAAATACGGCCTCCATGGATTTCATCTTTGACGATATGGCTCAGGACGGCCTCCGCAGGATTCCTTTTACGGAGCATCCCATGTGGCCGGTCGCCCTGATTCATAAAAAGGATCTGCCGATCTCGGAGAGCATGAAGGCCTTTATAATGCATACGACGAAGTGGAAGGAGTGGCTGTAAGCTTAATCAGGCCTTCTCTTTTACTTTGATCATCCGATAGGCATACTCCAGCATGCCCAGATTCAGAACTGCAAAGATCAGAAGATAAACGGGCATAATCCCAATGCCGATCCACTGCTGGAGATTTCCGAAGGCCATGGGCATAAAGGTGCTACCGACATAGGCCGATGCCATCTGAAGGCCGATGACTGCGGCGCTGTTTCTTTTTCCGAAGTTAACCGGCGCCATATGCTGAATGGCCGGATATACCGGTCCCATTCCGGTACCGATCACTACAAATCCGACAGCCGCCAGCTGATAGCCCTGGACGGGAACCATGACCATCAGAATTCCGGCGAGCTCGATTGCAATACCGATCCGAATCCTTGCCTTGTCACCGATCATATTCGAGATAAAGCCGCAGATCAGCCGTCCCAGCATCAGGCCTCCGAAAACAAGAGACCCAAAGGATGCAATCTGCCCCTTGCTGAGTCCCTGCTTAACTCCGGCAAAATAGCTGGAGGTCCACAGAAAGCTGGTGGCTTCTCCGGAGCAGTAGGCAAAGAAGGCAATCAGGGTAGGAATGACGCCCGGAATGCGGATGGCCTCCCGGATGCCGCTGCTTTCTTCGACTTCTTCTCCATCTTTCGGATCATTTTTCTTCCAAAGGGGAAGAGATAAAATGCAGACCAGAAGGATACCTGTCTGAATATAGGCCGTCCACCAGTAGCCCTCATTCCATCTGGCCACCCGGAGAGCCTGACCCATGATCATCGGGCTGATGACGGCTCCGATCCCGTAAAAGCAGTGAAGGAAATTCATAACCGACCCGGAGAAATTGCTGGCCACATAGTTATTGATGGAGGCATCAATCGCACCGGCACCCAGACCATAAGGCACAGCGAAAAGGAAGAACATCCAGTAGGCATTGCATACAGAAAATCCCAGAAGCCCAAGAATGGTAAGAAAGATGGAGATGATCACAATCCACTTGGTATGAAGCTTCCTCATGATTCTCGGACTTACCAGTGCCGAAATAATGGTCATAAAGGATATGGTCATGGAAATATAGCCCGCATAGGACGAAGGCACTCCCAGATCCACATGCATGGCCGGCCAGCCGGAACCCAGAAGCGAATCCGGCAGTCCCAGACTGATAAAAATCAGATAAATAACCGCGATCAAAAGTCCCATAATCTTTCACCTCAAATTGATTATAAAGGAAATGTCTACCCGTATCATAATAAATTGAACTTCTCTGCCTAATATTGTTATAGTTGGAATTACTGATAGAAGGACAGCGACAGCCGTAAAAATTCTAATTTTGTGAGGGCTTTCATGATTAATTTTGAATCAATTACATCGCTGAACTCTTATGTACGCACAAACGAAATGACCAGAAAATGGTCAGAAAAGAAGATGACCGCAAAGGATGCGTTGGAACTGTATCAGCGCCGTGATGAATCCAAAAAGTTGTTCAGGGGAGATAAGTCATAAAACACGCATGATTTTCAAAAGATTTCATATATCGATTTTCCATACCAAAAAACATTCTTATGTGCTAACCTATATGATTAATAGAAACAGGTTATCTGCAAGGATCCCTGGATTTCTGCATCTTCGGATATCTTCGGGTTTCTCGGACTTGCATGAGAAATATAGACCACCCCTTCAATCATAGAAAAGGACAGCAATTGTTGGATCATTGGAAAAAGCAACTACAATTCATCTTACATAAAATCCCCTTTCGTCCCCTGATCATCATTCTCGTTCTTGCCGTATGCCTTGGATTTGGCATATCCAATATGAAGATCGAGCCGAAAAGTCAGGGAGAGAAAAACCAAAATCAGGTTGAGATCCTGAAAGGGCAAAATGACACGACTGGAAAAGACAAGAATACTGACAAAAATTCCAAAGGTATAACATCTGGTAAAGATAATAATAAAAACAAAGAAAATAAAGACAATAAAGACAATAAAGAGTCCTCTAACTCTGCAAATTCTTTGACCGAGTCCTCTAACTCTACAAATTCTGTGGCCGAGTCTTCTAACTCCACAAAATCTTTGACCGAATCCTCTGCCTCAAAAGGCTCCTCAAAAAGTGCCTCAATCTCTGTCCCTTCCGCTTCTTCTCCTACCCCTTCCGCTGCTTCTGCCGCCTCCCTAGGTTCTGACTCAAGTGTCTCCCCTCAAGCCCCAGGCAGTGCCAAACAAAGCGGATCCTCTGCCGAGACAAATGACTCTTCTCCTCAGGTCCCTGCCAGTTATCAGGTCAGTCTGGAGATCCAGTGTCGGTCCGTCAGCGGTGATAATTCACCAGTAACCGATCCGACTGCTCTGGAACGAATCCATGCCCTGAACCAGGGGGAGATTTTGAATGCCAATGTCACACTGTCTTCCGGCGAAAGCGTCTATACGGCCCTGGTCAAGGCCACGCAGGCAGCCAATATCGAAATGGGAGCCCGCGACACCCAATACGGGGTCTATATTTATGAAATTAACTATCTCCGGGAAAAGATGGCAGGCCCAGGCTCCGGCTGGATGTATAGTGTAAACGGGAAAATACCGAACAAGGGCTGCGGAGCTTACTATCCATCCGCCGGCGACCGGATCGTTTTCTTTTATGTGACCTGATGATAGCGGGGTATCCTATTCTGTGATAGGATTTTTTTATCTCCAATTTCATAAAATAAAAACGGGTGACAAAAGTACCTTTTGCAACTCATTGATGATCATTCGTAGTCTCCCACGCTGACAAGGGGATTTCTATGTCGACTTTGGAAAATTCTGCAAAAACAATAATTTCAAACCGGGATATCCACCCTCTCTCCCTCTTTTTCTTCTATCTCTTTGTCATTCTCTGCCCCATGTTCTCCCTCCACCCCCTTCTTCTATCCCTCTCCTTCGTCATGGGCGCAATCTATGTAAGGGTCCTCTTCGACCGGCAGACTCTGATGAAAAGTCTCCTTTCCTTCCCGCCTTTCGCCCTTCTTCTGGTCCTGATCAATGGCCTGACCAGCCACTATGGTGAAAGCATTCTTTTTTATATCAATGGAAACCGTATCACTCTGGAAGCCCTGCTTCGCGGCTTTTTCATGGCCCTGGCTCTCTGGGCCGTCCTGCTCTGGTGTCTGAACTTTCAAAAAGTTCTAAGCCGGGATAAATTGATCTGGCTTTTTTCTGCCTGGGCCCCTCGCCTGGGCTTAACCATCTCTATGGTCCTCCACTATCTGCCCAATCTACGAAGACGTTTCCAGGAGGTCCATGATGCAGAGCTTGCCATGGGCCACGAAGGTCATAGCCGGATGCAGAAGATCCGCCAGTCCTCGATCGAATTCTCGACAGTTCTAAGCTGGTCTCTGGAAAGTGCCATCGAAACCGGTGATTCCATGGATGCCCGGGGCTATGCCCTCCACCATAAGACAAGCTATAACCGCTTTCACTGGAATTCAAGATCCCTTTGCTTTCTGATCCTGACCCTGATCCTCGGCCCTCTTTCTCTGACGGGCACCATCCGCCTTCGCAGTGCGATCCGTTTCTACCCCACCTTCGCCTTATCCAAAGCCGGCCCCGGCATGGTTTTCACGGCCTTGGTCTATTTTTGCCTGACTGCCCTGCCCCTGCTTACGAGCCAGATGCCTCTTAGAGCCCAGACTGCCCTGCCCCTGCTCTCGAACTCCAGACAGGAGAAAGGGCCGGTCGATCCGGGCCTGCTTTCCAATCTTACCCGGGCAGACAGCCAGTCCACCCCTTCCCACAGATCGGATCGGATCCGACGGAAACCGCAGAAAGGAGGCCATCAATGAGTCTTCTGGAAATCAAAAACCTGACCTTCACCTACCCTGACCGTGACCAGCCGGCTCTTCGAAATATAGACCTCTCCTTTGATTCCGGCGAGTTCGTCCTTCTGACCGGACCATCCGGATGTGGGAAAACCACCCTCCTTCGTCAGATGAAAAAAGCGCTGATTCCTTATGGAAGAAGCGAGGGTTCGGTGACCTTTCATGGCGTTCCAATCAGCCGGTTAAGGGATCGGGAGGCAGCCGGTCAGATCGGATATGTCTTCCAGGATCCCGAAAATCAGATCGTAACCGACCGGGTCTGGCACGAGCTGGCTTTCGGCTTGGAGAATCTCGGTTTCCCAAAGGATGCTATGGATCGAAGGATCGCGGAAGTATCCAACTATTTCGGGATTGCCTCCTGGATGGAACGCGAAACTTCGGATCTGTCCGGCGGGGAAAAGCAGATCCTGAATCTGGCCTCGGTTTTGGCTATGGAGCCAAAGGTCCTCCTTCTGGACGAGCCTACCAGCCAGCTGGACCCCATTGCATCGGCCCGTCTCTATGATATGCTCCATCATATTCATGCAGAACTCGGTCTGACCATCCTTTTGTCCGAACACAGGATCGAGAGTCTCTATGCGATGGCGGATCAGGTGGTGCGAATGGAAGATGGAAGGATCCTTGCCCAGGGCCGGCCGGAAGAATTAGCAAGGTCCTGCAGGGAGGATTCTCTTGACTTTCCGTCCGCCACACGGATCTGGGCGGGGGTAAAAAATACCGGGTCATCTACGATGCCGCCCCTGTCCACCCGTCAGGGACGTGCCTTTCTCCGTGCACTCGCTCCCGAAGAAAGGCGAACTGCCGGAAGCGACAATAATAATGATCCAAATGTTCCAAATGTTCCAAATGTTCCAGATATTCCGGATGTTCCATCGAGAGAAATGGGTCCTGCTGAATCTTTTCCGGCGGAACGAAAGCAAGCGGTAGAAAAGCAGCAACTGACTTCCAAGCGGGCAAAGCTGGATCGGCCCGTCCTCCAGGCACGGGGCCTCTATTTCTCATACCCGAATTCACCTGTCGAACTTCTCCGCGGCTCTTCCCTGTCCCTTTCGTCCGGGCAGATCTATGCCATCGTCGGCGGTAACGGCTCCGGCAAGACTACCCTGCTCCGGCTCCTGTCCGGCCTGCTTCCGCCAAGCCAGGGGAAGTACTTCTGCTTCGATAAGAGAATTCGGTCGATTCGAGATATCAAGAGAGGTTCGAAAGGCCTGGTCCTGCTTCCGCAGGATCCAAAGGCTCTTTTCCACGGAATTACGGTAGAAGAAGAGCTGCGAGAGATGCTTCCAGTACCGGGGAGCGAAGAAGAGGCGGATCGATACCAAAAGAAGATCCAGGCCCTTCTTTCTTCTCTGGGACTTTTCGAACACTCAGAGGCCCATCCCTATGATCTGTCCGGCGGAGAGGCCGAGCGGCTGGCGCTGGGAAAACTCCTTCTTCTGGATCCCCGCCTCCTTCTTCTGGACGAACCCACCAAGGGCCTGGATCCCTGGAATAAGAAAATGCTGGGCCGGCTTCTTCGAGATCAGGCTTCCAAGGGAAAAAGTATCCTTCTGGTGACTCACGATCTCTCCTTTGCCGCGCATTACGCCGATTGCGTCTCCCTGCTCTTCGACGGACGGCTGACACCATCAGAAAAGCCCCGTGACTTTTTCCTCCGAAACCACTTTTATACCACAGCCCCGGCCCGCATGAGTGCCGACTGTCCCTTCCAGGGCATCACCGTCGAAGAAGTAGTCGAAAACATCAAAGCTCGGCGGAAAGGATGGACTCCATGATCTTACGAAATATAGACCATAGCGCTTATCTCTGTATCAGCCTCCTGGTCCTGGCCGTAAGCGTCCTTCCCTTCATTATTCACCTGGAAGGCCGGAGGATCCGGGCCCGCGAAGTAGCCATGCTGTCACTCCTGTCCGCAATGACCGTCCTTGGGGACCTCCTTTCTCAGACGGTGCTGCCCATTCAGATGGGAACCGCCATGGTCATTCTCTCCGGTATCGCCTTTGGTCCGGAAACCGGCTTCCTGGTTGGCTCTCTCAGCCGTTTCCTGGTGAATTTCTTCCTGGGGCAAGGAATCTGGACCCCCTGGCAGATGTTTGCCTGGGGACTTTTGGGCTTTCTTGCCGGGCTCTCCTTCAACAAGGTTTCTCCCAGCCTGAAAGACCCTTATGACCGCTGGAAAGCAAAAAACCAAAGGAACACCCGGTCTTTCCGCCTTCTGACGGGGCCCATGCTAAGCCTTTTTTCTTGTGAGCTTTTGGGCTACATTTCTTATCTGATCCTGCCCTTGGGAGATCATACTTTCTGGGGCTGGCGGGTCTATGCCTTCGGATTTCTCGGCCTTCTTCTCGGATTACTCTTCCAGCACAAGCGGCTGCCTGCGGATTCTGTCACCCTGACAGCCTTTTCCTTTGTAACCGTTCTCATCCTTTACGGAGGCATTATGAACCTGTCGACCGTATTGACGGCGAATACCCTGTCAGAACTCACGCCACGGGAGTTTTGGGACAGTGCCCGGGCTTACTATCTTGCCGGTCTGTCTTATGACTTGTGGCATGCCTTCCGAACTGCATTGATTGTCTTTCTCCTCGGAAATCGCGTGCTTTCACGACTGGAACGCGTTAAAATCAAATATGGCTTTTATCGAATTTAACTACTTCCGGTGCGAAAGAAAATAGAGTAAATTGGAAGCCAAAGGAAAAAGAAAAAAGATGATCAACACAAAACTGGAAAGGAAACTTGAAAATGAATCTTAGAATCGACCCAAGAACGGACTGGAAAAAGAAAACAGGAAGGGCAAGGCCAACTTTCACTACCCTGCTCCTGACTGCCCTTCTGGCAGTCAGCTTGTGCCTTGGAAATGCAGGACTTGCGAAGGCAGAAAGTCTTTCTTATCCCCGCGAACCTGAAAAGACTGAAGTAAAATGGCAGCAGACGATCAATTCAGATCCTTCATCCTATACAAACAATCCCAGCCAGGTTGTGGAACTCAATGGATTCCTCTATATTGTTGGGGGCGAATCCCTCTATAAAATAGATCCCAAGGATGGTAAGATCATTTTCAAAAAAGATCATGTAGCAAATGGTTACAATGTCTTTCTGACTTCGAACGGAAAGGATACGATTTTTGTTCAGGATAGTGGCTACGATTCCAGTGGGAATCAATACTGTAATCCTGTTCGTGCATATCAAACATCGGATCTTTCACTAAAATGGACCAGTGACATAAATAAATCCACTTCCTATTGCAACTCGCCATTAACTTATGCAGACAACTGTCTCTATGGGAACAACGTTAAAACCTTCTTTGCTCTTGACGCCAATAGTGGTAAAACTCTTTGGAGCGTTCAACCAAGTTCCGATATCAAGAATTCTGCTCCTCTGGTAATCGGCAATACCGTCATTTTCGGCGACAACTCCGGTACTCTCTATTCTTATAAAACAGATGGAACAAAGCTTGACACATTGAGCATCGACGCAAATCAAGCCATCTACTCTTCCTTCACCTATGATGATGGCAAACTCTATTACATCACCCATAATCCAAATGCCGGATGGGGTAATAGTGCCAGTCCTGAACTCCACCAGACTATGATCAATTCTACCACCGGTGTCTTTTCCAAAGATCGATCTGTTACGCTCAATGTCACTGATTCCACAACCACTCCCCTGGTAAAAAATGGAAAAATCTACGTTGGAGGATCCTATGGAAGCGATGGCATCGTAGCTTTGTATGATACAGATCTGAATCCTCTGGGATCCAAAACGATCTCCGGCATGGGAAAGACCTTTAATATCCAGGCCTTCGATGATCCCGATGATCCGGACAATACCCTCCTCTACAGTGCTGTCTTCGGTTCTTCGAACCCTTCTGACTATAGCGTCAAGGATCCAGGCACAGCGATCAGCCTGACCGAGAAGAATGGAAAACTTTCTAATCCGATAACCTATAGTTCTCTGACCGTATCTAAGGCTCCAAACTTCTCCGACGCCCAGATCACCCTGGGTTCCGATGGCACCCTCTACTACTCCAATGATTCCGGTGTCCTCCTCGCCCTCAAAGCCAAGGAAAGCCCTGCTTCTGCCAGCCAATCTGATCAGGAAAACGAAAATGCAAATGAAAAGCCGAAGACTTCTTCTATGAACGGCCAGGTGACAGATCCTAAGTCCGTATCTTCGACTGGAAACTCCGCTTCCGCTAACTCAACAGCCGGCCTATCAACGGCAGATTCCAAAGCCAACTCCCCTGCAGCCAAATCCCCTGCGACCGGAGAGACTCCTTCCTTCCCGCTTCTTTCGCTTGTCCTCTTCGGTCTGGCTGCCGCTGTGTTCGCGGCTAACGGCGCCAAAGGGTCCGAAAAGAAGAACGAAATAAAGGACGAAATGAAGGACGGAAAGAAGAACATGAGGAGATCCCTATGATCCCGATCGTAGATGACCGCATCCGATCCGTCCGGCTGACCAGGGAAGACCGAAGCGAAGTGCTCCGCTATCTCGGCTACCGGGGGCAGACGATCGGACCGGAATTAGATGCACTCTTTTCCGAAGCGATCAATAAAGTCAACCGGGCAGTCGATCCGCGTCTCATCTACTGCCGCTATCAAAGAAAAGCGGATGAGAGTCTCCCGGATGATCTATATTTCCTCACCGGGCGAGATATCACAGAGCATCTCAAAGGCTGTCAGGAGATCCTTCTCATTGCAGCCACGCTCGGATCCGGTCTGGATCGGGCCATCCATGTGGAGGAAGTTCGGGATACAACGAGTGCCCTCATTATGGATTCCGCCGGTTCGACTCTGATTGAAGCTGTCTTGGACAGTTACGAAGCAATGCTTCGGAGGGACCTTAGAAAGCAGGGGCTCTACCTCACCAGCCGTTTCTCTCCGGGCTACGGAGACCTGCCCCTGGCCAGTCAGAATCCTTTCGGGCAGGCGCTGGAGGTCCACCGGATCGGTCTCACCATGACCGCGGAACACATTATGGTGCCAAGGAAATCGGTGACTGCCGTTCTCGGCATCGCCAACCGGCCGCTTCATGAGAAGAAGAAAAGCTGCGCCAGCTGCAATCTGAATGCCAGCTGCCGCTTCCGTAAAGCCGGCGTCTTTTGCGGCGAATGAATAAAGGAAGTGCCTTTTTGAGAAGCCGGCATTCCATAAAAAACTGAAAAAGGCAAAAGAGAGATTGTTTTGGAAGAAGGACAGAATAAAAAGATGAAAAAGATCACTCTGCTGGACGGTGGCATGGGAACCATGCTGCAGGCCCGGGGACTTGCCCCGGGAGAACATCCGGAAGTTTTTGGTTTTAACCATCCGGATATCATAAGAACGGTTCATATGAGCTATATCGATGCCGGCTCCCGGATCATTTATGCCAATACCTTCGGCGCGAATCCGCGGAAACTGGCCGGCCAGCCGATCGACACCAGGACGGCCATTACGAATGCCATTCATTCTGCCCGGCAGGCTGCCGACACCGGAGCCGAACGCTATGGAGAGAAGGTTTCTGTTGCCCTGGACCTCGGTCCCATCGGAGAACTCCTGGAACCCTTAGGTACCGTCACTTTCGAGGATGCCTACGAAGCGTATAAAGAATCCGTTCTGGCCGGGAAAGAAGCCGGCGCAGACCTCATTCTATTCGAGACCTTTACGGATCTCTTAGATGCCAAAGCCGCTGTCCTGGCTGCGAAGGAGAATTCCGACCTTCCGGTCTGGATCACCATGACCTTCGAAGCATCCGGCCGGACCTTCACAGGAACAGCCCTCGGCGCTTTCGCTATGACCATGGAGGGCCTAGGCGTTGATGCACTTGGCATCAACTGTTCTCTCGGTCCTTCCGAGATCCTGCCCCTGGCCCGGGAACTCTCGGAATGGACCAGTCTTCCTCTGATCATCAAGCCTAATGCCGGTCTGCCTGATCCGGAAACCGGTGAATACCTCCTTTCGGCGGAAAATTTTGCAGAAGAAATGAAGGCCTATCTGGACCTTCCCCTGATTGCCATGGGTGGCTGCTGCGGAAGTAATCCCGACTTCATTCGAAGTCTTTGTCAGATGCTGGACCGGGAAGGGGTGAAAAGAGTCTGCTGGGACGACCACCGTCCGGAGGAATTCTTACGGTCCAAACCCATTCGTCGAGGCATCTGCTCTTCTACCGACATCTGTGAATTCGGCGGCGTCCGTGTGATCGGCGAGCGGCTCAATCCTACAGGTAAGAAGAAATTCCAGGAAGCCCTGCTTCGTCACGATATGGACTATATTTGTAAAATCGCCCTGGCAGAAGAGGATGCCGGAGCAGACATTCTGGATGTCAATGTCGGTGTCCCCGGCGGAGACGAAAAGGCTCTCATGGTCGAAGTCGTAAAGGCTCTCCAGGGCGTGATCTCTCTCCCCCTCCAGATCGATTCCGGCGATGCCGATGTCGTTGCCGCTGCCCTCCGCGTCTATGCCGGCCGGCCCCTGGTGAATTCGATCACGGCCGATAACGAACGGCTGGACCGCTTCCTGCCCGTTTTGAAAAAATACGGAGCCGCCACCGTCGGCCTCTGCCTGGATGAAGACGGCATTCCGCAGACGGCGGAAGGGCGATTCCAAAAAGCCCAATACATCCTGGATCGCTGCATGAGTTTCGGCATCCCGAAGGAAGACCTCTTGATCGACTGCCTGACTCTGACCGTTTCGGCCCAGCAGGACCAGGCCCGGGAGACCTTGGCTGCCCTCCGTATGGTTCACGAAAAGCTCGGACTCCATGCCTGTCTCGGTGTCAGCAATATCAGCTTCGGCCTGCCGGCCAGAAGTCATATCACAGAAAATTTCCTGATACAGGCCATGCAGTGCGGTCTGGATTTTGCGATCATTAATCCAAACACCCTGGCGCTCATGGATGCGGTCTCTGCTTTCAAGGTCCTGTCCGGTGAAGACAAGAACTGCGAAGCCTATATCGAGCGCTTTGCCAACCGGATTGAGCCGGCTGCGACAAGTCCGGGGCAAAACGGAAGCGGAAATTCTCCTGCAGGCGCATCTTCCGGGTCAGGAGCCGGCAAAACTTCTGCTGCCAGTCAGGCTGGCGGAGCCTCCACAGTTTCCGGCCCATCCTCCGAAATGACCGTGGAACAGGCGGTTTTAAAGGGCCTGAAACAGGAGACCCGGACCCTGTCCGAAGCTCTGTTAGCAGACCACAGCGAAGAAGATGTGATTAACAATTATCTGATCCCCGCCCTGGACAAGGTAGGCGACCTCTATGAGAAGCAGGTCATCTTCCTGCCCCAGCTCATTTCTTCGGCAAACGCCGCTACAGCTGCCTTCGACATGATTAAGGAAAGGATCCAGGCTCAGGGCAGCGGCGATGTCTCGAACGGCACGATCGTGATCTGCACGGTCAAGGGCGATATCCATGACATCGGAAAGAACATTGTAAAAGTTATTCTGGAGAACTACGGCTATCGTCTGATCGACCTGGGCCGGGATGTACCTGTCGAAAATGTCGTAAAAGCAGCCAAAGAATCCGGCGCCGGCCTGGTCGGCCTGTCTGCCCTCATGACGACGACCCTTCCGGCTATGGAGGAAACCATCCACGCCGTCCACGCGTCCTGCCCAGGCGTCAAAGTCTTCGTCGGCGGGGCTGTTCTGACACCGGAATATGCCCGGAAAATGGGTGCTGACTATTATGCAGCCGATGCCAGAGAATCCGTAGAAGTTGCGAAGAAGGTCTTCGGGAAATAAGGAGGAGACAAATTGACCGACATCCGAGACTACTTAAAGCAGAAGATCCTGGTTTTCGATGGTGCCTTTGGCACCTATTATCAGGAAGAGCTTGCCATGAATAGGCCCTGCGAGATGGGAAATATAGACCGGCCCGATCTCGTGAAGAAGATCCACAAGGACTATCTCTTCGCAGGTGCCCGGGCCATAAAGACCAACACCTTTGCCGCTTATTCTTTGAATTTGAAGGGAAAGGATGAAGCAGAATTCGTTATACAAAAGGGCCTTTCTCTGGCCAGACAAGCCATCTTCGAATGGAGAAAAGAGTCCGGTCATATATCAGAAGACGTAGATCCGGTCTACATTTTCGCCGATCTCGGTCCTGCTCCCGGGGACGGACCGAAGCAGAAGGCTTCTCAATATATCGAAGCCGTGGACACATTTTTAAAGGCCGGGATTTCATGTTTTCTCTTCGAGACACAGAGAGACAGCGAGGGCATCTTAGAGGCAGTTCAGTATATCCGAAAAGAAAACAGGGATGCCTTCATTGCCGTAACATATGGTGTGCTGCCCGATGGCTATTCAACCGAGGGCCAGTTCTATATGCGCCTGATCCAGGAAACTCTGGCCAGTGGCCTGGTTGACCTGTCCGGCCTGAACTGCATCTCCAATCCGGGATCCATGTTCCGGCTCCTGGAGAAGCTCCCTGCCTCGATCCGGCCCCGCCTGCTTGCCATGCCAAATGCCGGTTATCCGGTGGTCCGGGGATTCCGATCTTTCTTCGATGGAAATCCGGACTATTTTCAGACATCCATGCAGTCGATCCTGGATCTTGGCCTAAGGGCGGTCGGCGGCTGCTGTGGCACAAGTCCGGCCTATATTCAAAAGCTTTCTGCGATCTGCCAGGGGCGGAAACTGAAAGAAGTGGACTACAAGAGCCCAGGAGGCAGCTGGACGATCCCTTCGATTCCCGGCACAATCAAGAATCCCCCCTCTTCCAATAACCGCCTGCTTACAAAACTTCAAAGGGGCGATAAAGTAATTGCCGTAGAATTGGATCCCCCGAAAAATGCTGACCTCTCCAGCTTCATGGAAGGAGCCCGGGCCTTAAAGGCTGCCGGCGTGGACACCCTGACCATTGCCGACTGTCCCATTGCCCAGGCCCGGATGGATTCGACGCTTCTTGCCTGCAAGGTCAAGCGGGAACTCGATCTGGATGTGATCCCCCACATGACCTGCCGGGACCGGAATATCAATGCTACCAAGGCTCTACTTCTCGGCGGCCACGCCGAAGGCATTCGAAATGTTCTGATCATCACGGGAGATCCCATTCCCACTGCGGAACGGGATGAAGTTAAGACGGTCTATCAGTTTAACTCCCGGAAACTGATGGCCTTTATCGATTCTTTGAATCAGGAGGTCTTCGCCGGCGACCAATTCGGCATTTTCGGGGCATTGAATGTCAACGCCCGGAATTTCACTGTAGAATTGGGACGTGCCAGAGAGAAGATGAATCAGGGCTGTATCGGTTTCCTGACCCAGCCGGTTCTGACGGAGGAGGCCATGGAAAATCTCCGTCTGGCCCGCCGGGAACTTCCGGATGCCTATCTCCTCGCCGGTCTGATTCCGGTAATCAGCGAACGGAATGGGCGTTTTATGGATCAGGAGATCAACGGGATCTCGGTTCCCGAAGACATGATTCGATCCTACCACGGTCTGGACCGCGCAGAAGGAGAAGCCTTGGGACAAAAGTATGTGAATTCTATCTATGCCCGGATTCAGGATCTGGTCGATGGGGTTTACCTCATGACTCCCTTCCACAGATATCAGCTCATGACTCGGATCGTAAAGGATCTGAGAGGTTGAAAACCGTGAAAAACAGCCAGCCCCTGATATGTGTCCGGGATTCCGGGTACCTGTCAAGGGCTGACTTCTTTTTCATAGTAAATGCTTGTCTGTTTTAATTCTGCTTGGGCTTGGACCAGAAATCAACCGGCTCATAATCCTGTAACTTAGCCAGGAAACCTCGATCCGCCAGTTCCTTCTGAATGATATCCAGGATCTCTTCGCTGTCTGCCGTAACGGTATGATAATGATATCCGGCAGTGATATTGGAAAGCGGGGAACTCTTGCCTCCGGAGATCTCTTCCTCATAGCGCTTCACATCCAGGCGGGAACGGATATGCATGGGCGCCCGGATAATGCCATAAACCCTGTGATAGACAAAGACATCTTCGATCCTGCCTCCGCAGTCAACGATCAGATTCATCTCTTCCGAAGCTTCTTCCGGCATATGGTGAACCTTAAAAACACGGCTCTTCTGTGCCTTCACCTGATGGTCCAGGACATAACCCCTTGCAGCCGAGAGGATCGGACTTCCCTCTGCCCGAAGCAGGGCGATGTCCTGTACGATCACCTGCCTGCTTACTGCAAACTTTCTGGCAAGCGCACTTCCGGAAACCTGCCTGTCGCTCTCCTGTAAAATTTTAAGAATTGCCTCCCGGCGCTCTGTTCCCGTCAATTTCCTTTCACCTGCCCTTATTTACTCTGTTATCACAATCATCTGATTCGATACGAAACAGAAATATCCGAATGATGTTCTTCAGATCGCGTGAAGATGCTTCATAGAAATATCCAGAATCGGAGCCGAATGGGTCAAGGCTCCACTCGATATATAATTTACACCAAGATCCGTGAGACTTGCAATCTTTTCACATGTGACATTGCCGGAAACCTCGACCTCTGCCCTCTTATCAATGATCTTCATGGCCTCTGCCATCAGGTCATGACTCATATTATCCAGCATGATGATATCGGCGCCGGCTTCTACTGCTTCCCGAACCTGATCCAGATTTTCTACCTCGATTTCAATTTTTCTTACAAAGGGTGCATAGGCACGCGCCATCTCTACTGCCTGCTTCACACCGCCGGCTGCTCCGATATGATTGTCCTTCAAAAGGACTCCATCGGACAGATTATACCGGTGGTTATGACCATTGCCAATTCGAACCGCATATTTTTCAAAGATCCGATTGTTTGGCGTAGTCTTTCTGGTATCCAGAAGCCAGATATCCGTTCCTTCCAGAAGTGCAGCCGCCTGATGCGTATAAGTTGCTATTCCGCTCATGCGCTGCAGATAATTCAGTGCTGTCCGCTCCCCGGACAGGAGGACCCGGATATCGCCTTCAATGCAGGCGATCTTCTCTCCGTTTTCTACTTCATCGCCATCCTTTGCAAAAAAAGTCACTTTGGTCTCGGGATCCAGAATCGTAAAAACTCTTTCAAAGACGGGAAGTCCGCAGATGATCCCATCCTCTTTTGCTATCAGATCTACCGTTCCGGTCTTTCTATACGGCATGACACAATTTGTGCTGACATCCTCACTCGTAATATCCTCACGAAGGGCGCTTTCAATCAGAGGATCCACCTGCAATTTCATCGTAATCGGGTCTAACATTTTTCTCTCCTTATTTCCTTTCTTATACCGCCGCCTCGCCGCTTTCTTCCCGGAAGTCTTCCCGGTAAGCAATCCGGGCAGAAGACGGGCCTCCCAGAGCCTCGATCTCATTCCGGATCATAGCAGCATAATGTCTCTCCAGAGAAATCGGATCCTTGTATTCCGACAGATCCGGCGTGGCCAGGACGCTATTTTCTTTTTCATAAGTTTTTTCCATGTCACGTGCCGCCCTGCCTGCAAAGACCAGAGCCTCCAAAAGAGAATTGGATGCCAGCCTGTTTTTCCCGTGAACTCCGTTGCAGGCACATTCCCCGATGGCATAAAGATGCGGCATATCGGTTCTGGATTCATGATTTACCTTCACACCACCCATGAAATAATGCTGGGCCGGAACGACCGGTATACATTCCTTCGTCACGTCATAACCATTGTCCGCACAGTGCTGAATAATATTCGGGAAATGTCGAACCAGCTCGTCATGTGGAATGGTTCTAAGATCTTCCCAGACAAATTTGCTTCCATCCTTTTTCATCTGCTTTAAAATCTCCTGCGTCAGAAGATCTCTTGGCAGAAGCTCATTCGTAAAGCGCTGCATATCCTTGCCATAGAGCTTGGCACCCTCTCCACGTACCGATTCCGAGATCAAAAAGCTCCGCTCTTCCTCACGTTCTGTGTAAAAGGTCGTCGGATGGACTTGAATATAATTGACATGTTCCGTCGCAATCCCGTGTTTTAATGCAATCGCAACAGCATCACCGGTCAACTGGCGGAAATTGGTCGAATGACTGTAGAGACCGCCGACTCCTCCGGTTGCCAAGATGGTATAATCGGCCTCGATCACATCCAGTTTCCCGTCCGGAAGACGCACGACGGCACCACGGCATGTTTCCTTTCGCCCTACATTTCCCCGGGCCTGCCCCCGGTTCGCATCCGTCACGATATCCACCATCGTTGTATATTCCATCATCGTCACATTGGGAAGACGCTTGACCGCCTCCATCAGATGGCTGGTGATCTCTTTTCCCGTGATGTCCTCGTGAAAAAGGATCCGCTTATGGCTGTGGGCCCCTTCCCGTGTGAAGGCCAGGGCGCCATGGTCATCTCTTGCAAAGCGGACCCCGAATCCTATCAGGTCGCGAATCACGTCCTGGGAAGATCGGATCATAATATCGACCGAGACCGGGTCATTTTCATTATGACCTGCCTTCATGGTGTCCTCGAAATAGGATTCATAATCGGATTCATCCCGCAGCATGCAGATTCCACCTTGTGCCAGATAGGAATCGCTGCTTTCGAAGTCCGCCTTCGTAATGATAAGCACCTGCCTGTTTTTCGGAAGCTGCAAGGCGAAATATAAGGCTGCGCAGCCACTGCCGACGATCAATATATCCGTTTTCTTCATTTTTTCTTCTTTCCGCGGTCTCAGCCGCTTCTTTCGTCCATGATTTTTACTGATCAAGAACAATACCTTTACCGGCAATTTTACTGTTCATGAACAATGCCTTTACCCGCAATCTTACTGTTCATGAACAATATCTTTACCGGCAATTTACAATTTAGTGATGAGTATAACACCTGTTTGGATATATGACAAGACATATATTAACACATGTCTTGACAGTTACAGGATTCGTGCTATACTTTCGGACAAGACCTTGCGGAAATATGGCAGGGAAAGAAAATCCGGATGTACAAGAATCAAAGAGGGATTCAAAGAGGGATTAAAAGAAAGCCTGGGAAATCAAAACACCAATTTGCAGAAATCCCTCAAAACACTTGAAAAGGACTAAAATATGAAAACCATGACAACACGGGAAATGCAGGACCTCATTATTGAAGAAAAGAAGAAAAGGGATATCTGTATTCTGGCTCATGCTTATCAGAGCCAAGATATCTGGGAGGTTGCAGATTACATCGGAGACTCCTACGGCCTCAGTAAAGAGGCAGCAAAAGCGCCGCAGAAAACCATCCTGATGTGCGGAGTACGTTTTATGGCCGAGACCTGTAAGATCCTCTCTCCCGATAAGAGGGTTTTTCTTGCAAATCCCATGGCTGGCTGTCCTATGGCCATGCAGATGAACCGCGAACAAGCCTTACATTTGAAGAAAGAAAATCCGGGGCTGCCCCTGGTGGCCTATATTAATACGACAGCAAGTCTGAAAACGGTTTGTGATGTTGTCGTCACCTCCTCTTCCGCTGTTAAGATCATTCAAAATATGCCGGAAAAGGAGATGCTTTTTGTCCCGGATTGTAATCTGGGCGGCTGGATCAATGAACAAATTCCGGACAAGAAACTGCATCTGATTCAGGGAGGCTGCCCGACCCATATGCGAATGTCTGCAAACGAGGTCAGAATTGCTAAGGCCCAGCATCCCAATGCCCTGCTTCTGGTACATCCGGAGTGTCTGAAAGAAGTGGTCGACCAGGCCGATTATGTCGGATCCACAACCGGTATCATGAAATATGCCGAATCTTCCGATGCCAAAGAATTTATTATCGGTACTGAGAGCAGTATCGTAGAACATCTGCAGTTCTCCTGCCCTGAGAAGCGTTTCTACCTCCTGTCCAAGCAGTGCGTCTGTCACAATATGAAAATGACCACTCTTCCGGATGTGCTTCGCGCAGTGGAAGGAAAAAGCCCGGAAGAGATCCTTCTCCCGGACGAAACCATTCGTGATGCAAGAAAATGCATCGACCGGATGATCGAGCTCGGGGGTTGAGCTTTGTCCCGGATCCAACTGAATCCGCCGATAATGTTTTACACGGGAGATTTCCTGTCTTACAATAGGAATGATGCATAGGAGGAAAATCCTAACCATGGATGAGAAAACACTCAATGGAATTCATTCCACAACATCTCCCAAGAAGAAAAGCGCTGTTCTGAAGAAACTCTTCTTCGCAACGCTCTATCTTTCCACCTTTACTTTTGGCGGAGGATATGTAATCGTAACCCTTTTGAAAAAGAAATTTGTTGATGAGCTGCACTGGATCGATGAAGAGGAAATATTAGACCTCGTTGCCATTGCCCAGTCATCTCCCGGTGCTATCGCCGTAAATGGAGCGGTCGTCGTCGGCTACAAGCTCGCCGGTATCACAGGCGTCATGGTCTCCGTGATCGGTGCCATCCTTCCGCCCTTTGTCATTTTGACTGCCATTTCCTTTTTTTACGATGCATTTAAATCGAACTTTGTAGTACAAGCGATGCTGAAGGGCATGAATGCCGGTGTCGCCGCAGTCATCATCTCAGTTGTCTTCGATATGGCATCCGGCATTATAAAGGCTCGGGACGGACTGCTCCTTGCCGTCATGATAATATCCTTTGTCCTGAACTACTTTCTGCATGTCAATGTCGTCTGGATCATTCTATTCACTGCCGGCTTTGGTGCCCTCATGACCTTGATCCGCGAACACCATGCAAAGGATAGAAAGGATCCGGTATCGTAGGATGATCCAAACATATCTCGAACTTTTTCTCGCCTTTCTTAAAATCGGTGCCTTCTCTTTCGGCGGCGGATATGCAGCCATGCCCCTGATTCAGGCACAGGTGATCGACAAATACGGCTGGCTGTCCACCAGGGATTTTACAGATCTCGTCACTATCTCCCAGATGACACCGGGCCCGATTGCCGTCAATGCAGCAAGCTTTGTCGGAAATCTTGTCGGCGGCATTCCCGGCGCGATCTTCGCAACGCTTGGTGTTATCCTCCCTTCCATCCTCTTTGTCACGGCCCTGGCCTATCTCTATAATAAGTATCGTAACCTGTCCCTGATGCAGGGGATATTAAGTTTTCTTCGTCCAACCGTAGTCGCACTGATTTTCGCGGCCGGGATTGACATCCTCCTGCCCGCTGTTTTTCCAAAAGGCATGGTCTCCTTCGTCTCGGGCAATGTCGACGTCCGTATTGTCATCTACTTCATTGCAGCCCTGATTGCCTTGCGAAAATTCAAGGTCGGTCCGATCAAAGTAATGGTCGCCTGCGGACTCGCAGAACTTTTGGTGGAATGGATCCTGTGAACAGGGATTTATAGGATATACTCCATCTGCCTTTCCTTGGTCTTCATTCCCATTTTTTCATAGAACTTCTCCGCAGAAGTGTTGCCTGCCCATACATTCAGGGTCACCTCGTAGCAGCCCATTTTTTTCGCTTCCTGCTTCACATGCTCAAAAAGCGCCTCACCCACGTGTCTGCCCCGTGCGCTCTGATCCACGCACAGATCATCGATGAACAGAGATGTAAAAGGAACCATATTGTTCGAGAACGGCTGCTCCTTCTTCTGGCAGAATGCATAACCAATGCAATGATCCTGCTCGTCAGTCGCCACGTAAACCGGCTTTCTGTCATCCTTCAAAATCTCTCTCAGCTCATCCACCGTGTACTTCGTCGTTCCCGAAATAAAAATATCCGGCCGGATGCCGGCATGGATCTCCAGTACCTGGTTCAGCAACCCCAGCACTGCCGGTATGTCCTTCTCCTCAGCTCTTCTGATTTTTACCATTGTGTGACTATTCATCTTCCTGGTGCCTCCATTCTCTGATGTTCCGGCTGTATACACTTCCGGACTTCTGAAAAAAATGATTACTGGCAGTACAACCGCCGCTGCCAAAATTGCATTGAACAAATTTATATTTCCGATCGGTGAATCATACAAAAAATGATCTGCCACAACAAGGAGAATCCAGCCGATCCCCTTTCTTCTGTGGTTTCTTCCACTGGCTCTGACAATCAGATAGAGTCCAGCTGCGGTCACTGCGGAATAGCACCAGTGTGACCCAAGCGCGCCGGAGATCCGGTCCAGTGCCGTTGGAAACGCGTCGTTTACATTTTTGAATCCGCTTTCTGTAATGTACGAGATATCTTCCTCGATCTGAAAGCCCATGCCAAGGCACATTCCAACAAGGAGGTACTGTCTGAACGTTTTTCTGTTCCACACATACACTAGCAGTGCTATTGTGCCCAGTTTCAGAACTTCCTCTGCAATTCCCGCTTCGAGTGAGCCCAGCCATGCCTCGGAATAGGAATGGCCCATCATGGATTTCATCAGATGGTCAAAGCTGTCGTTCAACTCTCCGACAAATGCGGCGGGAATAAATGCTCCACAGAAAACAGCAGCCAGCAGTTCCCGGTTGCTCATCTCTTCCTTTGCACCGATCTGTTTCACAAAAATCCCAAAGGGTACAATATAGATCAGAAGCGGAAGAAAAGCGCTGTATACCTCCAGATACTGAAGCGCCGTCGTGTGACTTGTGCCCATGTAATCCGTTTCATTGATAAGAATTCCCAACCCTGCCAGCAGGATCAGTGCACCAGTCACAATCAGCTGCCGTCTCTGTTTCTTCTCATTCATTCAATTCTCCTGTCATATGATAATCCCCTCCAGATGATCGCACTCATGCTGGATGATCTGTGCAGTCCAGCCAGAAAATTTCTGAACATGCTTCTTCATGTCCAGATCCTGGTATTCCAGTTTAATTTCACGAAACCGCTTCGTCTTCCGGGTTCCAGTAAGAGAAAGGCAGCCCTCTTCCGTTTCGAATGGCCTGGTCTTCTTAAGAATGGCCGGATTCAGCATAGCTACGTTGACAAGGCCCATATTAACGGCGATAATTTGTTTCTTCACGCCGATCACCCATATGCTACGCATATGGGTCGCGGGCGCGCTCGAGAGCGTCCATGCAAGCATGGCGCTCTCTCACTTTGCCTTCGCGAATATTGGCCGCCATTCCGACGCACTCGTTTGCATGCGCTTCCAGCGTATCCAAAAGATCACGTGCGACCTGAAGATCAGCTTCCGTCGCCGGCTCCGATTTCTGTGCGAGGAAGAAGACATCCCTCATGATTTCTCTGACCATTCGTTTACTCCCTATTCTTCCCATGGTCTATATTTACCTGAATACATCTCTTGCCTTGGCTATATTCAAATGATTCCGGTTCTTTCCCGTCCTCGACATACCTCTCATATTCCTCCGGTGTCAGTTTTCGGATCAATTTCTTGGTCTTCTCCACCGGGAAGGGAGCCTCCTCCGGCTGCAGATACTCCACGTCCGTCACCCGAACGATCCTCTCCTCGTTGTCCTTTCCGGCCGGAGCCCAGGCAAAATCTCCCTTCTCATAGATATCCTCATCTGCGAGATAGGTGTACTCCTTCTCCGCATCTTGGAAGATCACCTTGCAGAAAATAAGATCCGACTCGCGGCGCTTTTTACGGCTATAGGCATCCTCATCGAAGAATTCACCCAGCTCCTCGATCCTGTCAGGACAGCCATCGAAGGCAAAAAGATCCTCGATCCCGGTTTCCTCTCTCACCAGATCCGACAGTTCATTGACTCCCGGGAAGGAATCATCCAGCAGGCTTCCGCTCCACCTGAACTTCTTTCCCTCTTCATTCGTCAGCTCCAGGTTCCAGCATCCGGCATCGCAGGCCATAATGATCTCATCTCCCGGATTTGCAAATGTCGTCTCAAATGCTTTCATGATATGCTCTGCATTTTCCGGATTGATCTGGAATCTAGATCTTCTCTTATCCTCATCTCTCCAGGCACTGATATCATCAATCGCCGGGCTAAATATAAACCGTGTCAGATATCCCCTGCCATCCCTCGTGATGGTCAGCTGCTGTCGTACCTCGGTCCCAGCATCCGGCATACAATAAAGGGACAACTCTGAAACGAGCCGTATTGTCTTCAGCTTTCCACAAAAATTCTCCGATTCCATAGAGTTATCCCTCCCTTAAAGATTAAACGCATCCGGCACAAGTTCCGTCGTTTCCGCGACAAGTTTTTTATCTCATCTGCAGATACGGGCTTTCCATTTTTCCGTCAGGCTGTTTGCGTTTTCCTTATGTCTCGTATTTTGCCACCGTACTATAAATTCATGACCGGTTTGCCTCGATGGTGTCTTCGTTTTTCTTTTGTCTCGTATATTGATACAGCAGTCTTTTGCCATAGATTGAACACCATACGGCTTGGCAGGAGCCACGCAAGGATCGAAGCAACCAACAACAAGATCAAGCTGATCATCCGGAAAACATATGGATTTTGCAGCATCCAGAACATGCTGGGTATGGTCTATTTGTAAAACATCCGGTAACAATGTGCATCTCTTCGATATATTTCTAGTGTTCCCTGTCAGCTGCATGGTTCTTAGCTGCTTTCTTTCCGGGAATTTCTGTGCGCACGAAAACAAATTCTGTATCCGACGAGCGGTCAGGATCAAAATGATAGCCGCTCCAGTTAAATGCTTTCATCTGCTCCGGGGCTTCGGCATGGATGCCTGCCATAAATCGAACCATTTCGCCCCTGGCCATTTTAGCATATACGCCCTTCTGGACAATCTTGCCTCCCTCCGGCTCACCGAAAACACAGGTAATAAACCGGTCCTCAGGCTTCAGATATTTTTCCAGACACCTGGAATATTCCTTCGAAGCCAGATTAATGATGATCCCGCTCTCGTCCCGCACTTCCCGATAAAGACTGTCACCCCAGAAGTCATACAGATTCTTATATTGGTCAAATGATACCTTTGCCTGCATTTCCAAACGGTACGGTACCACACCGTCCAGAGGCTTTATGACACCATAAAAGCCGGACAGGATGCGCAGATGCTCCTGTACATACGCATACTGACCATCTTCGAATACAGCAGGTGCCATATAAGTGTACTGAATCCCGTCATAAGCAAGAATCGCAGGCGTAAGATTCTGCCGCAGATCCATATGATGAAACCGCTCGGAGTTCTGAAGGGCGATCTTATCGTTACAGGCCCAGAGTATCTTCTGCTGCTCATAGGAAAGGCCGCTGATCCAGTCCTTTAATCTTCCTGCTTTCTCAAGAAACGGCGGAAGCTCTGTACACGTGAAGGAATCCGTGTCCACCCGCATCTGCTTCGCCGGAGAGATGATGATCCTCATGACAATTCGTCCAGCATCTGTGCAGGATTCTCGGCAGCCTTCACCTTACCGAAGGCTTTCACAATGATGCCATTCTCATCGATCAGGTAGGTCGTCCGGACAACACCCATCGAGACCTTGCCGTAGTTCTTCTTCTCTTTCCAGACATCGTACGCCTGGATCACTTCTTTTTCGGGGTCCGAAAGCAGAGTGAACGGCAGGCCGTACTTCTCCTCAAATTTCTTATGCGAAGCAACACTATCCTTGCTGACGCCGAGAACGACGGCACCCTTCTCCCGAAACTGCGGATACAGCTCGCCAAACCCGCAGGCCTGCCTGGTACAGCCTGCCGTCATGTCCTTCGGGTAAAAATACAGAATTACCTTCTCTCCACGATAGTCCGAAAGGCTGTGCATCTCTCCATTCTGGTCCGGCAGAGTAAAATCCGGTGCTTCTGTTCCAATATTCAACATCTTACATTCCTCCTATTGCATAATAAAGTCAGCTTACTGCTCCTGAAACTGCGATCGTGTAAAATATCTTGTGTAAATGTTAAAACATAAGTTCCTTGGGTCTGGAAAAAGGAACCGTTTTCTTGTAACGTCTTAAGCACCACCAAAACACAAAGAAAAGAGGTTCCTTTATATCTGACCATAACACAGAACTTACTGCAGCACTATTGGAAAATGAATCTTTGGATGAGTTTTTTCGTTCTCATCTCGAAACAGCCATGAATGACCTGCTAAAAACTGAACTCACTGCATTTCTCGGATATGAGAAAACAGCGTGTAATAGATGTGTTAAAGGTTCGTTCCATTATTTTAAATCAGAGGTGCCCGTGAAGAGCGAATGGGGATGAAGAATAATACTTTTTCAGCGCTGCAGTCAAACTCATTTCACAAATTTGTCCACACGCTTTCCGGGGGATCAGGATTGACGAAACCGCTTTGTTGTGATATAGTCCAGATGATTTTTTGAAAGGCACATGATCCTCATGTGATGGTGAAGCAATGATTAACAGATGATCGAATTCAGCATATGTAAACGATGGATGTTTTATGGGCGCAGTGTGTCCATAGCAGGTTTGCGTAGACTGAAGTGGGATTATCTGTTATTCGAGCGGATCTTTCGAGCGAATCTTTAAGGAAGAGATACCGATCGCAGTATACACACGGTTGCCGTTGATCTGTGCTCTTTCACGTCTTTTACGCAAACCAGGAACGCCCCGCTCTGACAGACAGACTCTTACCGGTCTATGCGTGTCAGAGAGGGGGCGTTTTTTTGTTACAAATCAAATCACTTACCATAACACACAGAAAAGACCTGAGAACGATTATACAGAATTTTGATTTTGTGTTGAATCGTGGGGACAAGGCAGTTCTGATCGGTGAAGAAGGGAATGGGAAATCCACCTTGTTAAAGTGGATCTATGATCCCAAACTTGTGAACTCCTATGCGGAAGCAGATGGGATCCGGACCCTTCAGGGCGAGCTGATAGGATATTTGCCGCAGGAACTTGCAGATGAGGAAAAAGAGAAAACCGTTTATGACTATTTTTCCGAGCAGCTGATGTTTCAGGAAACAAATCTGTACGAATTGGAAAAACTAGAGGCAGAGATAGGTCTTCCCAGCACTTTCATTTACACCGACCAGAAGATGCAGTCGCTTTCCGGCGGGGAGCGGGTCAAGGTTCAGATGGCAAGGCTGCTGCTTGTCCATCCGGACATTCTGCTGCTTGATGAGCCGTCCAATGATATTGACCTCTCTACCCTCCGGTGGCTGGAGGATACGATCAACCGCTTTAAAGGCAGCGTTCTTTTCATCTCCCACGATGAAACGCTGATTGAGCGAACTGCAAACCGGGTGATCCTGCTGGAGCAGCTGCGGCGTAAATCAATGCCCCGGGTGACCGTCGCCAATATGCCTTTTCGGACATTTATGGAAGAGCGGCAGCGGGCGTTTGATAAACAGAAACAAGAAGCCTGCAGCGAGCGGCGCGAAGAGAAAAAAGCCATGGAACGGTTCCGACGCATCGAACAGACGGTGGAGTCGGATCTTCGGAACATTTCCAGGCAGGATCCGCACGGCGGCAAGCTCCTAAAGAAAAAGATGAAGGCAGTCAAGTCTCTGGAGAAACGCTATGACAGGGAGCGTGGGGAAATGACCGAAATTCCGGAAATGGAATCCCCCATCACGATCCGATTTGAGCATCAGAGGCCCATGCCTGCAGGCAAAAATGTACTCGAATATGATCTGCCGGAGTTAATAGCCCCGGACGGCAGACGCCTGGCAGAGAACATTAGTCTGAAGGTGAGCGGACCGGAGAAGGTCTGCATCATCGGAGATAACGGAACCGGCAAGACAACCCTGATCCGAAAGATCGCGAAAGAGCTTCTCCCACGGCGGGATCTTAACCTCTTCTATATGTCACAGAATTATGAAGAAACCCTGCCTTTTGACCGGACTCCGACAGAGTATCTCGCGCCTTCCGGGAAGAAGGACGACGTAACGATGGTACGGACATACTTAGGATCCATGAAATATACGGCAGACGAAATGTCCCATTCGATCCGGGAACTGTCCGGAGGCCAGAAGGGGAAGCTGCTCCTCTTGAAGATCAGTCTGACAGAAGCGAATGTCCTGATCCTGGATGAACCGACGAGAAATTTCTCCCCTCTTTCCGGAGCGACTGTCCGGGCTGTTTTGAAACAGTTCTCCGGGACCATTATCAGTATCTCCCATGACCGGAAATATATCTCTGAAGTCTGCGATACCGTATACCGGCTGACATCGAAAGGTCTGGAAAAAGAGGAAAAGAGCAGATAATCCGCCCGGATTTTGCCCGGAAATACTCCTATTAAGCTTCTCTGCCGCCTCCGCAAATTTCTCCTCCGGACCACATAGGTGGAAAGAACAAAATGACGGAACTTTCTTTCCGCCTTCATGTCCACGGCATTGAACGGGATATGATGGTGTACCTTTTAATTGTTAAATCTACATCATTATAAGGGCATTACCCTCTTATAAGAGGCCGAGCGGGAAATACCGAAACATCTGGTGACAGGCACCAACTTGTGTAAGAAGTATTTCATGATACAGAGATGCCTCCGAAGAAGATTTGCATGTACTGTCACGATTGATATAAGATGAAAAAAACAGACCGCCGGTAAGATAGGATATCACATGGAAATCAGGACCATTTCAGAAGAGCTGAAAAAAGAATACGGGCAGAAGATTTACAAGCTGTCTCTTTCCTCCGGCTGCAGCTGCCCGAATCGGGATGGAAAGATTGGTTTCGGAGGCTGCTCTTTTTGTTCGGAGGGAGGCTCCGGTGATTTTGCCTCACCATTTCTGCCGATCGATGAGCAGATTCGCCTTGCCAGAGCACGTGTCGACCGGAAAATTCCGGCCAACATACCAGAAAACAAGAGGCGTTACATCGCCTACTTTCAATCCTTTACAAATACCTATGGTGATCCCAAGCGTCTGAAGGGTCTATATTTGGAGACAATCAATCGTCCGGAAATCGTGATCCTATCCATCGGCACCCGCCCGGACTGCCTGTCCGATGAAATCCTCCAAATGCTTATCGAGCTTTCCGAAATCAAGCCGGTATGGGTTGAGTTGGGGCTGCAGACGATTCATGAGAAGACAGCACAGAGAATCCACAGAGGCTATCCCCTTCCGGTTTTTGAAGATGCAATGCAAAAGCTGAAAGCCGCCGGACTGACGGTCATCGTGCATGTGATCATGGGGCTTCCCGGAGAGACACATGAAGATATGTATGAGACCATACGATATCTTTCGAATCTTGAGCCAAGACCTGATGGTATCAAACTGCAGCTATTGCATGTTCTGAGGGGGACTAAACTGGCGGACGAATATCAGGCGGATCCCTTCCACATCATGACACTGGAGGAATACACCGAGGTTTTGGTTCACAGCCTTCAAATACTGCCTCCGGAGATCGTCATTCACCGGCTCACCGGCGACGGGCCGAAAAATCTCCTGCTTGAACCGAAGTGGAGTGCGAATAAGAAAAAAGTTCTAAATACTTTGCATCAGGCAATCCGGGTGTTAACTGTCAAGTAAAAATGTACAAAAAATCCTAAATAAAAATGTACAGTTTACGGTGATGGTTCCTCCTGTTCAAAGTCCTTCAACCGATAGGATTTTCCTGTGATCGATATGACATGGGAATGATGTAGAACACGGTTCAGGATTGCATCTGCAACGACTGCATCATAAAAAATGCTGTCCCAATCTCCGAAATTGATATTCGTCGTCAGGATCGTACTTTTCTTCTCATAACGCATATCGATCAATTGGAAAAACAGGTTGGAATCCTCCTTGTCAATCGGAAGGTACCCGATCTCGTCAATAATCAAAAGTTTGTAGTGATTGAAATGCTTCAGCCTCGCTTCCAGACGGTTCTCCAGCTTTGCTTTTTTCAGTTGCTGCAGAAGATCGCTGCATTTGATGAAATAGGTAATGTTATGGTGTTTTGCTGCAGCAATCCCGATGGATGTTGCCAGATGGGTCTTACCGACTCCGCTTGATCCGAGAAAGACGATATTCTCCGCCTTCTCCATAAATCCAAGAGTGCAGAATTCCTGCATCTGGGCTTCGCTCACGGAAGGCTGGAAGCTGAAGTCAAAATCCGAAAGTGTCTTTACGAATGGAAACGCCGCCGCATGAATCGTACTCTGCGCTGCAGACTGTTCCTTGAAGTCTACTTCATAATTCGTTAGTTTCAAGAGTCCCTCCGTAAAAGAAAGATTCTTTGTTCCCACATCTCCGGCGACTTCTTCCAGATGAAGTTTCATCTGGTTCAGCCGGAGTGTTCCAAGGTTCTGTATCGTCTGTTTGTAGATGCTGCTGTTATTCATACACTGCTCCTAATGCCTTAAGATTTTCCTTTGCCCGTGCTGCGATATTTTCTTCTGCAAACGAATGCGTCCTGCAGATGAGATCCCGGTAATGGTCCTCTTGATAGTTGATCTTCTTTTCCGACAAGGGCTGCAGTGCGATGAGTTTCATGTTACAATACACATGGATGTAGTCATCGTAAACCTGCAGGGTAACGCTTTTTCCAATGTATTCCGGCGGTACGGAATACTGTTTTCCGCGATAGCGGAAGAGGCTGGCGTTGTCTATGCGGACTTTATGATCGACCAGCTGATAGGGATTCCGGATGGTCTGCTGTGGTAACGGGCTGAAGGAATCCCTTTCTTTTTTCAGATACATCAGCGGAATCTTCCCGGTCCCGGGGTGTACTTTCGAGTTTTCCCTGTCGTTGATCTTTGCCAGAAGTTCCACGAATCCAAGGTAAGTCAGTCGACCGTTGTATGCGCGGAGTTCATCGAGAATCCGCATCGGCGATTCCACTTTTCCTTTTGTCTTTGGCGTGGCGGCAATACATGGCTGGACTCGGAATCCATAATCATCGGCGAACTGCTGGAAGCGAATATTTATTTTTCCTTTCGATCCTCTTGTCCTTGGCTGATCCATGACCGTTTTCATGTTATCCGTCACAATCTCTTCCGGCACACCGCCAAACACCGTAAACGCGTCATCCAGGCAGAAGAAAAGTACATCCTGTGACTTTGTCGGTACCATCCGGTAAACGCGGTATCTGGAGAAGGATAGGATCAGGACGAAGATGTTCACCTCAACCCATCCGAGATCTGTCGTCAAAAGCCTTAAGGATTCCTTCCAGTCCAGCTGTGCCTGCTTTCCCGCCGGTGTCTCATAGCGGATATAGGCTTCTGATTTTGCCGGAAGTCTTTTACGAAAGTACGCGGCGAATTCCGGTTCCCTGGAAAGGTAATAGCAAAAGTTGCTGTAAGCGCCATGATAGCCATAGTTATCGCACAGATACTGCCAAAGAACGCGGCGGTAATAAAAGATCTGTTCGTTTTCATCCGAAAGAAGTTCTCGGATGATGTCCTTGTAAGGGGTCAGACAATTGCTCGATGCCCGATGCTCTGACTTATGAAATCCATTGATATATTTATCAACAGTTCTTCTGTCCACGTCCAGTTCTCGGGCAATCTGGCTTTTATTAATTTTCAGATTGGCTGATTCCATAAATGGTCTTAACTTGTATAAGTCCTCCAGTTTCTCAATTTTCAGATTCGTTGTAACAGGTGATTTGATAATCATCGAAAAGCCTCCTTTATCAGCTTTTACGATGATACCATTTGTACATTTTTATTCCGGAACTTTTGTACATATTTAATTATGACATAGCACCGGGAAGCAAAGAGGTGACCCCTGACTGCTCTCTCTGAGACCTGCGCCGTTACCTCATTATATTTTTGCGGATATCCGCATTTTTTTAATGTATCTTTAAAGAAGAACTGATTAAACGTAAGCGAGTTATCTTAGGGCGTCAGCCCTAGAAGAACACCGCTATTTCAGAATAGATCTGAAACGGCGGATTCTATTTTCATTCACATCAGATTTTCAATGGGTGTCCGGCAGACCCGCT
>NZ_JBJYZD010000017.1:0-47511 GCF_046263795.1 Porcibacter vitabionis | reverse complement strand
CCGTAGGCAAGGCTTCCATTTCAGACAAGTTTACGCAGCATTACGCTTTTCGCGAGATAAAAACAAAGCCGGAATCCTAGATGTATACTGGGATTGCGGCTTTTTAGGTGTCAAAGATGGGATTATATTAGGATTTTCATTGTGAAAAATCAATAGAGCGACGGTCGATTCCACTGTTTAATTTCAAATACAGAACGGATCCGACCGGCCTTCCGTCTTAACAAGCTTGTGTGAAAATTTTTCCTGCCACTTGATTTCACCGGAAAACTCTATAAAATAGGAAATGTTGTTTCAACTATAGAAAGGTAAATCATGATCCAGGCAAGCAATATTTCTCTTCGTTTCGGTAAAAAAGCCCTCTTTGAGGATGTAAATATCAAGTTTACCGAGGGTAACTGTTACGGTCTGATCGGTGCCAACGGCGCCGGAAAGTCCACCTTCCTGAAGATTCTTTCAGGCAAGATCGAGCCCACGTCCGGCGAGATCATTATCACTCCCGGTCAGAGGCTTTCTGTCCTCGAGCAGGACCACTTCAAATATGACGATTATACCGTCTTAAATACTGTCATCATGGGAAATCAGAGACTATATGACATCATGCAGGAAAAGGATGCATTGTATGCAAAGCCGGACTTCTCAGACGAAGACGGCATCCGGGCATCGGAACTCGAAACCGAGTTTGCCGAGATGGATGGCTGGAATGCCGAAAGCGATGCCGAATCTCTCCTGAACGGACTTGGCGTTGATAATGAATATCATTATCAGATGATGAAGGATCTCCCTATGGCGATCAAGGTCAAAGTCCTTCTTGCCAAGGCTCTCTTCGGAAGTCCTGACATTCTTCTTCTCGATGAGCCGACCAACCACTTGGATCTGGATGCCATCGGCTGGCTGGAAGACTTCCTGATCAATTTTGAAAATACCGTCATCGTCGTTTCCCATGACCGGTATTTCCTGAACAAGGTCTGCACCAATATCGCCGATATCGACTACGGCAAGATTCAGATCTATGCCGGAAACTATGATTTCTGGTACGAATCCTCCCAGCTCATTATCAAGCAGCGGAAGGAAGCAAATAAGAAGAAGGAAGAGCAGATCAAGGAATTGAAGGAATTCATCTCCCGCTTCTCTGCCAATGCAAGTAAGAGTAAGCAGGCGACTTCCCGTAAGAAGGCACTGGAAAAGATAGAGCTCGACGACATTCGTCCTTCCAGCCGGAAGTATCCTTACATCGATTTCCGCCCTCAGCGTGAGATCGGAAATGAGGTCTTAAATGTCGATAATATTTCCCTGACTGTCGATGGAAAGAAGATCCTTGACAATATCACCTTCCATGTCAATCACGACGACAAGATCGCCTTTGTCGGATCCAATGAAGCTGCAAAAACTGCTCTCTTCCAGATCCTGACCGGGGAATTAAAGCCAGATTCCGGTGAATACAAATGGGGCGTTACCACCAGCCAGTCTTACTTCCCTAAGGACAATACCAAGATCTTCGACAATGATCTGACCATCGTGGAATGGCTGACCCAGTTCTCTGAGATCAAAGACGCTTCCTATGTCAGAGGTTTCCTTGGCCGCATGCTTTTCGCAGGAGAAGATGGTGTCAAGAAGATGCGGGTACTCTCCGGTGGTGAAAAAGTCCGGGTACTCCTTTCCCGGATGATGATCGAAGCATCCAATGTTCTGATTCTGGATGAGCCGACCGACCACCTGGATATGGAATCCATATCTGCTCTGAACACCGGTCTGCAGAAATTCAGCGGTGTGATTCTCTTCTCCTCCCGTGACCATGAGATCGTACAGACGACTGCAAACCGGATCATCGAGATCCTTCCGGACGGAAGCATGATCGATAAGGTCGGCACCTATGATGACTATCTGGAAGCCGATGCCGATGCCCGGAAGCGGACCGTATTCTCCACGACTTCCGATGAAGAGGCGGATGACTGACTGATCTCATTCCGATCTCATTCAAAAGACAGATCCATTTTCAGACAAAATGAAGCTGCAGTTTCCGCAAGGAAGCTGCAGCTTCTTTTAATAGATATTTATTAATAGATATTTTTTATAGATATTTTTATAAATATTTCTTCACTGACAAACAGCGGATGGCATTCAATACACAGACGATCATAACGCCGACATCGCCGACCACAGCGATCCACATTCCTGCCAGGCCTGTCGCGCCCAGGATCATACAAAGGATCTTCACACCGATCGCAAAGACGATATTCTCCCGTACGATCCGCATACATTTCTTCGAAATGCCAATCGCCGTCCAGACCTTTTTCGGATCATCATCCATAAGAACAATGTCCGCAGATTCAATCGCCGCATCAGATCCCATCGCACCCATGGCAATGCCGACATCCGCCCGGGAAAGGACCGGTGCATCATTGATCCCGTCTCCGACAAAGGCGACCGCATCTTTCGGATCTTTCCGCTCCTGCATCAGATCTTCAATCTTTTGAACCTTATCCTGAGGAAGAAGTTCTGTATAGACAGAATCCAGGCCGAGATCCCGGCCGACCGCCTCGCCGACTGCCTTCCGATCTCCCGTCAGCATCACCGTTTTCATCTGCATGCCATGGAGGAGACCGATTGCTTCGCCGGCATGCTCTTTCACTACATCCGAGATCACGATATGACCTGCATAGACGCCGTCGATCGCCACATGGATAATGGTCCCGCTTTGATGGCAATCATGCCAGTCAGCACCGACTGCATCCATCAGTTTACTGTTTCCAACGGAAACCTGCTTTCCATTGACCCTTGCGCTGACGCCACGACCTGCGATCTCTGTGACATCGCTGACTTCGCAGCCGTCCTCCTCGCTTCCATACTTGGCATAAGCAAGACGCAGGGAATTCGCAATCGGATGCGTGGAAAAATGCTCGACATGAGCTGCCAGATGCAGCAGTTCCTTCTCATCCAGAACTTCCGGATGCACTGCCGTTACTTCAAAAACACCCTTGGTCAAGGTTCCGGTCTTATCGAAAACAAAGGTCTTCGTTTCTGACAGACGCTCCAGAAAATTCGATCCCTTGATCAGGACGCCGGCCCTGCTGGCGCCGCCAATCCCGGCAAAGAAGGACAGGGGAATCGAGATCACAAGAGCGCATGGGCAGCTGATCACAAGGAAGATCAGGGCCCGGTAGAGCCATGTGATAAATGTAAACCGACCGGACAAAAGCCAGATCAAAAGACTTGGTGCCAGAGCGAGAGCAATTGCCGCATAGACGACGACCGGAGTATAGACGCGGGCAAATTTTGTGATGAAGGCTTCGGAACGGGATTTCCGGGAGGAAGCATCTTCGATCATTTCAAGGATCTTCGAAGCCGTAGATTCACCGAATTCCTTACTGGTTTGAATTTTTAAGAGGCCGGACGTATTGATGCAGCCGCTGATCACATCATCTCCCGGATGAACGGACCTTGGCAGACTTTCACCGGTCAGGGCCGAGGTATCCAGGAGGGAAGTTCCTTCGACTACTTTGCCGTCGATCGGGATCTTCTCTCCGGGCCTTACCGTGATCAGGCTTCCGATTGCAACATCGTCCGGGTCAACCTTGACAAGACCGCCCTTCCCGTCGTCCATATTGGCATAATCCGGCCGGATGTCCATAAGTTCTCCGATATTCTTCCGGCTCTTTCCCACCGCATAGGACTGAAACCACTCTCCCACCTGATAGAAAAGCATAACAGCGATTGCTTCGATATAATCGCCGTCTTTTTTTAAAACAATGCTTTCATAGACTGCAAGACCCAGGGCTCCAAGCGTTGCAACCGCCATCAGGAAATGCTCATCAAAAGGTTTTTTCTTCCGGATGTTTTTCCAGGCCTTTTGCAGGACATCATATCCTACGATCCAATAGGGAATCTGATAGAGAAGAAAGCGAATCAGGCCATGGACCGGAAGGAAATATAAGACAACCATCAGTGTGGCTGAAATCAGGATCCTGATCAGGTTGATTTTCTGCTTTTTATTCATATTTCTTCCTTTCACCTAAGAGGCGGTTTAATCCAGGATCACTCCATCACTTCCGGAAGCATCAATTTCTTTTTTCAGAATCGGCAGCATCTGATCCGGATCAACGCCGTCTTCATAATCAACCTTCATCTTCAAGGTCATGAAATTAACCACACAATCCTTGACGCCATTTACATTTTTCACTGCCTCTTCCATTTCATTTGCGCAGTTCGCACAATCCACATCGATCTTGTAAGTCTTTTTCATAATCATTTCTCCTGTGATTTCTGCAAGTCCTGTCTAATCTTTCGGACCTTTTAATACGGCAAACAATTAAACGTTTGTTTAATTGTTACTTAAAATATACTACCGGATCTTCTGGTCGTCAAGTGCTTCTTCGCAGACTCCGGAAGTTTTTCCCCTTTCACTTTTCCTTTTCCGGCAAGCTTTACTAAAATCGGCACCCGCCTCTCCTTTCAGAAAGACGGGTGCCGATTGTCATTGTTTCAATGGGTACTATTTCTCTCACTGGCATGTGGAAATGGTTGAAAAAACTTTCACTCTCCTACTGCCAGATGCTTTACGGTTTCAAATCCTCTTCGAACGGATGGAATAGCAAGAACAACGAGTGTAATTGCAGCTTCCAGTCCAAGGTAAGCTCCATTGTATGCGAGAGAATAAACCACACCACTCTTAAATCCATAGTCACTTGCATACATACCGAAGAAGATCCAGCCAGACAGGAATGCAAAGAAATATCTGCCAAGTACAGCTGCGATATATCCCTTGATCAAGCCATTTCTGGACTTCGAAAAGAGTCCGGAAAGTCCCAGTGCTCCAAAAGCCAGAATATAATCTGTCAGCATCTGAGGAAAGCTTAGGATATAAGGATCGATCAGAAGCTGAAGAATACCATAGGCAATGCCTGCCATGATGCCATTGGCTGTACCGAACCAGTAACCGATCAAAGCGATGAAGAGCATGGAAAGAAGGGTGACCGATCCGCCCATCGGCATCTTGATCAGCTTAATATTGGAAGTAAGAAAGCCAAGGGCAATTGCCATTGCGGAAAATGCGATCTGCCTGGCGCTTAATTTCTTCCCGCGATTGAAGATCAGATTTCCCAGAATCAGGATCACAATCATCAAAATAACGAGCAGTGTATAGCCGGCTGTCGTAGGCATAAATGTGCCATCTTCCATTTTCTTAATCAAAATAGACATAAAAAACCTCCCTAAGTGCACGCACTGAGGGAGATTCCTTGATGACTAGCTTCCTTTCGCCGGCATTATCCGGATCAAGTAGGTAAGGGTCAGTGGAAATCCATGAGATTCCCACCTCTCAGCGGAATGCGCCCCCAGCGTTAATTAAATTTTACAACCGTTTTCTATCCTATCAATGTGACCTCATTCTGTCAAATTTGCTGTTAAATCTGATCCGTGCCATCGGATCCGAATAGCATTTGTCCATCTTACCGCCTCAAGCATCTTTCTGTCCAACAAGAGGTCAATCAGCTATAATAGAAATAGAAATAAACAAATCTTGAAATAAAAAATAAAAAATAAAAAATCGCCAATTGTAAAATGAAGTTGGACATCTGAATAAAATAAAGATCCATGGCAGGATCTTTGGTAGAATGTAAGTCACCACAACAAACTTTCTACAGGAGAATCGCCACCATGGACTACTCTCATTCTACCATAGCTTCCCATATAAAAGGCAAACATCTTTCGTATGAGGAACGGGTTCTTATTCAGATTCGTCTTAAAGACCACTACTCCATCCGGGCAATTGCCCGTGAGATCGGCTGCTCACCGAGTACTGTCTCGAACGAAATAGCACGTGGCTCAGTTGCCTTGTATAACGGCCATGTGACCCGTTATAAGGCGTCTGCCGGTCAGAAAGCCTATGAGGACAACCGAAAGCACAGTTGCCGGCATTATGACTTCCTGAGCAGATCAGCGTTTCTGGAGTATGTGCTGAAACACTTTACAGAAGATGGCTGGTCATTGGACGCCTGCACCGGACGCGCTGTTCTCGATGGTGAATTTACCAGAGAGCAGATCGTCTGCACAAAAACGCTTTACCGCTATGTTGATCTTGGCCTCTTTGGCATCAGGAACCATAACCTTCCTGAAAAGCTGAAGCGTAAGTCCAAGAAACATAGAGTTCGGATCAACAAGAAAAAGCTGGGTCGCAGCATTGAGGAACGTCCCAGAGAGATCGAGTCCCGTGAGGAATTCGGGCACTGGGAATGTGACCTCGTATTGGGCGCCAAAACCCGGGATGACCAGGTCCTGCTCACTCTTGCTGAACGCAAAAGCCGTGAGTTCCTGATGCTTCCTGTTGCAAACAAGACATCAGCGTGTGTCATGAAGGCAATTAAACAGCTTCAGGAGACTTACAGCGAACACTTCAGCGAAGTGTTCAAAACGATTACGACCGATAACGGTTCGGAATTCGCCGACCTTTCAGAACTTGAGAAGATGGCTGATACGCTTGTCTACTATGCTCATCCCTACACATCCTGCGATAAGGGAACCGTAGAGCGGCATAACGGCCTGATCAGAAGGTTCATACCAAAGGGTAAGCGGATTGATGACTTTACCGGTCAGCAGATCTCCGATGTGGAGACCTGGTGTAATTGCCTCCCACGGAAGATCCTGGGTTACAGAACCCCGGATGAAATCTTCGAGGAGGAAATCGACCGAATCTACCAGGCTACTGCCTAGCGGAGGGTGTCCAACTTGTTATTGCAATTTACTAAAAATAAAAAATAAAGAATAAATAATAAATCCTGCCGGAGCTAAAACAAGAGCCGGCCCAGAAGGTAAGATCCTATGAAGAATGATAATAAATCAAATACGAACCGCACATCCATTCCCTGCAAAGAGCTGCCCCATCATCATGGCAGCTGCAATGAAGAAATCTTAAATGATCTCCCTACGGAAGATATGATCCAGGCTGTTTCAGAAGCCATGAAGCAGCTGGGGGAACCAACGCGGCTGCGTATCTTCTGGCTTCTTTGCCATGCAGAAGAATGCGTGATCAATATTGCAGCTATCATGGATACCAGCAGTCCTGCCATCTCCCATCATTTAAGACTTCTGAAAAATGCAGGGCTCATCGTATCCGAACGGCATGGAAAAGAGATGTATTATAAGGCAGCCGACAGTGAGCTTGCTCAAAAACTGCACCATGTGATTGAAGATATCGGACGGATCTCCTGCCCGGAGTAAGAAAGTCGCTCTTTCCGGAAAGACAAACCGGTATTACAGACCGATCATCGAGAGGACAGGGGTCACTCCATGCCCCGCATCATGGACCGGATCTTTCGCCCGGTCGGCGTACCGGCAAGACCGCCGGTCCCGGTCTCTCGAATACTTTCATCCATATTACGGCCAATCGATCCCATGGCATCAAAGACCTCATCCGGCGGGATCTTGGATTCAATACCGGCCAGGGTCATATCACAAGCCGTCAGAGCATTCACAGCTCCAATCACATTTCTCTTCACACAAGGGACTTCTACCAGACCTGCAACCGGATCACAAGATAAGCCCAGAAGACTCTTCAAAGCAAGTGCCGCTGCATTTGCGATCTGCCGGTCACTTCCACCCTGGAGATAGACCGCTGCACCTGCCGTCATTGCCGAAGCCGCCCCAATCTCAGCCTGGCAGCCGCCTTCTGCACCGGAAAGACTGGCACGGCTGGCAATGACGCCGCCGATCCCACCAGCAACAAACAAGGCCTCTGCCATCTTCTCATCCGAATAACCATACTTCTCCTGCAAGGTCAATAGAACCGCCGGCATAACTCCACAAGATCCGGCCGTCGGTGCAGCCACGATCTTCTTCATGCAGGCATTGGATTCAGCCACCCTCAGCGCCCGCTCCATAACGGCAGCAATCAGATCCCCGCAGATCATCTCCTTTTTGGCTCTCCGATCCGCAATCTTTTTCGCTTCCCGCCCAACCAGACCGCTGGTCGAAGAAAGATTCGGATCATAACTACGGTCAGATTCCACCATAGCCTGATAGGTCGAAAGCATCCTCTTTTTATCTTCTTCTTCCGAAATGTCCTGTGCCCCGGCATCCTCTTCCAGGACGATCTCCCAGAAAGCTCTCTTCTTTTCTTCCGCGATTCTTATGATCTCTTCTATCGAATCGTACATCGTATTTTCCTCTTATCATTCTCCTGCGATATAAGTCACGCGTAAGACTCCGTCAAGGCTTTCCAGATGCCGGATGGATTCCTCTGATACGGCCTGATCACATTCGATCACCATAACAGCATTGCCGCCCCGTCTGGAACGGTTCAACTGAAGCGTTGCAATATTCACAGATTCTGCTTCCAGGATCGACGTCACCTCGGCGACATAACCCGGTTTGTCCTGATTGTGGACGATCAGAGTCGGCAGCTCTCCGGAGAAATTTACACCGATCCCATCAATTTCATTGACCCGGATCCGACCGCCTCCGATCGAAGATGCAACAAGCTCGATCTTCTTTTCCTGATCGCCGGTCAGGATCAATCTTGCAGAATTCGGATGATGGTCGGGACCGAGCTCTACTCCATGAATCTCGAAGTCCATTCCCTTCTCCCTGGCAAGTTCAAAACTCATAGGTATGCGTTCGTCATCTACAGAAATACCGAGCAGACCGGCAACAATGGCCCGATCTGTTCCATGCCCACGTCCGGTTGCAAGAAAAGAGCCATGAAGGCCGATGTCTGCCCGGGCTACATTTGTTCCGAGAAGACGGCGGCCGATATTGCCGATACGAACAGCGCCGGCTGTATGAGAGCTGGAGGGGCCGACCATCACCGGCCCTATGATATCTGATATCAACATGGTCTGCCCCTAGTTCTTAAAGCTGTGGATCGGTGCCGGGATCCGGCCGGTCCGCTTGATAAAGTCTTCACAAGAATAAGGATTGACCGGCATGATTGGAGCATGACCCAAAAGGCCGCCGAATTCAACGGTTTCACCGACACCCTTTCCGATGACCGGAATCAGGCGGGCTGCCGTCGTTTTCTGATTTACCATGCCCAGAGCCGCTTCATCTGCGATGATTCCGGAAATGGTACTGGCGGGCGTATCACCCGGGATCGCAATCATATCGAGGCCGACGGAGCAGACACAGGTCATAGCCTCGAGCTTTTCGATCGTCAGTGCATTGTGCTCTACCGCATCGATCATGCCCTGGTCTTCCGAAACGGGAATAAAGGCACCGGAGAGCCCGCCGACATAAGAAGACGCCATGATGCCGCCCTTCTTGACCTGGTCATTCAACATGGCAAGAGCTGCCGTGGTTCCCGGAGCGCCGGCATACTCGACACCGATCTCATGCAGGATATCTGCAACCGAATCACCGATGGCCGGAGTCGGAGCCAGAGAAAGGTCGATAATTCCAAAAGGAATCCCAAGCATTTTTGACGCACGCTTTGCAACCAGCTGGCCGACACGGGTGATCTTAAATGCGGTCTTCTTGATGGTTTCACAAAGGACCTCAAAGCTTTCTCCGCGGATGGATTCCAGCGCTGTCTTTACAACGCCCGGGCCGGAAATACCGACATTGATGATCTCATCTGCTTCCGTGATCCCGTGAAAAGCTCCTGCCATGAATGGATTATCATCCGGTGCATTGCAGAGAACAACAAGCTTTGCACATCCAAGACTATCCCGGTCCTTCGTATATTCTGCTGTCTCCTTTACGATCTCACCCATCAGACGGATGGCATCCATATTGAGTCCGGTCTTGGTGGAACCGACCACAACGCTGGAGCAGACATACTCTGTCTCTGCCAGGGCCTTGGGGATCGAGCGGATCAGATATTCGTCATATTTTGTCATGCCCTTACTGACCAGGGCGCTGTAACCGCCGATAAAATTCACGCCAAGTTCCACAGCACATCGATCCAAAGTCTTTGCGATCTCGACATAGTCTTCCGGACACTTGCAGCAGGCACTGCCGATCGTAGCGATCGGTGTCACGGAGATCCTCTTATTAACGATCGGGATATTGTAATCCCTCTCGATCTCCAGGCCGGTCTTCACCAGATCTCTGGCAACGGTCGTAATCCTTTCATGGATCTTGTCACAGCAGGTCTTAAGATCGCTGTCCATGCAGGAAAAGAGACTGATCCCGATCGTAATCGTCCGGATATCCAGATTTTCCTGTTCGATCATCTTATTGGTTTCTTCTACCTCATAGATACTAGGCATTATCTTTCCTCCCCGTCAGATCCGGTGCATTTTATCGAAAATTTCTTCTCTCTGACACTTGATCGAAACTCCAATTTCTTTGCCAAGTTCCGTAAGGTCACTCTGAACCTCCTCAAAGCTCTTTTTCGAAGCTGTCATATCAACGATCATCATCATATTGAAGAATCCCTTCAAGATGGTCTGAGTAATGTCATTGACATTGATGCCCGTATCCGCCAGATAGGTGCAGACCCTGGCGATGATGCCGACCGTATCCTTGCCGACAACCGTGATGATCACTTTCTGACTCGTTTTTTCCAATTCCATGTTGAGACTCCTTCTTTTCTCCCTGTAGTTATGTAACATCTAAAATCAGGCCGGTTTGATCAATCGGCCATCATTTACAAGATATCGTCCATCAGACCTCGATCAGGTCCGATGGCTCGTTTCTCGATGCAGCAACGATGGGAAAATCATTTCCCTTATAGTCCGTATCGGACATCGTCACTTCCAGAGATACCGTCATCTCCGCCAGTTCCGCGATATTATTATCCTTGGATAAATGGCCGAGATAGATCTGTTTCATATGATCATTTAAGATCTTGGAAAGCAGCTTTCCGCTGGCTTCATTACTGAGATGGCCCTGGTCGGAAAGGATCCGCATCTTCAAGGGATAAGGATAGGGGCCGCTTTCCAGCATCCGGATATCGTGATTCGCCTCCAATACGATGGCATTGAGGTTCTTCATATGCTGAACGATCGTATCATCATAAACCCCCAGATCTGTGCAAACGCCGACCCGCTTTTCTCCATCTGCGATCACATAGGCAACCGGATCTGCCGCATCATGTGAAATGTGGACCGGATCGATGGAGAAATCTTCGATATCGAAGGATTCCCCTGCAGTAATCGGATGGAATAAGTCAGGGTCTATATTTCCCAGGCTCTTAATAGAAGAGATGCAATCGATCGTTGCCGACGTTGCATAGATGGGAAGGTTGTATTTCCGGGCAATGACGCCCAGACCACTGACATGGTCAATGTGCTCATGGGTGATTAGAATGCCGTCACAGTCGCGCGTTGTAAGGCCGTTGTGATTCAAGCCGGCTTCGATTTTTTTCCCGCTGATCCCGGCATCGATCAGAAGATGGTGCCGGTCGTTGCCAACGCAGATGCAATTGCCACTGGATCCGCTGGCGATAGTGAATATATTCATGAAAGCTCCGGTTATTAATACTGTCTCATGTCGGTTCTTAAAAAACCGTCCTTTTTTCATACAGGCATGAAAGGTAATTTGAATACTTATGTATTATTATATCTCATTTTTCAAATTCGTATAGGCCTATTGCAGGCGATGCATGGCCCGATCGATCTCCATTAACGTTTCTTCCCGGGAACCGTTATTGTTGATGACAAGGGAACACTGCTTCCGAAACTCTTCTTCCGCTAACTGTGCCTTGAAAATGGATGTGATCTTAGCATCGGAATAGCCCCGGCTGTCTTTCAGGCGGCTGCGGCGGATCTCTTCTGAAGTATAGATATACCAGCACTCATCGAGAAGTAAATCCAGACCGGACCCTAATAAAAGGGCTGATTCCACAAAAAAATAAGAGCATCCCTTCTTTAAAAGGAGATCCTTCTGTCTCAGTACCTCCTGAATGACCGCGGGATGGACCAGACCGTTGACTTTCTCGATCCGGCTCTGATCCGCATACATCCAGTCTGCCATTGCCTTCTTATCAATCTGTCCATCCGGCCGGAAACAGGATGCCGGCAGATTTTCCATAAGCTTTCTATGCAGGGCATGGCCCGGCAGCATGAGTTCCTGTGCTGATTCATCCGTTCGAAGAACATAAGCCCCATACCGATCTCTCAGATGATCCAGAATAAAACTTTTCCCGGCGCCGACACCGCCTGTAATTCCAATAAAATGCATATCTTTTCCCGCTTCTTATTCGTAAATCACCCGGAACCTTACATTATCCATGATCTGCACCGGTTTGTGGTTTCTGATATAATCAATGATCAGATCCTGCACATTATCCGCGCCGGTATAGACGGTTGGGCAACGGCCGATCATCTCATATCCGCCGGTTCCCGTGGCCCGATAATCGCTGGTCACAAGGTTCAGTTGGTCTTCTTTTGCAATCGGACTTCCATCCAGGCGGCAAAGTCTTACGACCCTTTCTCCACGAGGCTTTCTCAGATCGAATGCATAGTCGATCCCTGCGTAAAAGTCATAATTATAATGCTCGACCTTGGGTTTCATGAAGACATCGGAAATATAGGGCCTGCCCTCCGAATCCAGATCAAGATATGTCGCACAGCGTTCCAAAGCTTCCCTAAGATCCGCTCCGCTGATCCTTTTTACCACAGTGTTATTGGCAAAAGGATAAGCGGTATAGACATCGCGGATACTGACTTCCTTGGGAAATCCGATCGGCTGATTCCCAAGGCTTACTGCAGAGATGTCTGCATAGATCCTGGAAGGATCATCTCCATTGCCACGATCTCCATGGCTTTGACCATCATGGATATTATCACCCCATCCATTGATGGAAGAAAACTGCACGGCATTGAAAAAGCGTGCAACCTTGCTTCCGTAGAGAGCGCAGTCCAGTTTGGCTTCCGGCGTCAATTCCTCTTCAAAGGAGCCGATGGGCTGATCCAGCCATTCTTCGGTCAGATCTTCCAGGGGAAGGAGCTTTTCATAGATATCCCTTCGGGTCTTATCTCCCACAGGCAGAAGCTTCGATGTGACAGAGACAGTTCCTTTCCCATCCACTTCTCCGCAAAGATGAATGAATTTCTCGGCATTGGCCGGTGGCTGAACGGTCCAGGTCCCATAGAGATCCAAGCCCTCCACCGCCATATGCTGATGGCCGGTCAAAAGAATATCGAAAGAAGTCTCCCGGGCAATGCGGCAGGCCTGGTTCTCGTTCGAATCCGACAAGAGCTTATGGCTCCCATCCATTGCTTCCTCATAACCCCCGTGATAAATGCAGACCGTGACATCGCAGAGATCCTTCATCTCATCCAATGCCTCTTTCAAAGCCGACACGGGATCTGTGACCCGGAGTTTTTTCAAGTGTTCCTTCTTCTCCCAGACATTGACATGACCTGTTACCGCACCGGTCAGGCCGATCCGAAGACCATTTTCCAGTGTCCGGATCTCCCATTTTTTGATGGGAAGTTTTCCTCCCAGGTCCTCGACATTGGCACAGATCAGATCTGCTTTCATAGCCCCTGCGAACGCCGCAATCGCATCATAGTCAAAATTAAAGTCATGATTTCCAAGCGTATAGGCATCCAAACCGCAGGCATTGAATCCCTCCGCACAAGGATGAAAGGAAAAAGAAGATGCATGTTCCAGATAATAGGTCATAAGGGGAGTTCCTTGCAGATTGTCGCCCCCATCCAAAACCAGGGTATTCCCGCTTTTCTCGATCTGTTCGGACAGATTTAAAAGGCCGCAGGCCTTTCTCTCCCCACTGGCATAATCCACCGGCATAATCTTCCCATGGCTGTCACTTGTAAAATAAATATCAAATTTTTTCGTCATAACAATTCCCTTATTTGTTTGCATCCGTGGACAGGCGCTGTCCCATCTTCATTTTCCTTCCGAATTTCACTGGCGATCTGCATCCGATTCCATTTCAAAAAATCCGGAAGAAGGTCTCCCTTCTTCCGGATCCTGCCGGATGTTCTGAATGCAAAGTCTTAATTTTGATCGGATATTCGGAAATTTCTCTGCCTCTCGTATCTTTTTTCAGGCCTTTGATTTCAGCCTCTCGTCAGCTTGACACGTATCCTTGTAGAAATAAATTCTACGATCAAAACCAGGATCACAAGTCCCAGGAGAATCGCTCCTGCCTCATGCCAGCGGTAAGACTGCATAGCGAAAATCAGCGGAGCACCAATACCTCCGGCTCCTACCAGGCCGAGAACGGTAGCATCTCGAAGGTTGATATCAAATCGGTAGATCGCTGTAGATGCAAAATTCGGAGCCAGCTGCGGAAGGATCCCATGACGGATCTTCTGCCATGTGGTGCATCCTGCTGCATCCAATGATTCCAGGACCTTCGTATCCAGATCCTCGATGGCCTCGGTATACATTTTTGAAACCATGCCGACCGAACAAAGGGACATGGTCAGAAGTCCTGCGAAAGGGCCGGGGCCGGTCACAGCAACGAACATGAGTCCGTAAATCAGAGACGGAATGGTTCGGATGGCCATAACGATCAGACGACCGATAAAGGCGATGGGCTTTGGAACCAGATTCTGTGCCGTCAAAAAAGCAAAAGGAATGGATATAATGGCGCCCACAACCGTTCCCAGGAAGGCGATACAAATTGTCTCCAAAAGGAGATAAGGGATGCCCTGCTTTGTCATATTGAAAAGCGAAAGATCCGGATGGATGATGCCGGAAAGGATATTACCGGCAATCTTGGCTCCGTTTTGGGTGGTGCCGCTGCTTTCCATGGACCGGCCGCTCCAGATCAAAAGGATTGCTACGATCACAACTATGGTCAGATACCAGACCCACTTCCGCGGACGGGAAGCGTAGGCCTTTTCTATACGTTCGTTCATTCTGCTTCCTCCTTAGACAAGCCGCTTACGGATGGCCCGGCTGATGGTTTCAATAATGAAGACTGTGACGTAGAGGGCAACCAGGATCATTCCAACGCTTGGATAAGCTCTCCATGCAACTCGTTCATTTAAGATCAGTCCCAGACCGCCGGCTCCGACATAACCTAAGATCGCAGCATAACGGACATTTCCTTCGAAGTTGAAAAGGGACTGGGACAGATAAACCGGCATGACCTGAGGAATGATGGCCTTGCGGAAAGCCTGGCTCTTCGTGCAGCCCATGGCTTCCATGGCTTCGAAGGAGCCCATGTCGGCCGTTTCGATCTCTTCATAGAGGATCTTTCCGATATAAGCGAAAGAGAAAACGCCGATGGCAATAGAACCGGCGATGGTTCCAAGGCCCCAGATATTCGTAGCCACCAGAGCTATGACCAATGTCGGCAGGGTACGAACAATACTTAAGAAAAGTTTCGTGATCGCATTGACGACCCGATTCTTTACGACATTACTGCTGGCTAAAAAGGCAAAAGGAACGACAACCACAGATCCCACAAAGGATCCGAGAAGGGACATCTTGATAGTATCCAGAAGAGGTCCCCAGACCTTAGCCATGTATTTGGTATCCGGCGGGAACATGGATCCCAGCATGGACCAGAAATTTCCCATATTCTTCGAAAGAATTGCAAAGCTGAATCCCGTGATCTTGACTGAGAGAATGGTCATTGCAATGATGACCGCCCAGACAAGAGGAGCCCGGGACCGCTTCTGGGCAACAACTTTACCGTTCGGGAGTTTATATTCCTTCGGGCGAAAGATCTTATCATACAGACTCATATTCAGGCTTCCTCCCTATTTCCACCCCGGTATACGGTCTCCAGGACTTCATCCGTTACTTCGGAAGCAGGTCCGTCATAAACCACCTCACCGGCACGGATTCCAATCACACGAGTCGCATATTTAAGAGCCAGATCGATGTGATGGATGTTCAAGAGGATCGTGATATTGTCTTCCTCATTGATCCGCTTGAAATCTGCCATAACAGACTTGGCGGTAATCGGATCCAGGGAAGCGACCGGCTCGTCTGCCAGAATGATCTTAGGATTCTGCGCCAGAGTCCGGGCCAGAGCGACACGCTGCTGCTGTCCACCGGAAAGCTGATCGGCACGAACAAAAGCCTTGTCGAGAATGCCCACCTTGTCCAGGCATTCCAGGGCCTTCATTTTTTCTTCTTTCGTATAGATTCCAAATGTAGACCGAAACCAGGGCATGTCCGGCACGAATGCGGTCAATACATTTTTGATGACGGTGGTTCTGGTGATCAGATTAAAAGACTGGAAGATCATACCGATCTTACGGCGGAACTGACGCAGGCTCTTGCCCTGCAGGGTCATAACATCGACGCCGTCAACGGTCAGCTTGCCTTCCGTCACGTCATGCATACGGTTCACGGTCCGAAGCAGGGTGGACTTACCTGCGCCGGACAATCCGATGATGGCTACAAATTCGCCCTGTTCAATTTTCAGATTGACATTTTTCAATCCCTGAAAACCGTTCGGATATCTCTTACCTACATTCTCGAACTGAATCATACTCTTTTTCTCTCTTCTACTTTTACGACAGACCACACAAATTGGTATGGTAACCAATGCGCGTAACATACGGATATATTTTACACTAATTTTCCGGCATAAAAAAGGGCGGAGAACAAATCTCCGCCATTTTCTTTTAGCAAATGCAAAAGTCCTTTTCCCTTCGGATACTCATTACGAACCGAAGGAAGATGGAAGCTTTCGCATTTACCTGATCTTTTATTATTTACTCATCTTTTCGATCATCTTCTGTGCTTCACGCTCGGAATCATAATCGGAAGACTTTGCAATCTTATATCCCTCATGGGAATAAATGGCAATGACTTTCTTTCCTTCATCGGTCTTTGCAATATTGATGAAAGCAGTCTGCAGAGCCTTTTTCAGTCCTTCGCTCATGTTCGGGGACTTCTTGGATACAGAGATGGTATCGTTATAGATTGCAGGAGTTACACCGATAACATTGGTGTCATCCCAGATCTTATTGGTCATGCCATAGGTATCATTCCACTTTGCTTCATAGTCACGACGGGCATCCGCATAGCAGCAGACAACATCCACCTGACCGGAAGCCAGCTGTGCGAATGCAGTACCATAGGAGTCGGCCTGTACAGCATGGGACAGCTCAGTGATGTTATGCTTATAATGCTTGGACAGCCAGAGAGACGGATATACATATCCGGCCGGGCTGGTAGAACTCATGATGGACCAGTTAGCGCTGTTTAAATCATCCCAGGTAAGCTTCTTTCCGCTGTTTACCTTCTCAGCCAGCTCCTTACCCTTTGCGGAAGGGCCTGCAATCATCAGAGCACGATAAGAAGTAGCCTGCTTGTCAACTGCTGTCGTAGGCTTATTGTCATTCCAATCCTTTGCAGAATCAGAATCATTATTCAAGCCCTTTCTGGTAGCAGTCAGAATAACATCTGCACCATCATCATAAAGGACATAGGTAGAACCCGGGATTACACCGATATCAGTGGTGCCGGCAACCAGGGCCTGACCTACTGCATCGAAGCTGGTTCCTACAGAAATATCAACAGAACCAACATTGTAACCTTCCTTCTTCAGCTCGTCTTTCAGAAGATTCTTCAGAGGCTCGGTAGCTGTGATGATCTCATCCGGTTCACGGGACGGAACGAAAGCGATCGACAGCTTGTCGATATTCTTGTCATCCTTTTTCGATGATGTGTTGGACTTTGTACTTCCGCAGCCGGCTAAGATACCTACGGACATAGCTGCAGTCAGTGCAAGTGCAAGTACTTTCTTCATGAATTTCCTCCATTTCGGGCGAATGCCCACTTTCTAAATTGTGCTCCTGGGCAATCTGATTGGACAAAAGAATCTGTCGGGTTCGATCCCAGTCGCAAGACAACAAAGCCATTATAAATAGCAGAGATAGAAACTACAAGATGAAATTTAGTTTTTAAAGCATTTTTGCCAAAAATTTACACGTCTATAACAAAAGGATTCCTTTTCTTTGATGATAGGCAATGCATCCTATATCAATCTTCCTGCCCAGGACTCAATGCACGGAAAACCAGTCTTCACCGACTTCCATATCAATTTCCAGAGGAACGGACAAGTGGGCTGCGCCCATCATTTCCTCCTTCAAAATGGCCTTGACCGTCTCTAATTCTTCCCTTTTTGCCTCAATCAGAAGCTCATCGTGAACCTGGAGAACCAGACGGGAGGAAAGTCCTTCCTCAGCCAGCCGGTCATGGACACGAACCATGGCGATCTTTATAATATCCGCTGCCGTTCCCTGAACCGGCGAATTCATGGCCACCCGCTCTCCGAACTGTCTCTGCATGAAGTTACTGGACTTTAGTTCCGGGATCGGCCGTCTCCTGCCGAACAGGGTCTCTGCATATCCCTTTTCCTTAGCCGAGGCCACCAGCCCTTCCAGATAGACCTTGAGCTTAGGATAGGCAGCATAATAATTATCGATATATTCCTTGGCTTCCTTTTGCGAAATATGAAGATCCTGGCTCAAGCCATAGGCCGAGATGCCGTAAACAATGCCAAAGTTTACCGCCTTGGCATTACGTCTCTGAAGATCCGTAACCTCATCAAAGGGGGTATGGAAGACTAAGGATGCGGTGGATCGGTGGATATCCTGACCGTTCTGATAAGCCCGGATCAGGTTTTCGTCCCCCGACAGATGGGCCAGGACACGAAGCTCGATCTGCGAGTAATCGGCATCCAGATAAATATAGCCCTCGGCCGGATGGAAAACTTTCCGGATCTTCTTTCCAAGCTCCATACGAACCGGTATATTCTGCAGATTGGGATTGGTACTGGAAATTCGTCCGGTTGCCGTCACCTTTTGCTGAAAGGTCGAATGTACTCTTCCATCCTCTGCCAGACATTCCGACAAGCCATCCACATAAGTCGACTTCAGCTTACTGTATTTTCGATAATCCAGGATATGGGCAATGATCGGATTCCAGGGAGCCAGCCGTTCCAGGACATCCGCAGCCGTTGAAAAACCGGTCTTGGTCTTCTTTCCGCCCGGAATGGCCATCTTTTCAAAAAGAATGGTCGACAGCTGCTTCGGAGAATTGATATTAAATATTTCTCCCGCCTCTTCATAGATCCGGCTCTCCAGACCTTTCATTTCCTTCTCAAGAACCTGCCCGTAGACAAGCAAAGAATCCCGGTCCATCTCCATGCCGAGTTTTTCCATATCCGATAAGGTGAAGATCAGGGGCAGCTCAATCTTTCGATAGAGATCTTCCGCTCCGACTTCCTCCAATTTCTTCTCCAGGATCTCCGGTGCCCGGGCAGCTGCCAGAGCGGACAGTGCCGTCATTTTCATGAGATCCCCGACCCGGCTGCCATCCGCCGGATCCATAGCCTTGGCCAGTTTGGTCTGTCCCAGCGTCTCCTCAAGAGACGGTACGGTAAGATCCAGGAAATTCTTTGCGATTTCATCCATGGGATAGGCTGATTGCAAAGGATCTAATAAATATGCAGCCACCCCGCAATCAAAAAAGGAATGATAGTCCATCTTCCCAAGGCTAAGTCTCTCGCTCGCCGTTTCCTTGAAAAGGTTCTGATACTCCTTGACATCTTCCATGGAAAGAAGGTGGTCTTTCCGTAAGCTTTCGGTCCCTTCCAGAAGCTTGTCACAGCTCAAGCCCGAAATCCCCTGCCAGCCTTCCGCCACTGCCATTCCAAGGTCCATGCCGGCCTCTGGGACCAAAACCCAGGCCTTCTCCCCGTCCGACAGGGCGAAGATCCGGATCCTTTTCTCCCACTGCATGAAATGTAGACCAATGCTCTTCTTTTCCGGAAGAGAACGTAAGTGATCCAGAACTTGTTGAAAGTCTTTGGGGCTTTCGATGAAACGAACCTTTTCTTCCAGTTTTTCTGTTGACACAGAGCCTTGTGAAAAACGGGGAAGGAAGTTTTTAAAGTCCCATTCTCTGCAAAGTTCAAATGCCCTTTTCGTATAGAGATCTCCCAGGACAGCATCCTCCAAAGTAAGTTCCACGTCCGCTTTGGTGTTGATGGTTGCCAGTTTTTTCGACAAAATGGCCTGATCGTAATATTCCTGCAGATTCTTTTTTGCCCTGGGAGGTTTGATCTCATCAATATGAGCATAAGCATTCTCTACCGTCTGATAGGACTGAATAATGGCAGTCGCCGTCTTTTCACCGATGGAAGGAACGCCGGGGATATTATCTGCCGTGTCTCCCCAGAGGGCCTTGACATCGATGAATTCCTGCGGTGTTACACCCTTGGAAGCCAGAACATCCTTGGCATAGTAGTCTTCGATCTCCGTCCCGGTCTTCTTGGTCTTCGGAATGGAGATCTTGACATGATCTGTAGCCAGCTGCAAGAGATCCCGGTCGCCGGAAACAATGGTCACTTCGTATCCGGCCTGCTCCGCCTGAACAGACAGGGTACCTAAGATGTCATCCGCTTCCAGGCCGGCCTTCTTTACGATGGGCACATCCATGGCCATAAGCATCTCCTGGATCATAGGGACCTGTTCCTTCAGTTCCGGATCCATGGGATGACGGGTTCCCTTATATTCCTTGTACATCTCATGGCGGAAGGTCGGTGCCGAGACATCAAAAGCAACAGCAAAATGATCCGGTTTCTCGGTATCTATGTACTTAAACATCATATTTAAGAAGCCATAGACCGCATTGGTATGCTGGCCCTTGGAATTGGTAAGATCCGGAAGGCCATAATAAGCCCGGTTTAGAATGCTGTGTCCATCGATTAAAAGTAACTTACTCAAACTATCTCTCCTAAATTTATTTCTTTATTTCTATGCATTTCTATGCTTTGTCTATCCGGCCCACTTCTTCCCTTGATTGGTCTATATTTCCAATTCTTCGATCTGTTTATCGATCCCACTTGTCGCAAAGGGCATTGATCTGGTCTGCAAAGCGGGCCATATCCTTATTGGCAAGTCCTGCACTCTTTCTTATGATGGTCATCAGGCGCTGGCCGGCAGCCAGAAGACGATTATAGATCTGCTGGCCGCTTTGTTTGCCCTTACTCATCTGTGCATGACGGACAGATACCTTCTCACGCTTGATCCGGCTGCCTTCTCTGATCTTTTCTCCACTGATGAGATCCCAGCTGTCACCGGAATAAGGCGCTACTGCATCGAAACCATAAGTATCATGCACCAGTTTGGCATAATGGTCCGTAACTTCATCCTGACCATGGACAACGAAGACCTTCTTTGGCGGATTCTCCTTGAAATGACCGATCCAGTCCAGAAGATGGGGCTGGTCGGCATGGCCGCTGATACCGGGCAGGTTCAAGATCCTGGCATTGACTTCGATCTCTTCACCGAAGATATGAACACGCTTGGCTCCATGCAGAAGGTTAAAGCCCAGGGTTCCCGGAACCTGATAACCAACGAAAAGGATGGTAGATTCCGGCCGCCAGAGATTGTGCTTTAAGTGATGGCGGATCCGGCCGGCTTCACACATACCGGATGCGGAAATAATCACTTTCGGCCGCATATTAAAGTTGATCATTTTCGACTCTTCGGGTGTGACGGCAACCCGAAGTCCGGGGAAGGAAATGGGATTTATGCCATGAGATACCAGATCCATAGCCTCCTCATCGAAGCATTCGGAAATATTCCGGGAGAAGATATTCGTAGCTTCCACCGCCAGAGGGCTATCCATATAGACTTCAAAATCATCCATCTGGGGGATCAAATGTTCCTCCTTGATCTTACGGATGAAGTAGAGCATTTCCTGGGTCCGGCCGACAGAAAAGGCCGGAATGACCAGATTACCGCCTCCCTGCAGGGTGCTCCGGATGACATCAGCCAGAGCTTTGGCATAGTCTGCCGGTTTGTCATGGACCCTGTCACCATAGGTGGACTCTGTTAAAACATAATCCGCATCCTTGATAAATTCCGGATCTTTGATCAGGGGCTGGTCTACATTTCCAATATCACCGGAGAAAACCAGTTTTACTTCATGGCCGTCTTCTTGAAGCCACATCTCGATCGAGGAGGAACCGAGCAGGTGTCCGGCATCCACAAAGCGGATGGAAATGCCGTCACAGACCTGGATCTTCATGTGATAGTGGCAGGGAACGAACTGGGTCAGAACCTTCGTAGCATCCTCAACCGTATAGAGAGGTTCTATCAGTTCTCCGCCGGAACGGCGGGCTTTCCGGTTCTTCCATTCCACTTCGGACTCCTGAATGTGAGCCGAGTCCTTCAGCATGATCTCACAGAGCTGGGTGGTTGCCTGGGTGGCAAAAACCTGTCCGCGGAAACCGTGATTGTACATGAGCGGAATCAGACCGCTGTGATCGATATGAGCATGCGTTACGAAAATATAGTCCAGTTCGGAAGCATTGACCGGGATTTCCTGATTTTCATAAATATCGGCTCCCTGCTGCATACCGCAGTCTACCAGGAACTTTTTTCCGGCTGCCTCCAGATAATGGCAGCTGCCGGTGACCTCATGATCTGCACCTAAAAATTCAATAATCATATTGTACCCCCTTAGCTAGTGCGTAATCACCTTTCGACCTTGCTATCCTCATTGTATCATAAGAAAAGAGAAAGAGAAAAAAAGCATGTGAGAAAACTCACATGCTTTTCCATAACTTATTTTCTGAATCGATCCAAAGGGCCCTTGCCCGATCTCCTCTGGTCCTTCGATTATCTCGATTATCTCTTTTTCCCTCTTAAGAAATCCGGAACAGAGATATCATTTGGCTTTACGTTGGGCTTGGGCTGAACCGGTGTGTTCAGATTTCTCTGGAAATCTTCCCGGGGACTGCTCTGCATTGCCGTCGGATGCGGGGCACGCACCGGATCCACACTTGCATGAGGAACCTGAGGATTGGTATAAGAATTTTGATAACCAGTATATCCGTTATTCAAACTTCTCTGCCCCTGATTATAATTCATCTGATTATAGCCGGCACGGAGATTCGGCGTCTGAATGGTATCCTGGCCTTCCAGTCCGGTTGCAATAACAGTCACAGAGACCTGATCCTGCATGGATTCGTCATAACGGCAGCCCCAGATGATATTGACATTCTCACCCGCAAGTTCCTGGATATAAGAAGCAGCTTCGCTTGCTTCCAGAAGAGACATATCACCACTCATGGAAACCAGAGCATCACTTGCTCCCTGAATCGAGGTCTCAAGCAGAGGACTCTCAACTGCCATCTTGACAGCTTCCTGAGCCTTCTCATCTCCCTTGGCGTAACCGATACCGATATGAGCGATGCCCTTATCCTGCATAATGGTACGGACATCTGCAAAGTCCAGGTTGATGTCGCCCGGATTATTGATGACATCGGTGATGCCCTGAACGGACTGCTGAAGAACTTCATCGGCCTTCTGCAGTGCTTCCGGCATGGAGGTATTTCTGGCTACGATCTGAAGCAGACGGTCATTCGGAACTATAATCAATGTATCTACGGCCTGACGCAGTTTCTCGATCCCTGCCTCTGCATTCTTCATACGCACCTTACCCTCAAAGGTAAATGGCTTTGTCACAACGCCGACCGTCAGAATTCCCTGTTCCTTTGCAAGTGCTGCGATGACAGGAGCTGCACCCGTTCCGGTACCGCCGCCCATGCCACAGGTAACAAAGACCATATCCGCGCCCTTGATTGCAGAAAGCAGATCTTCCTGGCTCTCTTCCGCCGCCTTTTCACCGATCTCGGGATGAGCGCCTGCGCCCAGTCCCTTGGTAAGCTTTGCTCCGATCTGAATTGTTACTGGTGCCTTGCAAAGTGTCAGGGCCTGTTCATCGGTATTAACGCCGATCAGAGTAACTTCCTGATCCATGTTTGCTTCTACCATGCGATTGATGGCATTATTTCCGGCGCCGCCTGCACCGATCACAATAATCTTTGCCTTGGACTGAGCCTCCTGGCTCGGTGTGATATCTAAACCTAAACTCAAGGTCGTTCCTCCTTCTAATGGTCAGGAAAGGTTTCTACCTGACAATCTAAATTTTATTCTATAATTTTCACTAAATATATTCAACCGCTTTTTGCGGTTTTTCACAAAATTAAGCACTAGGTATTGTGCTTCTTATCCTTCACTCTTTTCAAAGATAATATCTGTATTTTCCGGCGTCCAGGTATCCAGATGCAGTGTTCCCTTCAGTCCCTCCAGATGTGGCTTTAAATAAGGGAGGCGCATCAGTTTCTCCTGGAGATACTCAAAACTTCCGATATCGTAAGTAATATCCCCGCTGACAGCAGAGACTTCCCGCTCATCCCGGAAGGTCACGGAATCCACCTTGATGCCATACTTCTTCATCGCCTTCGTCAGTTGAAGCAAAGTCCGCCGGCATCTTCGGTTAATGGGAAGCGGTTCTCCCTTCGTCGGTTTACTGCATTTGATCCCACTGACCGGGAAGAGTCCATCTACCTTTCGATCCGAAACTTCTTCCACCAGACCGTCATCATTAAAATAAGCCATTTTTCCATCTTCCATCGAAATGTAGCCCAGAAGCTCCGGTTCCCGAATTGCGATATGCAGAGTATGGGGCGAAGAAAGGCGGATGGAAAGCTTATATGATTTGCAAAAAGGCAGGTCATGAACCGGCTTTACCATGCTTTTTACAATCTGAACCAAACCGTACTTCTTATAATCCCCGGTCACGATCCGGTTCTCGATTTCCTGATCCGACAGGATATGATTCCCGCTCACCTCGACCGATGTCGTACGAAAGACCGTAATACAGAGGATATAGGAAAGAATCAAAAGCAGGACCAGTGCGAGAAGAATATTCGGAAGATAAAAGAGAAGGCGGGACTTCTGTTTTTTCTTATGTGCTTTTCGTCTCTTTACGACTTCTTCACTTTCACTCATAAAACAATCCTTTTTCAGGCATAGAAATTGATCGATCGGGAAACATTCAAAGCGACCCCGATTTCCGCCATCAGAATAAACAAGGCAGACCCTCCGTAACTGATGAAAGGAAGGGTAATACCGGTATTGGGAATGGAATTCGTGACTACAGCGATATTTAAAACCACCTGGATCGCGATCTGGGCCATGATCCCGGTAACGATCAGTGATCCTGTCAAATCGCTGGCATTGATGGCAATGAAGTAGAGGCGGTAGAGAAACAATAAAAAGAGAATGATCAGGATCACAGCGCCGAACAAGCCAAGTTCTTCACAGATCAGAGAAAATATCATATCGTTTCGGGCTTCCGGAACAAACCGTTTCTGCATGCCTTCTCCAAGTCCCTTTCCGAACACTCCCCCGGAACCGATCGCATAGAGGCCCTGCAGGGTCTGATATCCTTTCTCATACTTGGTTGGATCTCTCCAGATCTTGATCCGGTCACTCCGATATCCGGCAAAAGTTATAAATCCGGCGATTCCCAAAAGTCCTATGCCGACAATGGAAAGCATGACCTTACGGTTTTTGGAAACCACAAGAAACATGAAAAACCAGATGCCTGCAAGGATCACTGCCGTCGACAGGTTGGTAGCCGCAATCGGAACAAGCATTACCAGAAGCAGGCAAAAAGGAATAATGAGTTTTTTGGACTTATCGATATTTTTTCCCATTGCATCGAATAAACGGGCAAAGAAAATAATGACCGCAATTTTAGCGAGCTCGGACGGCTGAAGCTGAATCGGGCCAAGTTTTAGCCAACGGGACTGGCCGTTTGCGGACTTACCGGCAAATATGACATACACATTTAAAAGAAATGCAAGAATATATCCAAGTGCCGCAAGTTTCAGCCAAAAGTGATAATCCACCTTTGACATGATGATCATAAGGACGAAGCCGCCCAGACTGAAAATCAGCTGTCGTTTCACCCAAAAAGCTGCATCCCCATAACTTAAAGAGGCTGTGTAGGAACTGGCACTATAAAGCATGACCACACCAAAAGCCAGAAGAATCACCAGATATAAGACCAGCTGGTAGTCAAAATACTCCGTCTTCTCAATTGGCTTCAAACGGACCATCCTCCGGTTGGAGGACGAATGCCCGCCCTGCCTCGTATTCTTTTTTCTCTTCCGGATTGTCTCTTCTGTCATCGTTCTCAGTCCCTTTGCCGACTTCTTTCTTATGCATGACTGTACTTGCATAACATGACTTGCATGACTTTATTTAACTAACGGCTATGATATGGGAAAAGTGCATTTCTCCACAATTTATGATTCAGGAAGACTTCTGACATAATCTTTAAAAATGTCTCCCCGTTCTTCATAGCTTTTGAACATATCCCAGCTTGCACAGGCCGGAGAAAGAAGGACACAATCCCCGCTCTCGGCTGCTTCATAGCAGCAATCGATGGCTTCTTTGAAGCTCTTGCAGAAGACATAATCCTTGAAACCGATCTTATCACAGGCTTTTGCAATCTTCTCTGCTGTAACACCGATCAAAGCCAGTTTCTTGACCTTTCCCGGAAAATGGGATACCCATTCCGTAAAATCATTTCCCTTGTCATATCCCCCGCCAATCAGACAGGTCGGCCACTCCATAGCATCTACTGCCTTGATTGCCGCATCGGGATTGGTTCCCTTGGAATCATTGTAGAAACGTACCCCGCGCTTTTCGCAGGTAAATTCGATCCGATGAGGAACCGCCTGGAAATGGCGAAGTGCCTTACGGATATTGTCAAGAGAAACGCCCATTGCCTGGCCGAAAGCGATCGCTGCTAAAGCATTTTCATAATTATGGGCGCCTACGATATTCAATTCTTTCACAGAAAGAACATCTTCTTTCTCCCCGGTGAATTCCGAAATCAGATGGCCATTTTCCACATACATACCACCGGGGACTCTTTCTTTCGAAGAGAAGTAAACCACCTTCATGGGTAGGGTCTGGCCGAATGCACGAAGAACCGGATCCTCGTAATTCAGGATCACGACATCATCTTTTGTCTGATTCTTCGTGATATTCTCCTTGGCCTTGATATAGTTTTCCATCGTATGATGGCGGTTCAAATGATCCGGCGTAATATTTAAAATGGCAGAAACATGGGGATGAAACTCATCGATCGTCTCCAGCATAAAGGAAGAGATCTCAGCAACGATCACACTGTCATCCTTTGTCTGATCTGCGACTCCGGTATAGGGAATTCCGATATTTCCGACAACAAAGACCGAATCAAAAGCAGTCTTCATGATCTCACCGGTCAGAGAGGTTGTCGTTGTCTTACCATTTGTTCCGGTAATCGCACAGACCTGTCCCTTGCCAAGTTCATAAGCAAGCTCTACTTCTCCCCAGATCTTCATTCCGTGATCCCGCATTGCATCCACAATCGGAAGATCCGTCGGGACACCCGGGCTTAAGACTGCGATATCCGCTTTTTCCAGTACTTCCTTGGGACAATCGCCGGCATAGATCGGAAGGTCTTTCCAATTCTCATGCTTTGCTCTCAAATCCGAAACGGAAAGCTTTTCATTTCCATCATAAAGGATACAGGTCTTCCCCTCCCGAAGGAGAAGATCAATTGCGGCTTCACCGGACTTACCGGCGCCAACGACCAGATAGGTTTCACTCATTTTTTTGCACTTTCTAATTCTTTGTTACAATGCCATCCAGCCGAGGAAGGCCAGAAGAACCGTTACGACTCCGAAAATGGTTACGATCTTCGTTTCCGACCAGCCGCCCTTCTCAAAATGATGATGAATGGGGGCCATGCGGAAAAATCGTTTGCCATGGCTTGCCTTGAAATAAGCCACCTGAATGATGACGGAAAGAACTTCTATGAGATAGATCAGACCGACGATCAGGATAAAAAGCGGCATTTTCAGCATATAAGCCATACCGGCTACAAAGCCGCCCAGAGCCAGAGATCCGGTATCACCCATGAAAACTTTGGCCGGATGACAGTTAAAGCAGAGGAAGGCCAGAAGGGCGCCTGCCATAATCAGTCCCATGACTTCCACCCCGCCCCCAAGGCGTAAAGATGCGGCTGCAAAAAAGAAGGCCACAACAAGAGTTACCGTCGATGCCAGACCATCCAGACCATCCGTAAAATTTGTCCCGTTGACCGTACCGATGACTGCGAAATAGAGGACCGGAATGGCAGCCCAGCCGATATTCACGGAATGGCCACCGGTAAAGGGAAGGATCAGATCCAGCGAAACATGAGAAAAATGTGTGATGTAATAGGCAAAAATCGTTGTGACAAGGATCTGCAAAAGCAGTTTTTGCCAGGCTTTCAAGCCATCGACCCGGTGGAGAATGACCTTCATGAAGTCATCGATTAATCCGATCAATCCGAAACCGAGTGTCAAAATCAAGACCGGAATGATCTTCGGATTCGAAAAACTATAGACAATCGTAGAGATCGTTACGGAAAGAAGAATTGCGATACCGCCCATGGTCGGTGTTCCGTTTTTCTTCTCATGTGACTTGATATAGGTTCTTTCGGTCTGGTCTATCTTTTCCTTATTCAAGAAATTGATCAAGGGAGGAAGACAGATCAGTCCGATTGCAAAGGACAAAAAAATCGATAAGAGTTCTATGATACTTATTTTCATTTTCATTTACCCCATTTCATCAAAACAAAGAGCCTCAAGCATTATACCACGGAATGCCCGACTTAATGATTTGAGTTTGCAGAAGAAGAAACCGTTTCGCCTGTCTCCTGAGAGTCGAAGGTCTGAATACCAGCTGCTTCTTCCTCCGCTATGGTCGGGATATTGAGATATGGCATGATCTGAGTAAGGATCTCTCTTGTGATATCCTTGGGCGCCGTGCTGGTCTCCTGATCATCCACATGCGGCTGATCCACAACAACATAAGTAACAAGCTGTGGATTCTCTGCCGGAACCGCACCGATAAAGTTCAAGAGGTAGTTTCCATTTCCACGTGGCAGTTTCTCAGCTGTGCCGGTCTTTCCGGCAATACTGTATCCATCCACAGAGGCTGCTTTACCGGTACCGTTTCGGACAACGGTTCTTAAATATTTCTTTAACAGATTTGAAGTTTCTTGAGAAATTGTTTGCTTCTGTACCACCGGCTCAATGGTTTTCACCACATTTCCGGAACTGTCCTGTAAGGCAGTTACGACGTGCGGCTGGTAGAGTTTTCCTCCATTGACGATCGAACAGAAAGCCGATGCCAGCTGGATCATACTGGTATTAAAGCCCTGTCCAAAGGAATTGACCGCCAGATTAATGGGATGCTTCAGACCATCCAGGTCAAAAATCAGGCCTGCCGTACTTGCCTCACCGGGGAGGTCGATACCGGTCTTCTGGCCAAAACCAAAGAGGGACTGATATTTGGAGAAGACCTCCGGCCCTTCTGCCTGAGCCATCTTAATGAGAGCCGAATCGCAGGAATCTCTCAGGGAATCCTCCACTGTCTCCGTTCCATGACCGGATCTCCGCCAGCAGTGAACAATATCCGGACCGATTTGATTCGCTCCGGTGCAAACGAAAGTAGAATTCGGAGAAAAAGATCCGCTTTCCAGTCCGGCTGCTACGGTAAAGGGTTTAAAGGTAGACCCCGGCTCGAAGGAAGCAGAAACCGTATAATTCTGCCAGAGATTATTCAAGAAGTTCATTTTGTCATCATCTGACATGCTGGCCTGCTGCTCCGCCGTGAAATAATTGCTAAGATCTCTCGGCTTATTCAGGTCAAAATAAGGATAAGAAACCATGGAATAGATGGTTCCGTCATTGGGATTCATCACGATGACTCCGATGTGCTCGGCTCCTGTGGCCTGGTCACCTCGAACCGAATCCGCCCAGTTTGAGACAACTTTCTCAACGGTCGACTGGATATTGGTATCAATGGATGTTACCAGTGTTTCCCCGTTCTTCGGCTCAATGACCGTCCGCTCTACATTGGAATCATCATTGACATAACCGTAGGAGCGGCCATTGACACCGTTCAATTCCGAATTATATTCCAGCTCCAAGCCATTGATTCCCTGATCTCCACTGGCAGAAAAGCCAATCAGAGAAGCCGCCATGGATCCGTAAGGATACTGGCGGACATATTCCTTCTCCGTCCAGATCCCATAGACTTCATTGTTTTTGGTCTTATCGGTCTTTCTTTTTTCTACAAGATCATCGAATTTCTTTTTTTCTTCATAGCTGACTTTTTTCGCCAGAACATTATATTGGGAATTCGGATGTTTTTTCAGATCTTTTCTGGCTTTCTCTGTATCAACCTCCGGGAAGCATTCCGACAAGGCTTCCATGGTCGGCTCGATCAGCTCGCTTTCTTTATTTAAGGCCTTGCAGTCCAGAACGACATTATAGACATCGATCGAAGACGCCAGGACCGTGCCCTTCGAGTCAATAATATTTCCTCTTTGAAAGGGGATCGTCTTACTGGAATACTCCTGCTGGGCCAGAACAATCTTTTCATATTTGCTGCCGCTCTTACTCTGTATATACATCAGGCGAAAAATCAGAGCAACAAAAAGAACGCAGATCAAGCAAAATACGATGAAGAGCTTTTTCTGCATTCTTAAAGTCAGTCTGTCCAGTTTCTTAACCTTGCGGGGTCTTTTTTGATTCCCGCCCCGTCTGTAGGGCCTGTCTCCATCAAAACGATAAGCCATACTCTGTCTCCAAGCTAATACTTTTTATTATTTCACATCATCATATTGATTCATGTAATCGCTGTCATCAACAGTATAGTAGACGATCTGCCCCTGGCCTGCATAGACCATGCCAAGAGAATTCTGAGCGGTCTCCTTGACCTGATTCAGATTTTCAGATCCACTGATCCGGTTCTTCTCAGCCGAATTATCGGCTTTTAAAGTAGAGATCTCATCTTCCAGAGAAGCAACATGACGCATGGTGGTCTGCGTTTCTGCCTGGAGATAGACATAGCCGAAAAATGTCGCTGCACAGAAGGCTGCAATCAGGCAGAGGCGGAAGGTATGGCGGCGGGATCTGGCCATTGCAGCTTTCTTCCGGTTTTCTCTCTCCCGGCGGGCCTTATTTCTCCGCCGTCTTTCCTCAGCATCTCTTTCTTCACGGCTGGGAATGGGAGCGGTATGTACTCTTACTGCATTGCCGTCATAACTGTATCTTGATACCTCTGTCATATTCAAATCCCCCTTTAATCGGTTACCTGAATTCTTTTCTTGCTTTTGTCTGTATCTCTTTCGAACACACGAAGATGTGCACTTTTGGATCTTTTATTCTCTTTTAATTCTTCTTCGGAAGGAAGAATAGGCTTTCTTGTAATGACCCTGCCCTTGGAAACGGCTCCGCAGACACATACCGGAAATTCCGGCGGACATGTGCAAGGGTTTTCATTTCTTCGGAAATTATTTTTTACAATATGATCTTCCAGGGACTGGAAGGTGATCACGCAAAGTCTTCCTTTTTCATTCAAGAGATCGATCATCCCGTCCAGACTGTCCTCTAAGACAGACAGTTCCCGGTTGAGCTCGATCCGGATGGCCTGATAGGTCCTCTTGGCCGGATGTCCGCCGTTTCGTCTGGCCTTGGCTGGAATGGCATGTTCAATGATGCGGTTCAGATCGCCTGCGGTTTCGATCGGATGATCTTTCCTCTCCTCTACGATGTGCTTTGCAATATTATGAGCGAATCGATCCTCGCCATAATCCCGAATGATCCGGTAGAGATCTTCTCTGGAATAAGTATTTACGATATCTCTTGCGGTTTTCGGATTTCTCTGATCCATCCGCATATCAAGCGGTGCATCCTCCTGCATATAGGAAAAGCCCCGTTCCGGTGTATCCAGTTGGAAGGAGGATACGCCAAGATCCAGGACGATACCGTCGACTTTTTTGATTCCAAGCTTATGGACTTCCTCCACCATGTTTTCATAATTAGAATGGATCAGAGTGACCTGATCCTTATAATCTGCCAGGCGTTTCCCGGCTGCTTCGATCGCATCCTGATCCTGATCAAAACAGATCATTCTGCCCTTGGGTCCTAAGTTCTGTAAGATCAAAAGCGAATGTCCTCCGCCGCCGACCGTTCCGTCGACATAGATGCCATCCTTTTTTATATTCAGATTGTCGATGGTCTCATGAAGGAGAACCGAATAGTGTTTGAATTCCATCTGTCTCCTTCCTGTCAGATACTAAGTCCGAGATCAGCCATATGCTCGGCGATCTCGTCCATATCCTGATCATCGTAAGCATTGTTCTCATCCCAGCGGCTCTTATCCCAGATCTCAACACGATCCAGAACTCCGACCAGGACCACATCCTTTTCCAGGCCGGCAAAGCTTCTTAAGGTTGCCGGAAGAAGGATCCGTCCCTGTTTATCCAGTTCCATCTGAGCCGCTCCGGCGAAGAAGAAACGGGAGAACTTACGGGCATCCTTGGTTGTCAGAGGGACTTCCCGGAAACGCTTCTCTATGTTCTGCCATTCTTCTTGTGGGTAGGCGAAGAGGCATCCGTCGAGTCCTTTTGTCACAACAAAGTTATCGCCGAGCTCTTCCCGGAGCTTGGCGGGAATGATCAGCCTTCCCTTGGGATCGATGGAATGACTGTACTCTCCCATGAACATGACGGACACCTCCTTTCTAATCGAAAATTTTAGAAATTAAAAATCAATCCTCCGAAAAGCAGTCGTGGCACTTTCCGCCACTTCGTTCCACTTTTCACCACTACAAACTTAATATTACTGTTTCACAGGCAGAAAATCAAGCAGAAAAGCCCGAGAAATCAAGCCTTTCCGAGGGGTGGGGAATGGTGGAGGATATCTCATTAAAAAAATGTTTCACCGGCAATTTGTGAAATCTTATCATCGAATTTTCTATATTTAGGTCATTTCTGTTGGACGAACACCAGATATAGTTCCTGCTTCTCTTGAAATCGGTCTAAATTTGCCCATAGAAAAAGCGCCCGGAAATTTTACGGTAAAATTTCCAGACGCTTTCGAAGCTTTCGGTCAAATTGTATTTAATTTTGTGCAATGTCTTCTTTTCTTTCCCTGTCTTTTGCCCGACGATTTCCAAGAATCAGCATGATGACACCGAAGACCACCATAATAGCAGCCAGAAGCTGGGAAACCGGGATGCTCGTCCCTGTGAGAAAGAGCTGGTCGGTTCGTAATCCCTCGATCCAGAAGCGGCCAATGCCGTAAGAAACGAGATAGGTCAGAAACTGCTGGCCGTGAAAGCGGACATGCTTTCTCATAAAGAAAAGGAGGAGAAAGACGCCCAGGCTCCAGAGGGATTCATAGAGGAAAGTCGGATGAACGGAAATATAATCCACGCCCTTGATGGTCACTAAATGCTCCATCATTTCCTTTGTGACTGCCTCTTCCTGACGCACCGCATCCAGGGGAATCTGCATGGCGAAGAGACCGTCGGTATAGCCTCCGAAGGCCTCCCGGTTGAAGAAATTGCCCCATCTTCCCAGCATCTGTCCGATGGGCAGGCCGATGATACAGGTATCTGCTACCAGAAGGAAATTCATTTTCTTGATGCGGCAGATCACAAAGACCGTGAGGATACCTGCCAGGACACCACCATAGATGGCAAGTCCACCCTGGCGGATGTTGAAAACGGAAAGGAGGTTATTCTTATAGCGGTCCCATGCAAAGACCACATAATAGATCCGGGCGCCGATTACGGAGAAAATCAAGGTCCAGATGGCGATATCCAGATAATTGTCTTCCGACTGGCCGGTTCGCTTGGCTTCATGAAGGATCATGATGACGCCAAGGATCATACCCAGGGCGATCACGCAACCGTAAAAAGCGACATTGAATCCAAAGAGATCAATGCTCTGTCCCACATGATTCAAAGTGATATGAAGATGTGGAAAACGTATGGTTTCCGTCATTGCATGCCTCCATTTTCATTCATATTGGTCCCTTGATCAGAAGGTTTTGTATCCTGATTCAGAGATCTCTCCTCCGCTTTCTGATCGTTAGGATCGATTTCCGTGAGATCATTTGTGATAAACATGGCATCACCGAAGCTGAAGAAACGATAGCGCTCCTTCACAGCCTCCCGGTAAGCAGCCAAAATATGTTCCCGGCCTGCCAGGGCACTGACCAGCATGATGAGGGTAGACTTTGGCAGATGAAAGTTCGTGATCAGGCAGTCAATGACCTTATAACGATAACCCGGATAGATGAAGATATCCGTCCAGCCGCTTTTTTCTCTCATTCTGCCATCGGGATCCGAAGCCGCTTCCAGAGTCCGGGTAGAAGTCGTACCGACGGCAATGACCCTGTGGCCACTGTCTTTGGCAGCATTGATCATGTCCGCCGCTTCCTTCGTCACCTTATAGTACTCCGAATGCATGTGGTGTTCGAGGACATTTTCCTCCTTGACCGGACGGAAAGTGCCGAGACCCACATGGAGAGTGATTTCCGCGATATTTACACCCATATCACGGATCTCCTGCAAAAGTTCCTTTGTGAAATGCAGACCGGCCGTGGGTGCTGCTGCGGATCCTTCATATTTGGCATAGACCGTCTGGTAGCGGTTCTTGTCCTTCAACTGGTGAGTGATATAAGGCGGCAGGGGCATCTGTCCCAGCTGGTCCAGAATTTCCTCGAAGATCCCATCGAAATCAAAGCGAACCAGACGGTCTCCCTCATCCACGATATCGATGACCTCTGCCTTCAAAAGGCCATTTCCAAAGACCAGTTTCTGACCGATCCGGGCATTTTTCCCGGGCTTGACCAGGGTCTCCCAGGTGGTATCTGACTTTCTGGTCAGAAGAAGGACTTCGACCTTACCGCCGGTCCCCTCCTTCTCGCCGATCAAACGAGCCGGCATAACCTTGGTATTGTTAATGACCAGGCAGTCTCCCGGACGTAAGAACTTACGGATATCATAAAAATGCTGATGCTTATATTCTCCTGTATTTTTGTCAAGAACAAGAAGTCTGGAATCATCCCTTTTCTCCAAAGGATCCTGGGCGATCAGTTCCTTTGGAAGATCATAATCGAACTCTTCCAGAGACATGGTTTTCTTTTCTTCAGACATAAAAATGAACTTCTTTCTATCTTTTATTTCTTTTTTCACGAACGGATCTCGACGCCGACATGAGACAGGCCGATAAGGATCCGGTCCATTGCCTCATTGACATCACTGTCAGACAGATTCCTGTCTTTCGCCCGGAAAGTCAGGGTATAGGCAACAGACTTAAAACCTGCCTGGATCCGGTCTCCCTCATAGACATCAAAGAGTTCGAAGGACTCAAGATATGCTCCGCCTTCCTTCTCGAAGATCTCTTCCAAGGTCTGCACTTCCATATCCTTCGGCACCAGAAGAGACAGATCTCTGGTCGAAGCCGGGAAGTTGGTAATACCGGTATACTTCCGGTCAAAAGATGCCAGGTCATAAATCACCGGCATATCGATAACGCCGATATAAGTTCTCTCCCCGAGATCATAGTTGTTACGGACCAGAGGATGGACCTCACCAAGGAATCCCAAATAACGTCCCTTGTAATAGATATCCGCCTGGCGGCCCGGATGGAGATAAGGTCTGCCCGCTTCGGCATCATAGACCGGTTTCTCATCCATGCCCATGGTATTCAAGAGCTCTTCGATGACTCCCTTCATATCATAGAAATCGCCGTCTCCATAGAAGCCCAGAGTCAGTGTCATTCGCTCATCCGGAAGTTCCGTCAGAGGCAGGGATTTGGGCAGATAGACATTGGCCAGCTCATAGAGATGTACATTTTTATTACGGCGGTTGTAGTTCGTGGCCAGCGAAGTCAGAATTCCGTTCAGAGACATGGTCCGCATGATACTGAAATCCTCACCCAGAGGATTGGCGATGGTAATGCAGGTCCGCTCCGGCGCATCCTTCGGAAGGAGAAGCTTATCGTAGACTTTCGGGCTCTCGAAGGAATAGGTCATGGCCTGGGAATAGCCCGCAAACTGCGCAACTTCTCTGGCCTTATTCTCGATCCGCTTCTTTAAGGAAAGCTTTCCTGCGGTAGAAGTTCCCTTCGGCAGTGTGGTCGGGATCTTGTCATAGCCATAGAAACGAGCCACTTCCTCTGCCATATCGGCATAAGTCAGAAGGTCCTGTCTCCAGGAAGGAACCAGAATTTCATTGGTCTTCTCGTCATAACCCAGGTCAATGGCCTTGAAGTATGCCAGCTGCGTCTCTGCCGGCACATCCGTCCCAAGCAGAGCATTGTAGCGATCCGGTTCAAAAGGAATACGGACACCCTCTCTCTTTCTCGGATAAATATCGACCACGCCGCCAACGACTGTTCCGGCACCAAGTTCCTCGACCAGTGCACAGGCACGGTTCATAGCCAGGATCGCATTATTGGGATCCAGTCCCTTTTCAAAAATACCGGATGCATCTGTCCGAAGGCCGATCCGCTTGGAAGACAGGCGGATATTGGTTCCGTCGAAGCAAGCTGCCTCAAAGACCATGGTTTTCACCTGATCCGTGATCATAGAGTTTTCGCCGCCCATGATACCCGCGATACCGACCGGCTTCTCGCCGTCCCAGATCATCAGCGTATTATGGTCTACATTTCTCTCCTGACCATCCAGCGTGGTAAAAGTATCGCCGTCATTTGCCCTCTTCACAAGGATCTTATGGCCCTCGATACTGTCGAGATCATAGGCGTGCATGGGCTGGCCGTATTCAAGCATGACATAATTCGTGATATCCACCAGGTTATTGATGGGACGGATGCCCTGGGATCTCAGACGGCGCTGCATCCAGGCAGGAGAAGGTCCGATGTGGACATTTTTCACGACTCTTGCCGTATAGCGGCTGCAAAGATCATCTGCATCGATTTCTGCGGAAATATAGTTCGATACGTCATCATCATCTCCGGTTTCAGGGACTTCCGGGAAAGCGTGCTTTAAATGGAATGTCGCCGCAGCTTCTCTGGCAAGGCCCAAAATGGAGAAGCAGTCGACCCGGTTACTGGTGATCTCGTATTCGATGGCTGTGTCATGAAGTCCCAGGGCTTCGATGGCATCATCGCCAGGCTTTACATTACTTGCAGGGTCGAAGATATAGAGGCCGTTTTCCGGTGCTTCCGGGAAAAGTTCCCGACTTTGACCCAATTCCTCGATGGAACACATCATACCATTGGAGGGAACACCTCTTAATTCGCCGGCCTTGATCTTGATACCGCCTTCGGTCTTCGAGCCGTCATGGCCGCCTGCTACCCGGCCGCCGTCCAGAACGACCGGAACCAGCTGGCCCGGCTCACCGACATGGACATTGGGAGCGCCGGTCACGATCTGTATGGTCTCTGTTCCGATATCGACCTGGCAAATGACAAGCTTATCTGCATTGGGATGCGGCTCGACCGACTTGATCTGTCCGACGACGATTCGATCCAGGTCTTTGTCAAATTGTTCAAAGAATTCAACCTTGGAACCGGACATTGTCATTGCATCTGTATATTCCTGTGGTGTGCAGGACAGGCCGGGGACCAGGTCCTTGATCCACTGTAATGAAGTTCTCATTGATGTTCTCCTTTTCAAATGTTATTGTTTTCAAGCCTTCTTTAAAACTGATCCAGAAAACGGATATCATTCTCATAAAGAAGCCGCATGTCATCGATCTCGTCCTTCAAAAGCGTGATCCGCTCCAGGCCGATACCGAAGGCAAAACCGGTATAGACTTCCGGATCAATGCCGGACATGGCAAGCACCTTAGGATGAACCATACCGCAGCCTAAGATCTCGATCCAGCCTTCGCCTTTACAGAAACGGCAGCCCTTGCCGCCGCACTTGAAACAGGAGACATCCATCTCTGCAGACGGCTCTGTGAAGGGGAAGTGATGAGGGCGGAACTTGACCCGGGTATCCTGACCGAAAAGTTCCTGAACAAACTGCTGCAGAGTTCCTTTGAGATCCGACATGGTGATCCCCTTGTCGATCACCATTCCTTCAATCTGATGGAAAGAAGGAGAATGGGTCGCATCCACTTCATCGGCACGGAAAACACGGCCGGGAGCAATCATTCGGATGGGAAGCTTACCCTTTTCCATCTCACGAACCTGAACCGGGCTGGTCTGAGTACGAAGGAGAATGTCTTTTGTAATATAGAAGGTATCCTGCTCGTCCTTTGCCGGATGGTTGGCCGGAATATTCAAAGCTTCGAAATTGTAATAATCCTTTTCGATCTCCGGTCCTTCTACGACAGAGAAACCCATGCCGATAAAGATCCGCTGAACTTCATCCAAAACAGATGTATTGGGATGCGCATGACCGATGGCATGCTTTCTGGCCGGAAGGGTGACATCGATTTTCTCAAAGGCCAGCTTCTTCTTCAAAGCTTCCGCCTCCATTCTCTTCTTCGCCTCTTCCAGCTTCTCCTCGACGGCTGTTCTGGCTTCGTTCACCATCTGGCCGAAGGCAGGACGTTCTTCCTTGGGGAGATCCTTCATCGTATTCATGATCTGTTTCAATTCGCCCTTCTTACCAAGGACAGAGACACGGATCTGGTTCAAAGCGTCCAGATCTTTTGCATTCTGGATCTGGGCTGCTGCTTCTTCCCGGATTTTCTGCAACTTCTCGTTTACCATCTGCTACTCCTTCTCTACTGATGTATGTTTTACACTAATTCAGGCATTTTAGGCATAAAAAAAGTCCGCCGGAGCTTCACATGCCCCAGGGACGAAATTCAAAATCCGAATACCGCGTTACCACCCTGCTTCCATTCCCTGAAAACACCGTCAAGGCTCATAATAAGTCTGATCATCGGAATGGCTCTTCATTTGCAACTTACGTATGCCTTACGTCTTATCCTACGCAACATTGGATCAGAACGTATGGATCTCTTGATCCTGTACGTCAATCCATTTACTCTATGCCTTCAGATAAGAAGCTCCCGCATGAACTTCACTGCATCCATAGGTATTCTCAGCTTTTCCTTCATACCCTCTCTGTCTTCTATACCTTGTCAATGCAAAGCAGAGGACGCAGACTACTAAATGCGATCACAGCTTTTGTATATCCCCGAAATGACGTGCCTATGCGTTTGACTCCTAGCATAAAGCCAGGTGGGTGTCCGCACGTGATCTTCTGCCTTCCACGACGAGAGGCCTGACATCCGATCCCAAATATAAGATTCCCGTTTAAAGTACTTGTAGGTTCAATTAACATAGGTGAAATCGTGCATTTCAGGTTATATGCATTATAGCAGGAACGAAAGAAAAATACCAGTCTAATTATTTTCTTCGACGGCGTAAGTTTATATTCGGATTTTATGGGTAGGAGAACACCCTGGATACTGCTGATAAGATATCAGGCAACGAAATGCTGGCTCCACTATACTTCTTATTTTCCTGCAGCACAAGGCTGAGCTTCCACGAAGCCACAGATCTGCTTACTTCTCTTAGCTGCCTTTTGGCCTGCGTCCCCAGCCCCTGTCAAGGGCAGGGCCGCGGAGCGGTGCTATGCACCCTTGACAGGGACTGCGGCGCAGGCTTTTCTTTCGCCTAAGAGAAGTAAGCAGCCCTCTGTTCACCTTTACGGCTCACAGATCCCAAATATTTCTTTCCAGATGGACATACTTCCTTGATCCTTGCGGTATGCTGGCCTGGAGCTTTTCGATATACTTGCCATAGTTCTTCTGATTCTTCCTCTCTTCGGCCAGCATCTCACTTGCGGAATAGATCACTTCTGCTTCTCCTCCTGCCGCCACAGGAAGCTTCTCAGACTGTTTCCTTACCAGTTCCAGCATATCTCCGCCATTCTGATAATACGCCCGCAGCTGAGCCATCTTTTTCGCACCTGTACGGCTCCAGCCCATCGGCCTCGAGCTCATCCGGCTGGACAAAAGGTGACTGACATGGCCTTCCGCGCTACAACCGATCACCCCATCCTGATGCAGCAGCCTTCTTCTCGCTGGCATCCAGTTGTTCAGAAAATACGTTCTGGCCTCCTCGATCCGGGCTACCCCGCTCGCATCCGGGAGGCAGTCTCTGAGCCGATTCACGATTGCATTGAATTCTTCTTTGTCCCATAGCGAATCGCGTGATACAGCTCTTTTCGCGCGTCTTCGATGCTGTCTTTCATGTGACTGGTCAGACGGATCAGGTATTTTGACAGATGAAATTCATCCATCACAAAGATCAGGCCATGGATCCGCTTCATCCCGGATTTGATCCATCCGCCACCGTCTGCGCTCAGATAGATCCGCTTGATCTGATCCACCTCGTAGGTATCACAAATATACCGGTAGATCCGATCCCAGAACGCATTGTTCTCTTTCTCCCCACAGACATCTGCGAAATACCGGGGATTTTTCAGATGATGCCGCTTACTCTTTGGGGCATCCGGCTCGATTCCCTCATGGACATAGACCATCTTGCTGATCAGTGAGTTGTTTTTCCGGCCGTCCGCATTCTGCACCAGATCTCCTTTCGCATTCTGGAATTGCAGAGACACATGGTCCTCATCGGCCTCTATATAGAGATAATCAACGACCCGTTTTGTTTCCGGCTTTTCCCATTCATCCGGGATCTCAAGCGCATGCAGGCGGTCTTTTACGGCCTCTTTACTGACTGCGTCGGGTGAGATTGTGCTTGCCTCCCCTCCACGACGATAGGAGGTCTGTACGGCTTCCGTGAGGAGACGTGCTTCGGCATCCTCTGTGAGTCTGGCATGTGGGCTGAGCCCAAGGATCCGATCGAGCAGGTAGGCCATCTCCCCCGATTCTTTATTCGTAAACAGAGTTTTTGTGAAATCGACCGCTCCAAGAGAAGTAACAAGCTTTTTATGACAGTTTTTTTCGATGACCCATGATTGCTTTCTCTTTCCGCTTTTCCGGATCTGCTGATCGATCTCTTCCAGGGTCTCCTGGATCATCAGCACTCCAAGGGTACGAAGTTCATCAGAGATCCCGTAGATGAAGGAGGCCATGTCTGTAGGATCCTCATAAAATTTTTCCTGAAGTTTCTGAAAAATATTGATCGACACGTCCGAAAAATGCTGTATACTCTTATTCATAGAGAACATCTCCTTTGCAAGGTTTTTTGGTTTTCCGCTTAATACCTTATCACAGGTGATGTTCTCTTTTTATATTTTTTCCGACTAAAACTTTACGCTAGCATTTTCTTCCCCCTTAACTCTTTACGCTACTGCATTTGCGTTTATTTTCTCTATGACCTTTCGAATCGCACTCCAAACCGTTAAATCAGTAAATATATCAACTACACTTCCCTGATCTGTAAACGGCGGTTCCTGAAGCACAGAAAGGTCTGTCATCATGCCGTTGTGAACGATATATTCTACAATTTGATTTACAAAATAAATCTGTCTGCTATCAAGATTCGTATTCTCAAGGAACTCTGAGAATGCTTCCTTAGCAGCATTCATATCCATTCCAACGATACTACGGACAAACTCACCCAATGGCTTCTGACCATACTCCTTCTCGTAATCTTCCCTGGTTCCGACTTCTTTCCAAAGGATTTCTTCCAAAGATTCAACATCGACATGAGTCAGTGGCTGATTTGTACGAAGCTTCGCAATAACAATATTATCCTGGTGCTGACGAATATAATATTCTGCTTTCGCCTTATAATTCTTCAACTCATCATTTTCAAGTTCAGATTCATTCCACTGTGTATCCAAAATATCATCCGAAAAATCTGTGTTATATATAACACCATCATATGGCAAATACTTCATCAAGTTTCGTAAGCTTTCTCGGATATGTTCAAAATCATCTATACCAGCTCGCTCAACATAATCCGTATTAAGTATTCTTTCGATTAATTCTTTTTGTGCGACAATCTCCGGAATGTTAGCAACCTTAGCAATCAAGCCAACCTTTTTGAATAAATCTGATTTCAAACGGCCATACTTTTTCCCCGCAAGCTGTGCTAATTCTAATCCATACATCAATGCATCAAAACGAACTGCTGAAGCCTCATCACTATCCGGCAAAATCAACGGAGCCAATTCTTCGCGAACCAATAATGTATCCTCATATGTAAGCGTCTGATAATTACTCTCAGAGGAATATAAATCCACATACTTAATATGCTGACGAACCGCAAAGTTTTCGCGATTTAATTCTTTCACTTTTCCCGTCATCGTTTGAACCAGCTGATTACGATAGGCAATCAGTCGATCCACCTGATAATTAATGTCCTGAAGCTTATAGGCAATCTGGAATTCCAGATTAAATACTGCTCCTTGTAAAGCAATCATATTGGCGGTCGGACGACCTTCTCCCATTCGGAAAAATTCAAAATTCCCGCAGAAATCAAAGATATAGAACTTGTTCTTATCTTCTCCATCTACAAGTCCCGGACAAAGTCTGGTACCACGGCCAATCATCTGCCAAAACTTTGCTTTACTCATTACTTTCTTGAAAAATACAAGATTCAATACTGCCGGTACATCAATACCCGTATCCAACATATCTACCGATATGGCAATCTGCGGCATCTTCTTCGCATCAGAAAACTCATCGATTGCACTCTGAGCATAGGTCATATAATTATCAATGACCTTCGCAAAAGCCTGACCGTTTGCTCCACTGGCAAGATTTGGATATTCTTTATTAAACACTTCCAAAATCTTTTCTGCATGCGCATGATTCTTGGCAAAAATAATTGTCTTACCAATCTTTTCTCCATAATTAATCTTCAGCGCATCTCGCATCACAATATGTAGCACCTGACGAATCGTATCCTCATTGAATAACCATGTATTTAAAGCAGAAGAGTCTATCTTCTCCGGAATCTCTCCATTTTCATCTTCAAATGTATCTTCGTAGATTTCCTTCTCTTCTTCCGTAAGCTCTGCGTAACTAATTCCCTGCTCTATGAATTTCAGTTTTGTTTCTACAGACATATAATCTACTAAATATCCGTCTTTTACTGCCTGCGCCAGATCATATCCATAAGTAGGAACACCATTTTCAAGTTCAAACACAGAATATGTATTCTTATCGATATCATCCTTTGGTGTCGCAGTTAATCCAACAAGTGGTGCATCAAAATATGTAAAAATATCCTTGTATTTGTTGTAGATAGATCTATGTGCTTCATCACAGATGACAAGATCAAAATGTCCACACGTAAAAAGTTTGCCATCCTCATCTGTCACCGAATCAATACATCCCATCATCGTCTGATAAGTAGAGAACACACAATGAGAATTATAATTATCCTTTTCCTCACAAAGGTTTGTGCAAGACAAGTCAGGAAGCAAATTCACAAAACTTCTCTTTGCCTGAGTAACCAATGAATTTCGATCTGCCAGGAAAAGAATATTTTTTACCCATCCGGCTTCCAAGAGAACTTTACATAAGGCAATAACGGTTCTTGTTTTACCGGAACCTGTTGCCATTACAAGAAGTGCTTTTCTTCGGTTCTTTTTATCAAAAGCATCACAGACAGCCTTAATTGCAGCTTCCTGATAATAACGACCTGCTATGTTTTTATCCACTGATATATGATTTAAGCTCGTTCTCATAGACTGGAGATTATAAAGCTTCTCCAAATCACGTTTTGAATATATTTCAGCTACTTTTCTCTCTGGGTACTGATTATCTACAATACGAGTTTCAAAGCCGTTTGTGAGAAAAACTACCGGTCTTCTGCCGTACTCTTTTTCTAAAATATCTGCATATAATTTTGCCTGCTGACGCCCTTTCGCTACATCCACGCAGGTTCTTTTTGCTTCAATAACAGCAAGTGGCTTATGTGCGTCGTCATATAATACATAATCTGCAAAGCCCACCTCGGACTTATTTGGCATTCCCGGCAGTTCTACCTCATTGATCCAGTCCTTACCTTCCGTCCAACCGGCATCAATCAGCATGGAATCTATATAAATCTTTCTGGTCTTATACTCTGACAAATCAAGAGGCTTTGGTACATAAGTCTGCTGTTTCTCCGCACGACGCGCGGATAAAGTCTCTTTGAGAGATTCATTCTCATCACGAAGCTTTTGTAAATCAATATCCTTTTGTGCAGAACTCTCAATTTCCTTCTGAAGTTCAGCTTTTGTAGCTTCCGCCTGTGCACGGTTTTCCTTTGCTTTCTTTTCTCTTTCTGTAATAAGATTTGGATCAAAGGCACGCTCTACATATAAATCTGAATAGCAATATGCAATATAATCCAGATAGATAAAAAGATTCTCCAGGCAAAGCATCGCTTCATCTCGCCCCAGCTTCTTACCGCTATGAGCCACATTGTTCCCGCATCTACGGATGAAATCCATTCTCTTCCACAAATCCGGCCCAATAATCTGACGATATTCTTCTGCGTTCATTAAGCTCTGCAGATTATCCCGATATGGCATCTCAAGTTCCTTATCCACGGAATACATCCATTTCAAAGCAAACTCCATAGCACGGCGGCTATTAATAATACTTGCTTCCGGATCCATCAGAATAATTCTCTCTGCAGAAATCGCTACATCAGCAAAGCTCTTAAATTTTGGTTCTTCTTTTAAATAATCAAAATTCGTTGTCATATAACCCCCTTAGAGTTCTAGATATCTCTACGACGATATACTTCCAACTCTAACCATATATTTACATATTACATCATTTTCCTTCGCAAATGGGCATGTACACATGCATTCCTTCGGATGGTTCACATCAATAAAAACGTCCTATTTCGTCTTTCCACTACCGGCTACAATTGCAGAATAGCAATCTTTCCCATTCTCATGTAATCAAGAACTTTATCCTGTTTGTAATATTCGATAGCTCTCCAAACAATCTTCTTGGGAAACTTTTCTACAATGCCTATACTCTCTCCATTTATGCTGCTTTTAAAGCGACAACTTTTGATTTGTCGACTTGTTTAATAAAAATCGCAAACTCATTTTGTAACGCTATTGGAGGCACAAAACCTTTCAACTTTGCTATCTTTCCCTGAAATAAATTCGCCTGAGATGATGCTGTCTTAACCTTATCAATCTGCTGTTGTACATAATCAGATGTGATCATATATTCAGCGAACACAGGATTAATAAAATCTTTAAACCTAAGAATTGCCGTACTTCTAACCATCTGGAACTTCAACCCTTCAGGAACACAGCAGCATCGCCCTATCGTGCCAGAACAAGATAGTAATACATCTCCAGCTTGAGGAATAACGCGTTTCGAAATACGTTCATACTCTTCTTCATCTATATAATCGACATCATCAAGTTGCAATCTATGATTAAGAACATTTCTTGCTGATAACAGATATATCCCTTTATCCGTTTTTCTTGGAGTTGCATGTTCACCATCAGTAATCAAGTCTGTAAGATCTTCAAATTTCTTTAAATCCCATCCTAAGGGATTAGTATTCAAATCACCAAAGAGCTCGACAAATCGGGCTCTGATGAGTTCATCCAACTTGTCTAGCTGAGACTTTCTTTCTCTAATAATGGACTCTAACAAATCCATCATATCCATACACTTTTGTTGTTCATCACGGCTTATCTGTGGTACTGCTATCTCTTCTAAAACATTTTTTCCAATAGCTTTAAAAGTACTTCCTGTTCCCTTCTGATTTAGGTCATTATTTCTGGCTTTTAACAAATGAAATACATAATTTCGCTCAGCTTCATCTTCTATAGTTATTGCTGCTAAACCTCGTCCTATGCAACATTCATCTTTAGCATAATTCAACGCACCGATAGGCGCTCTTACAGAAATTAAAATATCCCCTGGTTCTGCCACTTTTTTAGGTTCATTGCACCAGACTCTTTCATTTGGATATAACTCACCAAAATCAGCATTACCTTGAAAGAATGGTAATCCATCTTTTTCTTCGTTATAGCTAGATGAATCTGGAGACTGTCCCATCGTAATTTTTGCTATATCCTTTAACGCTTTATATTCCATCTATCATCCCTACAAATCTCAATTTATAGGATGTATTATTATTTCTTAATGATATGTGGATTTGGAAAACCATCTGTGAAAACACGAGTTAAGTATTCATCACAATTCGGGCAATTTACTTCTTCAAAATCGCGATTTCCTTCCCATACAGATTTATCATTATATTCAACAACCATACCACAATTTGGACATTGTACTCTTTTCATCTAAAGTTCTCCTAAACTATGATATATATTTTCTATGCGACGCCTTTACATTACTCTGATTCACCATCGCATATTGCATTGTTGTATCGATTTGTGAATGTCCTAAAATCTTTTGTACCTGTTCAATCGGCATTCCCTTATCAATTGCTCTCGTAGCCATCGTACGACGAAACTTATGCGGATGAATCCTCGTCAAATTATTACTTCGTCCCAAAGAACGCATTCTTATTTCTACACCACTGATTTTCAGCCTATCATGCGGAGCATCTAGTGTTACAAACAGTGCCTCATTATCATCTACACGACTAGATAGATACGCTTGCAAATGTAATTTTGATTTTGCATCAAAGTATACTCTTCTCTCTTTACCGCCTTTACCCAAAACGACACATTCTCTGGCTTCAAAGTCCACATCAGAAATATTCAGATTCACAAGTTCTCCGACACGAATGCCCGTGGAATAAAGCAAATCAACTATCGCAAGATCTCTCTTGCATTTACAACTATCGCGAAGTCTCTCTATGTCCTCGTCCGTAATTATTTCTTTTACCTGTTGATTCGTCTTAATCTTATGAATCCGACGCATCGGACTTTTAAGATTATAATTTTCTTCCTCAAGCCATGAAAAAAAGCTAGATATATTACGCCGAACATTATCAACCGTCACCTTGCTACAGCCATTCCACTCTTGGTATCGTGACAAGTAACTTCTCATATCCTCCGTAGTAATCTTGCGAATTGGCTGATTCATAACAGTCAGCATTTTTTCAATCGTTACTCGATAGTATTGAATTGTCCGCTTTGAACAACCTTCTATTGTTTTTGCCGCCAAAAACATTTGCAAATATTCTCGATTTGAAATTTGCTTTTGCTTTTCAATTCTTCCTGAAAAAGCATCCAGCATAACTTCCTGAAGCTTCTTCATTTGTGCAATTGAAAGATACTCCGACATCTCATTTAATATAGTGACAATCTTTTCTTCCATACTGGTAATCCTTTCTTTACCAGCATCCCTACAACCACTTTATTTATCCAAAATACTCTTGCATCAAACTATCAAATAATAATTGAGCCTCATCCAGCGCTTTCTGCACTGCAACTTTTGATTTGTCGACTTGTTTGACAAACTCTGCAAACTTTTCTTGTTCTTCAATAGGAGGAACAACAATCTTTGTCTTTTTGATTTCTCCCAAATGCAGATTCGGAACTCCAATTCCTTTCAGGCTACTATCAAATTGATGTTTCGTCTCAATAGAATTGACCGCAGAGCACAGATACTCTGATGTCACCATGCCTAACGGACGTAGAAGAGCCAAGCTTACATAAATATCAAAAACATCATCTCTATCTACGATTGCGGCAACTCCTGTTGTTCCATTTTTCGCAAGCAAAATATCGCCTTTTCTTGGGCTAATTCTTTTATAAAGCTCTTTGTGCAATTCTTCGGGTATGTATTTCAAATGATTCCAGTCAACCTTACCGGAAGTAACATCCTTTGATGACAAAAACTTATACCCATTAACGGCATCTTCCGTATATGTTGGAGTTTGATGAGTACCATCTTTAATGGGCTCGCATACATCCTGTAAAGTCATTACTTCATATCCAAACTTGTTATTGCTTATCGAGCCAAAGAGCTCGACAAATCGGGCTCTGATGAGTTCATCCAACTTGTCTAGCTGAGACTTTCTTTCTCTAATAATGGACTCTAACAAATCCATCATATCCATACACTTTTGTTGTTCATCACG
>NZ_JBJYZD010000016.1:47407-49315 GCF_046263795.1 Porcibacter vitabionis | reverse complement strand
GAGCGGGTCTGCCGGACACCCATTGAAAATCTGATGTGAATGAAAATAGAATCCGCCGTTTCAGATCTATTCTGAAATAGCGGTGTTCTTCTAGGGCTGACGCCCTAAGATAACTCGCTTACATAGTAATTGCCGTTTAATGGTACATTAGGCTGCTCATGTCCATCAAACAGCGGCTGGGCTTCTTTTACTGCGACCCAGTCAGTAAACCCTTCTCCCCACCACCTGTCATTTTCAGGAATCCGGTGATACTGCGGCAGGTACATAGCGATAATTTTCATATGAATTTTCTCATTTCATTTAATCTGTTTCAAAAAAGTCTTGTCCAACTTCATTTTACAATCGGCGAATCATAATAATTGCCATTTAATGATACATTTGGCTGCTCGTGTCCATCGAACAATGGTCGGGCCGCCTTTACTGATACCCAGTCAGTAAAGCCACCCCCACCACTTGTTGTTTTCAGGAATTTAATGATATTGCGGAAGGTACATAGCGATAATCTTCATCTACATTCTCCAATTCCTGCATCTTCTTTTTTGTATAGTCAGAGTCAATCCACTGCTCTTTTATTCTAAGAATCTTTTCTGCGGGTATATGCATATCCTGCAACTCTTGTTCGATTTCATCTACTATTTCAGGATTTATTACAGCTATAACAATATAATCGAAAGTCATTCTTTTCAAATCTTCTACAAAAGACACTTGCTTTCCCTGAGATTGGTAAAGATCAGCCTGTTTGTCGACCCAACCTGAGAGTGTCAAATTCTGTGGAAATTTATCATGAATCTCTTCTCCAAATACACCTGCACCATATATCACAATTCGCTTACCAGATGTAATTTCCCCGAAAGGATATATCCCCGGAAAATCCCAAAAGAATTCATACCCAGCTAATAATAGATTCCACACAATCATCCAATCTAATTCCTTACGAATTATTTTTTCATTAAGAGTGCTGCTATGTCATAATTAAATATGTACAAAAGTTCCGGAATAAAAATGTACAAATGGTATCATCGTAAAAGCTGATAAAGGAGGCTTTGCGATGATTATCAAATCACCTGTTACAACGAATCTGAAAATTGAGAAACTGGAGGACTTATACAAGTTAAAACTATTTATGGAATCAGCCAACCTGAAAATTAATAAAAGCCAGATTGCCCGAGAACTGGACGTGGACAGGAGAACCGTTGATAAATATCTCCATGGATTTCATAAGTCAAAGCATCGGACATCGAGCAACTGCCTGACCCCTTACAAGGACATCATCCGGGAACTTCTTTCGGATGAAAATGAACAGATCTTTTATTACCGCCGCGTTCTTTGGCAGTATCTGTGCGATAACCATGGCTACCATGGCGCTTACAGTAACTTCTGCTATTACCTTTCCAGGGAACCAGAATTCGCTGCGTACTTTCGTAAAAGACTTCCGGCAAAATCAGAAGCCTATATCCGCTATGAGACACCAGCGGGAAAGCAGGCACAGCTGGACTGGAAGGAATCCCTGAGGCTTTTAACGACAGATCTCGGATGGGTCGAAGTAAACATCTTCGTCCTGCTTCTTTCCTTCTCCAGATACCGCATTTACCGGATGGTACCAACAAAGTCACAGGATGTACTTTTCTTCTGCCTGGATGACGCGTTTACGGTGTTTGGCGGTGTGCCGGAAGAGATTGTGACAGATAACATGAAAACGATCATGGATCAGCCAAGGACAAGAGGCTCGAAAGGAAAAATAAATATTCGCTTCCAGCAGTTCGCCGATGATTATGGATTCCGTGTCCAGCCATGTATTGCCGCCACGCCAAAGACAAAAGGAAAAGTGGAATCTCCGCCTCTAAGGTGAAAAGGAAAACAGAAACCGCACCGCCGTTATGTACCGACCTGTGCCTTAGGTATTAGTAG
>NZ_JBJYZD010000016.1:0-47397 GCF_046263795.1 Porcibacter vitabionis | reverse complement strand
GATGATTATGGATTCCGTGTCCAGCCATGTATTGCCGCCACGCCAAAGACAAAAGGAAAAGTGGAATCTCCGATGCGGATTCTCGATGAACTCCGTGCATACAACGGTCGGCTGACTTACCTTGGATTCGTGGAACTTCTGGCAAAGATCAACGACAGGGAAAACTCGAAAGTACACCCCGGAACCGGGAAAATTCCGTTGATGTATTTGAAAAAAGAAAAGGATTCCTTCGGCCCGTTACCGCAGCAGACCATCAGGAATCCTTATCAGCTGGTCGATCATAAAGTCCGCATAGACAACGCCAGCCTCTTCCGCTACCGCGGAAAGCAGTATTCCGTACCGCCGGAATACATTGGAAAAAGCGTTACCCTGCAGGTTTACGATGACTACATCCATGTGTATTGTAACATGAAACTCATCGCACTGCATTCTTTGTCGGGAAAGAAAATCAACTATCAAGAGGACCATTACCGGGATCTCATCTGCAGAACGCATTCGTTTGCAGAAGAAAATATCGCAGCACGGGCAAAGGAAAATCTCAGGGCATTAGGAGCAGTGTATGAATAACAGCAGCATCTACAAACAGACGATACAGAACCTTGGAACACTCCGGCTGAACCAGATGAAACTCCATCTGGAAGAAGTCGCCGGAGATGTGGGAACAAAGAATCTTTCTTTTACGGAGGGACTCTTAAAACTAACGAATTATGAAGTGGACTTCAAGGAACAGTCTGCAGCACATAGTACGATTCATGCGGCGGCATTTCCGTTCGTAAAGACACTTTCGGATTTTGACTTCAGCTTCCAACCTTCCGTGAGCGAAGCCCAGATGCAGGAATTCTGCACCCTTGGATTTATGGAGAAGGCGGAGAATATCGTCTTTCTCGGATCGAGCGGAGTGGGTAAGACGCATCTGGCAACATCCATCGGGGTTGCTGCTGCAGAACACCATAACATCACCTATTTCATCAAATGCAGCGATCTTCTGCAGCAGTTGAGAAAAGCAAAGCTGGAGAATCGTCTGGAAGCGAGGCTGAAGCATTTCAACCACTACAAGCTTTTGATTATTGATGAAATCGGGTACCTTCCGATTGACAAGGAGGATTCCAACCTGTTTTTCCAACTGATCGATATGCGTTATGAGAAGAAAAGTACAATCCTGACGACAAATATCAATTTCGGAGATTGGGACAGCGTTTTTTATGATGCAGTCGTTGCAGATGCAATCCTGAATCGTGTTCTACATCATTCCCATGTCGTATCGATCACAGGAAAATCCTATCGGTTGAAGGACTTTGAACAGGAGGAGCCATTACCGTAAACTGTACATTTTTATTTAGGATTATTTGTACATTTCTACTTGACAGTTAATAAGTGCCTTCAACCACATGATTTGTGAAGAAACGAAAGAGTTTTTGATCTATCACACAACTTTTAGTATGTGTATGGCAGCATGATACTTCTGACTGCCTGTAAAAATAGATTACCTGTGGCAAGCAGGAAACACACTTAGCATAACGAAGGCAGGCTATCGTACAGGCTTCATCCTCAGCAAAGCGTATCCGAAGATCCATATTTCTTAATACATCTTGAATAATCTTTTTGTTATATAAAATTGGATACATAGTACACGACACAGAAACATCAAAGGGCCTCGGTTTCAATAAATGAGTTAAGACTTCCTCACCGGATAACACCCCTTGTAATACTTTTGATTCTTTCCCATATTTTTCACTTTGAAAGCGCTGGAGTTTTCCAAAAACCATATCCGCACAAGTTTGATGTTGTCTCGCAATTAAAGAACTACAGCAATCCGCTGTAACGAGATCATCCGCGTCAACAAACAACACCCAAGACCCTGTCGCATGTTCCACCCCCCTCTTCCTGGCAGTATTAGGGCCGCCATTTTCCTGATAGATATAGTGAAATCTTTGATCTGCTGATGCATATCTCCGGCAAATATTTTCTGTATCATCTGTCGACCCATCATCGATCAGCATAATTTCTATATTTTGGTAGTCCTGAGCTTTTAGACTATCTAAGCATTCATTCAAATAGCGTTCACCATTATAAATAGGAACAATAATTGAAATTAACTCTTCCATATTTTCTCCCCCCATACGAATAAAAACATTTACAATCATTCCGAAATACTCAAACTAATTCAGAAAGTTTTTATCTGCAAAAACGATTCTGTACTGATCTTTATGCATCAGAAAATACGCTGTCATAAGTCGTTCCGACAGGAATCCTGGATATCGGTTTTGATAAGAATCGTTCACATATCCAACTTCATCCGCTACTGCAAAGAGGATTGGGAAAAGCCACTCACAGTAATCTCTCAGAATCTGATGTTTCATCACGAACATATTACAAGGACTGTACAATCCGGATGATCTCAGATAATCAGAAATAAAGCCATAATCTTCAGGATGAATTTCTTTCAGTTTTGAAAGCATGACATCCCAAACAACCGGTATGTGTCGCATTCTAAAATTCTCCTCCAGCGTCGGTGCCACATAGAGGGGTACGGGAAGAAGTACGTCAATATGATTATCCTGCATTCGATTCAGCCAGTGATCAGGCAGAAGGAAATGTCTCCGATAGTGAACCATGCCAATGTAATCATCTTCCACATGCTTCCAGATCCAGTAAAGAGCTGTTAACTCACAGAATTGATGGTTCTTCTCGGAAATATTATCACCCACATTATCATAAGCGGCATCGGGTATTCTCCCTCTTGTCAGAGCGGTTCCGGCCTGTATGATTTTCTCTTCCGAAAGAAATGTGTAAGTATCTTTTAAATGATCCGTTCCAGCAGTATTAACCACATAAATAGAAGCCGTATTTATCTTGTCCCCGGTCTCACTTAATTTTAAAACAGGTTTTAAATGGAAAGTGTCATCTGGCTCAGTCTGTATGTGCCGATTGTACGTCAGATCTTCAATCTTCGTAAACTGCCTGTGATGCCTTGCGAAAATTGCCTTTACATATTGATTACGCAAAGACGTATCCAGTTCAGGTGTTACAGAAATGATTTCATGAAAGCCGATCTCGCGAAGCTCGCGTTCAATTTTCCGTTGATTTACCCCACGCGTGCCAATATATACAGGATATTGCGTATTTAATTTGCTTTGTTCCGAGATTGGGTAGATATGAAGTCCTCCGAATACTTTATCCCTATCAGGCATCTCCGGAGATACAAGATATGCCGATACCTTAAGGTTGCCATTTAAAAATTCCAAATATTCGCGTGTTGTCCGGGCTCTTGAGGATGCACCCGCTATATAAATATACTGGATCATTTTTAATAATCTCCCTCACTCCACAAGATAATCGCTCAATACCTTACTCGTATGCATCTGCTGCCATGGCACTCCTACATTCTTTTCGCAATATTGGCAGAGCTCTAATGGGCGATACAATTTCTTCTTCAAATCTCGTGCCGATTTTAGTTCCGGATTATAAGGGTCAACAGCTTCATTTTCAGGGAGATGCAAATGAAATGCATCATTAAGATAATGTTCCGTAAATGGCAAGAGTCAAGTCTGTAAGTGCATCAAAAACTTTTAAAGAAAATAAAGATGTTCCCCCCAATCGCCAATTTCCTTTTCATAGTTAAACCCTCTCCATTTCACTTGTGTGATTAACAACCATCACCTTCACATATTCTTCCGTCTTATTTCTCATAATCCGCAGCCCTTGTTCCAGTTTCTCCATCGGCAATCTCTGCGTGATCAGTGCTTCCGGTTTCACTCTTTCTTCTTTCAATAGCCTGCGCACGCAGTGCCAGTCGTCGTTTTCTTCGCCTGTGAAGGAGGAATTCCATGTGCCGATGACGGTCAGCTGATTTCGCAGAATCTTCCAATACACATCTCGTGGAAATTGCATATTCCCAGCCGGATTGCCAACAAATACAACGCGGCCAAGCGGAGCCGCTGCATCGATCGCCTGCACCGCCGTCTCATTTTTTCCGACGCACTCGAAGACGATATCCGCTCCCTGTCCATCTGTCCTGTCTAAAATCCAACGTTGCAAACTATTATCCTCATCATTCACAGGGCAATCGCTGTCCACACCGCTGATATTTCCCTGGGTATATCCATAAGCTGTAATCCTCTTCACATTATCCTTCCCAGAAGAAAAGAATATGGGACATTGCTGCTTATCCGAAGCCGCTGGATAAATATTTTCCTTCGGAATTCCAAGTCTTTGTGCAATATCCCGTTGATAATCTTTTTTTCCGGAGACCAGAATCTGTTGATATCCCGCACTGCAAAGCAAAGATGTGAGCAACAGTCCTATCGTGCCGAGACCAATGACCGCAATCCGGATCGACGGATCCGATGTGAATCCCTCCGTTCCGAAATCAGGGATTGTCCGCCGGATCGCATGCATGGCAACGCTCATCGGCTCCAGCATCGCCGCCGCCTCCATGGATACCGAATTCGGAATTTCTATCAGATTGGCGGCCGGCACGCGCACTAGTTCAGCGAATCCCCCGTCACAGCGGGATCCCAGATAATTATAATGGCGGCAGAGCTCATATCTTTTCTGCCGGCATGGTCCGCATTTTCCACATGGAATTAGTGGGAAGACACCGACACGTTTACCGATCCACATATTATCAACATGGGCTCCTATCTTCTCTACAACTCCTGAAAATTCATGTCCGGGAATCAATGGCATGACGTGGGCACCAGTTTGATAAATACGGGGGATATCCGATCCGCAGATGCCTGCGCAGAATACCCGAATCAACACTTCATCAGCGATTGGCTCCGGATCTTGAACTTCAGTAAAACGAATATCTCCGATATCATACAGAACATTTGCCTTCATAATGGCCACCATTTCAATTTTTGACAAAAATACGATTAAGATTTACGAAACAGGAAATTTATTCGAACCTAAGTATTCTCATGTAGTTGCATTGGAGAGGATCTGCTTTGCTCTTTCCAGATCTTCGAATGTTGTTACCTTGAAATTACCTGGATCTCCAGGCAGGACAGCCATATCTAATCCAGCCAGAAGAGCCGGCTCTGTGGATCCTTTGATTGTTCGAATCTGCTCCGGCAGCAGGGACTCATTCGCTCTAAGATACGGTCCAAACCGAAATGCTTCCGGTGCCTGTCCAGCGTAGATCTGTTCCCTTGGAATACAGCCACTTAATGATTTACCGTCCATACTCCAGTAGATAGTATCGGAAACAGGAAGTACCGGAATTGCACCATCATGCTTTTGTGCGGTATCAAGTGTTTTGTTCAACAGATCAACTGTTACGAATGGACGAGCTGCATCGTGTATTAATACGAAGTCATCCTCAGACAGCATGTCTTTTAAATCTTTCAATGCATGAAATATCGATAGTTGACGAGTGTCTCCCGGCTCTGAAAAAGCATAGGTCTTGACAACTCGTTTTTCACATATTTGATCAATGATCTTTCGAATCTTATTATGCCAAGGCTCTGCGGCCACAATCTGCAGATGGGATATTTCATTACAATTAAGGATCGTAGAAAGTGGGTTATAAATCATCATACGTCCATTAATCTCGATATATTGCTTTGGAACACTTGATCCGGTACGCCTACCAACGCCACCGGACAACAGAATTACTGTATTCATTCGATTTCACCCTTAGCATCATTGCTTTCTTATTCTGAGCAATATTTTATTCTCTATCAGGTATCCAGCTATGAATATCGTTTAAAATATCCTTATAGGAACGATTTTTACCGAATAATACTGTAGTACCCAATACAAACCCATCCATTCCTTCAGGACCATATTTTCGAATTTTATCTTCTCCACAAGCGCCGTCCCAGAACATCTGAAAGTCCATTTCTTGTTTCAGCTTGTAGAGTTTATGAATTTTTGTGTCCACGAAAGGTAGGAACATCTGACCGGCATTTCCTGGATTTACTGTCATGACGAGAACCTTATCGACGATTCGCAGCATCTCTGTCACCGTCTCGACACTGGTTCCGGGATTGATTGCAAGGCCTGGAATCATCCCGGCATCAATGATCTTCTGAATCGTTGTTGACGGATGATACTCTGCCTCCGGATGGATATAAACCGTATCACCAGGTCGAAGGCATTGAAGAAACCATTCAATCGAGCCATTCGGGTGCTCCACCATAAGATGCACATCAATCGGCCGGTCTGTAAGTCCCGCAATACATCGGAGATCATTCAATGACATAGCAAAGTTTGAAACAAAACGTCCGTCCATGATATCGACATGGAAGGAATCAATTCCAGCTTCTTCAAGGTCATGAACCTCCTTCTCAAGATTGCGGAAATCCGCACACATCATTGATGCTGTAAATTTGTATCCCATTTTTTCCTCACTTATCGCAGCTAAACGCTATAGATTCAAGGCTCTGTGATCCGGCAGATACTGATTTTTATTTCATCAACAATACCATCAGTCCACGTTTTGCACCAAGTGTTGATATATATTTTCAGCCACTTTTGTCTTCTTCTCAGAGTCGTCCAGAGGGGACCCCCAGCTTGCAATTTTCTCTTCCCAATAGGATTCAGGAATGTCCTTTTCCATCTCTTCCGCAGCCTTGATATACAGACACCGAACAGGTTCTGACTGTACAACAGTCCGATCTGCATAAAAGACACCCGGAATCTGTGCAAAGTATTTTACAGTGACCCACTGAGGGTCATTTTCTGTAAAGGCATCTATCTTAAACCATGGAATATAGATCAGTTGATCCGTATATTTCCAAAGAACTTTTGTATAAAGGGAAAGGGGGACGGAACGAATGTAATTAAAATAATCATATCCATTTACCGTAATAATCAAATCCGGATGGCGCGATGCAATGGGATAAGATTCCTCCGTGACCATTTGGACCTCATCAGGTATACCACTTGGGGGGTCCATCTTTTTATCTTCTTTCAAACTGGAATCTGCATTCTTATAAAAGAAAGGCATCATTAAAACAGAGACATCGGCAGCAGGATCTTCGGAAAACACTTTCCAGAGGCTTTCGATTGCTTTCCAGTTTTTCCTTCGATCAAGAAGAAATAATACCTCCCTTCGATCCAGGTATTCTGTCTGAATCTGGTTTCTCATGATATCAAAAAGATTCTTCTGGCATTTGAGATTCTCCAGTGTCAGCTCTCCTTTGGTCAATAAAACAAAACATTGGTATACCTGTTCGCAGTACGCCTCTATGGTCGGAATACAAACATGCTTCGTTCCCCGGCTGCTTTCAATCTGATTTCCAATAGCAACAGCCAATTTTTGCAAATTCTGACTCACCTCTTCGATATCAGATGCATCCATCTCTGCAAGTCTGTTGTCAATCATATCCTGAAGCCTTGCCAGTATCGACAAATATTCTCGAACCGTCTGCTTGGGAGAAGGAAGTCTCTTATCCGGAGTCGGCATTTCTTCTTTCTTACATGTGAAATGGTAGGGATTGAACTCCAGCTCATTGTATTGTAACATTTCCCTTTCAAATTTATCGAAGAAAGGGTATTGATGAACGGCTGTGCCGATTATTCTCTTATTGTAGTCTCCGTAAATACCTTGAAGAATCTTGTCATAGGCCGCAGGTACCGGGTAAAATCTCCCTTCAAAGGGCATTTCTACCACCTCATCAAAGAAGTGTTTATCCCATCCCGAGAACCCATTATAAAGATCATTCGGATAGGCTCTCACCAGGTCGGATTCCTCTTCTTTGAAATACGACACTAGCCCGGTATAGACAAGATTGATCTGTGGAAGTAAGGGTTCTGTCTTGGAAAATTTATGATCTGTCAAAAGGACCAGATTTTCCAGTTCCTTCAGAGTTGCATTATAAGCTGCATTTTCCATTTTGCCCTGTTCCAGTTCGTCTATCGAAATATTTCTTGCCTTGCTATTAACCCCTTCAAATGATAAATCTGCAGACGATGCATGCACTCCAGTATTCTCTGATGAATCCGGCTTCTTGTCTAAAGCATTTAGGGAGAGATTTACATTCACTGCAGCTTTGACCGCAACATCTCTCCACTCTTCATCTTCCTCATTTCTGGATACATAGTCCAATACAAAAAGGTCGATGGTGGTAGTATAGGGTTGGTCACGATTCCTCCTGAGCTCATCTTTATCAAAAGAAATCCGGACTTTTGAATTCGTAAGGATTGGTGTGTAGCAATCATAATCTGACATTCTGGACTCCAAGATCTGAAAGTTGCAGCTTTTTTCACTATTCAAAAGCTTAAGTAAACAGTTAAAATCATTGCGGAGCATCCAGATATCGCAATCATCATCCCATGGAATAAAACCATGATGGCGGACGATGCCTAGGAGGGAACCATATGCCATAAACCAACGGAGGCCATGCTTCTTGCAATATTCATTCAGAAAATCCAGTGCATCTACCTGCGCAGCCCAGATTTTCTTCACCATCCCATTTACATAAAATCCTTCTCTGACTTCATCTTCTTCAAATTCCTTTGGTAATCCCATGGATTGGCCTCCGTTTATTAATTAAAAATGCCTCCCGAAAACCGGAAGGCATTTTACTTACAACAATCCCATACGCTGTGATAATAAGGGCTCTCCTTGTCCTTGTTCACAAGGAGCCTTTCCTATTACCAGGTTAATTCTAAGAATTCGTTCTTAAATTAACCTCTCAGCAGAGTCAGAACACCCTGACCGGACTGGTTCGCCTGTGCAAGCATAGACTGTGCAGCCTGAGACAGAATATTGTTCTTGGTGTATGCTGCGATTTCCTTTGCCATGTCGGTATCACGGATACGAGACTCAGCTGCAGTAACATTCTCGTTAGTGGTCTTCAGGTTGTTGATGGTGTGCTCCAGACGATTCTGCTTAGCACCAAGTTTTGCACGATAGGAAGACACTGTGTTGATTGCATTCTTGATCGCTGTGATTGCATGATTTGCCCCAGAGACAGATTTCATGGAAAGAGCATTTACGCCAAGAGAGACAGCTGTCATCTTCGCCTGAGGAATAGAAAGAACCTCTGTTGAAGTAGGTCCAATCTGTAACTGAATTGTCTTAGTTGATGATGTAGCCAGAGGAGACAGCCCATTATACTTTGTGTTATTTGCGATCCGGGTGATCTCGTCTGCCAGCTCTGTGATCTCGCTCTGAATAGCGGACCTAGCAGTCTTACCTTCGTCCTGGGTAGAATATGTACCATTCGCAGCCTGTGTAGCCAGTGTGGTCATACGCTGAAGCATGGAGTGAGTCTCGGTCAGAGCGCCCTCTTCGGTCTGGATGAGGCCGATGGCATCATTTGCGTTAGCTTCTGCCTGATCAAGTCCATTGATCTTAGAACGCATGGACTCGGAAATTGCAAGACCAGCTGCATCGTCTGCTGCACGGTTGATTCTGTAACCGGAAGACAGCTTCTCAAGGTTCTTAGAGAGTGCGTTCTGGTTGGTGTTTAACTGACGATAAGAATTAACTGCTGAAATATTGTGCTGAATTACCATAATTAATTTCTCCTTTGTTTTTGCTTCACCAGAACTTCCCTGTCCTGATTTCTGCTTCCGGCCGGGCCCGGGTCGGAAGCACCGCTTTTTTATTTACATTTACTATATCGAACCCCTTTTCTGAAATATAAGGCGTTTTGAAAAAAATAATTCTATTCTTTCTCTCCCACCATATAGCGGATCAGATGGTGGAGCGCATCGATATAGCGGATCTGGTTGGCATTGTTCTCGTCCATGATCGTGATCCTCACCTCTGCCGTCAGGGCACAGGGCAGATCCTCGACATTTCGAAGATGACCGATGGCTTCTTGCAGTTGGCGCTTCATCTTTTCCAGGCCTTCTTTATTTCCGGTCTGTATCAGCATGGCAAAGTGACTTCCTGTCAGTCTGGCGGTAGTGGACACTCTTCCGCTTAACTCTCGAAGGATCTCTGCGATCTGGCGAAGCAGCTTATCACCGGCCTCGGATCCGTAACGATCCTTAAAACTCTCATGTTCCGGCACCCACAGATAGATGAGGCTGAAAACTTCTCCCTCAGTCCAAAGCGCCTCCAGATAATTCCGGCAGCTTTCCACAATTCCAAGGCTATTCTGCAGGCCGGTCACAGGATCCACCATAACCATCTGTCCGGACCTGTCCGCCAGACCGAGGAATTCTTCCAATGGTGCGAATTTCCCCATGAGGCCGATGATCCGGCCATCCTTATAGACCGGCATCTTGCTTGCCAGAATTTTCTCCTGCCGACCGCGACTGATACAGTTTCCCAGCACATTGTAGAAGCTTTGGCCGTGTCGAAGCACATCCAGTTCATCATTTCGGAAGGGATCCTTCTCCACATGCCAGCCCATGTCCTCATCTGTCTTGCCCCGGATGTCATCCACGGAATCAAAGCCGTAGAAATCCAGGAAACTCTGGCTGGCTCCGAGGAAGCGTCGTTCCTTGTCTTTCCAGAAGTACATTTCTTTGCCGAAGAGCACCTGATTCCTCCAAAGCAGAGCATCTGTCATGACAGGCCCCAAATTCCGGTCTGTCTCTCCTTCAGATTGGAACGATTCTTCCTGCGCAATCGTTTGAATCAATTCCGGAAACAGATCAATCGGCAGCGTAACATCCAGATAGCGCATGGAATCGGTTTTTGGAACCGACATCAGAATATGGAGGAGCCACTCATATTCACCGTCTGACTTTCCGCTTCGAAGGAAAGCTGTCAGATTCTGTCCTTTTGCCTTCTGAATCCGTTCTCGTAAGGTCATAGGATTCACAAAGTCCCAGTATTTCTCATGATCCGGCGGATAGACGAATCGCTCGCAGTAGTCCTGAAGCGCCTGGTTTAAGCCCACCGGCGACCAGCCGGTCCCGATCGGCTGATCACTATCGGCGGATTTCAGGCCTGTGATGGTCGATTCCTCGAGATCGATGACTGCAATATCGTGGCAGAGATAATAGAGGAGCTGGATATAATCCGCCATCTTTTGATTCTGCGTCCGCATATCCAGACTGATATAGCGAAGTTCGAGTGCATATGCATAGTAATTTCCGTGCCTTGCAATGGTTACGCCGGAAAGCTCCATATAGTGGTTTCCGGACGGATAGGTCGCGATCTGCAGTCCCTCCCGTTTTCGCAGCTGCTCGTCACAGTACTTCCTATGGAAAATGTAGGCCGGACTGGACTTTGCATTGATCTCCTTCAGCCATTCCTCGATCCCGTTGACTCCGTCCCTTCGAAGAACATTCGTATATTCCTGATTGATATAGAGGCAGCTGAGGTTCTCTCCATCGTCTTCTATGATGCAAAGGGGCTGATTGGTCTGGAAATTGACCCGGCCGATCGCGTCATAGTAATTTTTCCAGGAGGTCTTCTCTTCTTCGATATGAAGTTCCCGGATCCTTTCTACGAAACTCTTCTTATCCATAGGCTTTCCGATATAGTAACCCTGGATCTTCTCGCAGCCGATCCGGCGGAGAAAGTCATACTGTTCCTTGGTTTCAACACCTTCTGCCAGGGTCTGGATACCGATCTTCTTCGCCATCTGGACAATGGATGTCACAATGCTCCGGGCTCTGTAATTAGACTGGGCCAGAAAGCTCATATCGATTTTCAGCTCATCAAAATTCAATTCTCTAAGCGATCCAAGGGAAGAATATGCCGTGCCGAAATCATCCATCCAAACCTGAAAACCCAGATTATGAAAGTCATTGATATAGCTTCGGATCCTTTCCTGATGACGAACAAAAGCACTTTCCGTGATCTCGATATTGATGTTTTCCCTGGGAACACTGTATTTCTGTGCCAGTCCTTCCAGCTTCTGAATGAGATCCGGCTGGCGGAAATCTTTCCGGGAGAGATTGATGGAAACCGGGACGGATTTCATACCCCTGTCATTTCTCTCCTTGTAATCTTTGCAGACCTGTTCTGCGATATAGATGTCAAAATCCGTGGTCAGGCCGTGCTCCTCCAGGACCGGGATAAACTGTCCCGGGGAGATCATGTCATAGACCGGATCGATCCAGCGGGCCAGGGCTTCGGCTCCACAGAGCTTTCCGGTCAGGGTTCGGACAACCGGCTGATAATAGACCTGGATCCAGCCCTCCTTCATGGCTTTTCGAAAGTTCTGCAGGACATATTTCCGGATATTATTGTCTTTGAGCATACTCAAATCAAAGTGGGCAGCTTCCGAATGAATGGAATCCGCCAGTGTCCCGGCCGCCATCCGGGCCCGGTCGCAGGCATCGGAAATGTCATTGATCTCGAACTCTTTCACGGATCCGGGCTTGGCCTCTGCCGCCCGGGTCTCTTGATTGGAAGCCTTCTGGGTTGATTCTTCCCTGTCGTCTGCAAAGCAATAGATTCCGACTTTGACCGGCAGGGAATTGCCTTCATTCAATTGACCGGTTTCCTGAAAGAGACGCTGAATCTCATCATCCATCCTTTCCTCATCCGTCAGGGTGGTAAACCGCTCGCCGCTGCTGCGGGCAGACGTCTCTACGCCGAAGATCTTCCGGATCAAAGAGCCGAATCCCCGCAGGAGTTCATTTCCTCTCTTAAAGCCATTCATGGTGTTGTACTCACGAAGGCCGCTAAGCTCGATCCAGAGGAGGGCAGCTTTCTTTCCGGTCTTTTGCATTTCTTCCATCTGCTCCGGCGCAACTTCAAAGAAGTGGCTGAGATTGGGAAGACCGGTCAGATCATCATATTGGTTTCTATGGAAGCCGTTATCACGATCGATTCTGCCCCACATACGCTGCTTGAGATCCCGGGCCTGGTCTGGATTTTGAAAGGCCGAAGGGTGGAGATTCTCTGACAAAGCCGTCGTTTCATCCATATAAAACACGGTAAAAATGCGCTTGCCCTCACAGTCGATCTGGCTTCCGACCGCGTGGATGGTATGCCACTCGGTCTGATCAGGCCTGCGGTTACGGTAGTAGACATTGTATGGGGCCCCCTGGCGGATAAATGCACTGGACTGGTCGAATACCCGGGCTGCATCCTCCTGATTGATATCCTGCCTCAGGTCCTCTTCGATATGCCGGGCGGCTTCTTCCCGGGAACTGTAATGGAAAACTTGTAAGAAGGTCTGGTTAAAGTATTCCGCCTTCAACCTGTCATTCTGGCAGGAGAAGACAGAGACTGCCATCGGGACAACCTCGAAATATTGCAGGGCCGCAGCGGGCAGACAGTCGCCGGCAACATCGATCATTTCCGGGCTCTCAGTCTTTTGACCATTCCATTCCCCTGCCGATTTGATCTGGGTCGCTTGTTTCTTGTCTTCCTGATTGATCACAGTCAGTCCCCCCTTTTGAGGAATTTTCCCTTCTCTTGTTTCCAGTTACAGGTCTTCCATCGTCGTATCTTGTGATGATGTCGGGATGAAAGTCCTTGCCCCATACTGCTCTAATCTCTTGCCGAATAACCGGCCAGAACCGCTTTGGTCTTACTTTCTCAAATCTGGTCCAGTGCCTGCGAAATGTCTTCTATCAGATCGTCCCCATCTTCCAGTCCGCAGGAGACACGGATCAGGCCTGCCGGAATGCCTGCTTCCCGCAGCTGATCTTCGGTCAGCTGCCGATGGGTGGATGTTGCCGGGTTCAGGCAACAACTTCTGGCATCTGCCACATGGGTCTCAATGGCGATGAGTTTCAAACTCTTCATGAATTTCGATGCGGCTTCCCGGCCACCGGCCAGCTCGAAGGAAACGACGCCGCAGGAGCCATTGGGGAGATATTTCTCCGCCAATTTATGATAAGGATCGTCCGGAAGGCCGCAGTAGTTCACATGCAGAACCTTGGGATGCTGATTCAAAAATTCCGCCACCTTCTGGCCGTTCTCTGAGTGACGGGCCACACGAACATGAAGGCTTTCCAGGCCGAGATTCAGATAGAAAGCATTCTGTGGTGACTGGATGGAACCGAAATCCCGCATGAGCTGGGAAGTGCACTTGGTAATAAAGGCGCCTTCCTTGCCAAATTTTTCCGCATAGACGATGCCATGATAGGATTCATCCGGTGTGCAGAGTCCGGGGAACTTATCGGCATGAGCCATCCAGTCGAACTTGCCGGAGTCTACAATGGCTCCACCGACTGCTGTGCCATGTCCATCCATGTATTTGGTCGTGGAGTGTGTAACGATATCAGCGCCCCACTCAAAAGGCCTGCAGTTGATCGGTGTTGCAAAGGTATTATCTACAATTAACGGGACACCGTGAGCATGGGCTGCTTTGGCGAATTTCTCAATATCCAGGACGGTCAGCGCCGGATTGGCAATCGTCTCACCAAAGACGCACTTGGTATTATCACGGAAGGCTGCGTTGAGTTCTTCTTCGCTGCAATCCGGCTCTACGAAAGTGACATCGACCCCCATCTTCTTCATGGTGACAGCGATCAGGTTGAAGGTTCCGCCATAGATACTGGCGGAAGCCACAATATGATCATGATTCGTTGCAATATTAAAAAGAGCGAAGAAATTGGCAGCCTGACCGGAACTTGTCAGCATGGCTGCACTACCGCCTTCCAGTTCTGCAATCTTCGCTGCGACATAGTCATTGGTCGGATTCTGAAGTCTGGTATAGAAATAGCCGTTGGCCTCCAGATCAAAGAGTTTTCCCATATCCTCGCTGGTGTCATATTTAAAAGTTGTGGACTGAATAATGGGGATCTCTCTGGGTTCTCCATTGCCGGGATGATAGCCTCCCTGTACGCAAGTGGTGTCAAGTCTTCTCTTTTCCATCTCTTTTTCCCTTTCTTTTTCCTTTTCCTATTATCTTACTTATTTCTTTCCTTTTTTTCTTACTGTTTTCTTTCCTTTTTTTCTTACTTTTTACTTTCCTTTTTTCTTACTATATCATGAATTTAATCTCTTATGCTTTATCGTTTGATCTATTTCCTTACATTTCAATTTACAAAACATCTTCTCCGGGCTTGTCTGTCCTGCAGGCCATGGCAAACTCCATGGTTACAGCCGGGATCCCTGAGAGCACAAGACCCATGAGATAGAGGAGGGCAAAGTCAGTCACTGCCCCAGAATCTCCCCGACTCTCTGCTTTAGTTCAGGCACGACTTCGGCTTCAAACCAGGGATTTTTCGCCTGCCAGCGGAAATTCAGAGGGCTCGGATGCACGATCGGGAAAAATTCCGGCAGATATTCCCGGAAGGCAGCAACTGTCTCCGTCAGGTTTCTTTTCCTGTCCTTCAGATAGTAATCCATCGAATATTTTCCGATCAGGATCGTCATCCGGATGTTCGGCATCAAAGGCAGCATTTTCGGATGATACTCCTCTGCGATGAATTTTCTCGGCGGCAGATCGCCGGTCTTGCCCTTGCCCGGATAATAGAAATCCATAGGCACGATCGCAATTTTCTCTGAGTAAAATGTAGACCGGTCGATACCCATCCACTGCATCAATTTCTCGCCCGACTTATCGTTAAAAAGGATCCCAGTCTCTTCTACTTTCCGACCGGGCGCCTGGCCGATGATCAGGATCCTCGCCTGATCCGAGGCCTGGAATATGGGTGGAATCCCGGCTTCGGTATAAGTTTGATTCCGTGGATCCGCCTTCAGTTCTTCTATGATTTCTTCGAATGGTGACAAAGCAAGTTTCCTCCGATGGTTTTGCTCCGGTTCCTATACATTTTTCCTACATATTATATAACAAATCTGTGTAAATCGACTATAATATGTTTCATCAAAGGTGGGCAGGACCTGCCCATTGCATGGCCCAAATTTTAAAAAGAACGGGAGATTGAAATGAAAAAGGAGAAATCTATGATGTGGCTTGTTTTTGCACTTGGTTCCGCAATTTTCGCAGCTTTGACCTCGATCCTTGCCAAGGTCGGTATTGATGGCGTCAACTCCAACCTCGCCACCGCCATCCGAACCTGCGTGGTCGTCCTTCTGGCCTGGGGAATGGTTTTTCTGACACACGCCCAGGGCGGTATCACGAATATCGGCACAAAAAGCTGGATCTTTTTGATTCTTTCCGGGCTGGCAACCGGTGCATCCTGGCTCTGTTACTACCGTGCCCTGCAGATCGGAGAAGTTTCAAAGGTCGTTCCCATCGATAAGATGAGTACCGTCATCACCTTGATTCTGGCCTTTCTTTTCCTCCATGAATCCTTCACCATAAAGTCGGTTATCGGCATGCTGCTTCTTACGGCAGGAACACTGGTTATGATTCTGTAAGAGGATTGTCAGGTTCTCTAGAGGTTTCTCTATCTCTAGAGGTTTCTCTATCTCTAGAGGTTTCGCTATCTCTACAGGTTCCTTTATCTCTACAGGTTCCTCTATTTGTAAAAAAAAGTGCCGATCTATAAATAAGATTCTTCAAAGGGAGGACGTATGAATCTGCGAAAAAAAATCACCTATCTGAAAGAACGGATTTCACTGAATAAAAGGGCTTTCACCCTCTACATGGTTTTACGAGGTCTTGTGATCCTGACAGCAGTCCGCTGTTTCTTCCAGGGCAATTTCGAAGGCCTGGCCCTCTGCATCCTCTCTCTTTTACTGTTTCTTGTCCCGTCTTTCCTGGAAGAGAAGCTGAAAGTTGACCTGCCGCCTCTGTTCGAATGTTTTATCTATGGTTTTATCTTTGCCGCCGAGATCCTCGGCGAAGTCAATAAATACTACACCCGGATCCCCGGCTGGGATACCATGCTTCATACCCTGAACGGCTTCCTCTGTGCAGCAATCGGTTTTTCTCTGGTCTACATTTTGAATAAAAAGAGTAAAAATATAAACCTCTCTCCATTCTACCTGGCCATCGTCGGCTTCTGTTTCTCGATGACGGTCGGCGTGATCTGGGAGTTTTTCGAATACACGATGGACAGCCTCTTTTTCCTGGATATGCAAAAGGATTTCATTGTGACAAAGATCGGAACGGTGACTCTCGATCCGACCAAGACACAGACCCCGGTCGTTATCGACCACATCACAAAGACGGTCATTTCCACCGCCGGCGGAAAGACCTATACAGTAAATGGCGGTTATCTGGACATCGGCATCAATGACACCATGAAGGATCTTCTGGTCAACTGCGCCGGTGCTCTGGTTTTCTCCGTGTTCGGTTATATCTACGAGAAGACCAAATCCCTGTCCGGAAAGGATCGGAATCCGGCGGCCAATATCGCGGCCTCTCTTATGGTTTCGCCTCTGACGGACGAAGATCTGGAGAAGCAGAAGCAAACGATCCTGGACCGAAAGACCGAGCTGGCGGGCAAGAGAAGAAAAAGAGAGCTTCGGAAACGGAAGCTCTCAGACGAAGAAGCAGGAAAAAAGTGAGGCGGACTATGATTGATAGCCCACGCTGTCCTGGCGCATTTCCCAGAGCCTCATCACCTGCTCTACCGTATCGATCATATCCTGACGTGCATTATCCGCCTTCATGGCGTCCTCGAGAGAGATGGAGACCCGCCGGGTAGGGAAAAAGGCATCAATGCCACAGGTGTTTAAGATCCGGGCATCCCTGGTGGCGCTTCCGGAGAATGCGATCACCGGCTTCCCGTATTTCTTTCCGATCCGAGCCACGCCGACCGGCGCCTTACCCATGGCGGACTGGGAGTCCAGCCGACCCTCGCCTGTGATCAAGAGGTCGCAATCCTTGACATAATCGGACAGCCTCGTCACCTCCAGCACCAGATCTATGCCGGACTCCAGCCTTGCACCCAGGAAAGTCTGCAGGGCAAAACCAAGACCGCCGGCAGCACCTGCTCCCTCTGCCTCCGGATCTCCTCCCGACAGATCTGCGAAATGGGAAAGCCAGGCATCCATCCGAACAATATCCTCCGGACCTGCCCCCTTCTGCGGGCCGAAAATCGCCGAGCAGCCCTTGTTACCGCAGAGCGGATTCTTCACATCGCAAGCCACACGAAAATGACATTTCTCTAATTCCGGCAGAGCATTTTCGGTTGAAATATAGACCAGTTCTGCCAGTCCCTCTGCCCCGGGCTTTATTTCCCTGCCCTCGGAATCCTGTAAGGAAAAACCAAGCGCCTGAAGCATTCCGGCACCGCCGTCATTGGTCGCCGAACCGCCGATGCCGAGAATAAAGGATCTGCATCCCTTTTGAATCGCATCCTTTATCATCTCGCCAACGCCAATCGTTGTGGCCTTCATAGGATCCAGACTGCCTCCGGGCGGAAGCAGAGTGATCCCTGCTGCCTGACTCATTTCCATCACGGCACCACCATCCGGCAGAATGCCATAATGGGCCTTGACCTGATTCCGGAAGGGGCCGGTCACTTGAACTTCTTCCAGATGACCGCCCATACCAAGGGTCAGGGCCTCTGTGGTGCCTTCGCCGCCGTCTGCAACCGGACGGATCACGATCTCTGCCCCGGGGTCTGCCAGAAGAATTCCTTCCTTGATCGCTTCCCCGGCCTCTAAGGATGACAGGGACCCTTTCAGAGAATCTGTTGCAATTACGATCTTCATTTCCACTCTGCTCCCTACGTGATGATCTCTTTGATGCAAGTGAACTTGTTCATAAAATGCCCCGGGGGATGAAATCTCCAATCAGTTCTTTGATATGCATGGTCGGTCACCCTCCGGATTTGAACCTTTTTACATTTTATTACATTTTTACTTCAAGAATAATACATTTTGAAAATGTACTCTTTATGTATATTATGCAAAAAACGAGCTGATGCTGATGTCAGTTTTGGAGCCTGATTTTTCTTTTAAAGACCTGTTGTTATTTCATCTTCGCAAACACATCACCAATATCCCCATCGATGCAGATGCTCCTGTTTGAAATTTCGCCCGGACAAAACGCCTCGCCATAATTGATACAAGCATACACTGACTTTTCATTTGCCAGTGTCATTTGCCAGAAGGGATACTTCACAATGACAGGTGTATTGGCTCCCACGCCAAGCTCCAGATAAAGCACATGAAGGCTCTCATGTCTGCGCAGGAAATCCGCATATGCCGCAGACGCTCTATGCCACCCTCCATCTTCGACAAAGGAATCATCCGCACGAAGATTCATAGTAACATCAGACCCATCATCCGGACATTTCGGAATGAGTGATGCAGGAATCTTCATTTTCAGTTCATCACTTTCAGGAACCTGAAACAATCCATGCTCATCTCTTATGAACCCTTGTGCTTCCATTGCCTTCATGACCCATTCTTCATTATCATAGGTTTTCTGCATGGAGGAATTGACGCTCTGGAAAAGTCCATAGTCTCCTTGGGTGTAAAACAAACGCTTTTTATCAAAGCCTGCTCTCTGGAACTGGTGATCTACATTCGTTGTAACAACAAAATAATCCTTATCTTTCACAAGTGAGAGCAGTTCCTGATAGACAGGCTTCGGTGCATCCATATATCGGTTGAAATAGATATGCCTTGCCCACCATGCCCAGCGTGTTTCTTCATCGGGGAAAGGATAGAACCCTCCGGAATACATATCCCGAATGCCATACTTCCTTGCAAAGTCAAAGAAGTACCTTTCAAATCGTTCTCCGCTATAGGTCAGTCCGGCGGAAGTGGAAAGTCCGGCACCCGCTCCGATTACAATAGCATCTGCTGATTCGATTTCTTGCTTTAATCTGGCGATTCGTTCCTCCTCAGAGCCTGTTCCGAATGACATATTTCTACTGAAATACCGCACCGCACTGAGCCCCTTCTGAATGCTCTCCTGATAGCCGTTCGGCATTTCATCGTATAAGTTCTTCATAGTATTTTTTGTCCTCGTCCTTAAAAACATTAAAGATCACCCTTTCCATAGCACCCGGATGCTGCGAAAGCCAGCTGTCCACAGTGCTGACGGCAATCTCCGCCGCCCGCTTGTTCGGGAAATGAAATACTCCCGTAGAAATACAGCAAAATGCCACGCTTCTCAAATTATGATCAAGACACATATCCAGGGTGTTCAGGTAGCAATCCTCCAGATCCTTCTCAAGTTCCGGCGTCAGCTCATATTGCACAATCGGGCCTACGATATGAATGACCCTTTTCGCAGGAAGATTATAGGCATCCGTCAGCATCGGAACAGCCGTCGGCTGCTCATAATCTCTGCCGTATCTTTCCCGCAGCTGATTCATCTGCCTGCTGCACTCTTCTCGAAGCTGGACTCCAGCAAAGGTGTGAATGCAGTTGTCGATACAGGTATGCATTGGGACAAAGCAGCCCAGCATCTGGGAATTGGCTGCGTTCACGATGGCATCCACGGCAAGCCGCGTAATATCGCCCTGCCAGATAGAAAGCCCGCCCCGTATCACAGGAATGTCTGAAAGCTCAACGACACCGTTTTCACGGATGCGTTCTTTCAGGTAATCGTCCTGAACACGGAGGACAGATTCGTCCATCCTTCGCGGCATACGGATATTCATAAGTGACCGAAGAATGCGTCGTTTTCCTTCGGTGTCTTTAGGCGTTTTCAAATCTTCATATTGAACAGAATCTGTTTTAAATTTCTCTACGAGATAATCCAGCCGCTGATTCTGTGTCATTTTCTCAGTTCTCATGATGGTCTACACTCCGTTCCGGTCCGCGCAAAGCCGACGTCCACTGGACGTCGTGCGCCCTTCTTTCCACTGCACCGACAGGGCATTTCGTCATACAGTTTCCACAATGCAGGCAGTGTTCCTGCTCGATAACATAGGGAATACGATCTGCCTTAGAAAAGAAAAGGACTCCGAAGCAGTCTGCCCCGGAGTCCCGTTTTGTCAGGCTTCTTTTGCGAGAATATCCTGCAATCCCGTCCTTAAATCTGCTATGGTGTACTTTTTCATTTCATTTTCCATAGCATTTTGAATGTCCTTCAGCTTGTCATCCAAAAGAGCATGGATGTTTCGTCCTACGGGACACTGCGGACTCGGATTCTCATGGAAGCGGAACAAGTTTCCGCCTTCCACTGGCTCTATGGCCCGATATACGTCATAGAAGGATATATCCGACAGCGCTCTTGTTAGCGAGATTCCGCCGGTTCCTCTTGCTACTTTAATAAGCCCTGCTCTTTGCAGCTGTGTGAGTATTTTTCGAATGATAACCGGATTCGTTCCTATGCTCTCTGCGAGAAAATCACTCGTAACCTTATGTTCATCCTTAAATGTATCCACACAGGTGAAGATATGCAAAGCCACGGTAAATCTGCTTGATATCTGCATATAAAACACCTCCGGCTATCATTCTACATTACGTCTGCTGTAATTTCAACGGTTACATTAAAATTTACCGTTCTGATTCTGCCATGTTGATTTGTCAGAAATGGTTTCCATGACATCCCAATGCTCGATCACTTTGCCGTTCTCAATCCTCCACAGATCGTAGTAGGAAGTAGGAGCTCCGCCAAAAGCACCTTCGGAAACAGCCAGCACATAATTGCCCTGTGCAAGGATCTGATGAACCTTGTCATAGATCATCTGAATGCCCTGCTTACCAAGCGCTTCAAGCGCTGCACCGAGACCGGAAAGACCATCAGCAATTCCTGTGTTGTGCTGAATATAGGTGTCGCCGTCAAAGTATGAAGATGTCTTTTCAGGAGCCTTGCCCTGCATTACATCATGAAGGAAGTTCCTTATGATCTCACGGTTCTCCTCAGTCTTATCGAGGTCTTCAAGCGATTCGTAGCCGTCAACCTGTGTATGTCCGGACGGATTCGGAGCTGCCTTTGCCGCAAGATTGTCCCAATGCTCTGCAATCTTACCATCAGCATCGAAACGAAAGATGTCAAAGGCTACCTGCTCACCAGCTCCTGCAAAGTTGTAGATCGTCTGCAGGAATACCTTGTCTCCGTCCTCAAAAGCGCGGATGTTATTGACTGTGGTCTTTACAGGAGCAGATGCAAGGTAAGACACGCTTCCAACAAAAGCCTCAGCGCCCGTGCCATAAGCGAGGTTGTGCTGGATGTAGCTGGGAGCAAGAAGCTCCTTTGCCTTCTCTGTGTCTCCTGTTGCAAAAGTGTTAATGAGAGCCAGTGCCTTTTCTTTGTTTGTCATGGTAGTATCCTCCTTAAAATCTGTAATTGGTGTTTCTGATGTAACCTTCGTGGTTTCATCTGATGATATTAATATAGCACGTTGTGATGTAATGTCAATAGTTACATCAAAAAATTTCAAAAAAATTTCCGGACGCTTTTTGTGCATCCGGAATTAATATCTTATTCTGACATCTATCTCACAGCCATAACTCCCCGACATCCAACCTGGCAACGGGACATAGTGACATCTAACTTGGCAACGGAGCTCTCACACTTTTTGAGCCGGATTGCCTTTGGAGATGAAATTTGTCCATACGTGTTCTTCCTTTTCAGGCATGCCATACTCAGCCTTGCCAAGCGCTATACTCTTCATCAAAAATGTCATGTTCCTGGCAAGAACTCGCATATTGTAGAGTCCCTCCTTATCATAGGCAGCCTCACCCTTCTCCATACCATGTATACTGTTCCAGTATTCACTAGAAGCCACCGGCATACCCGATATAGTAAAATACTTATTCAACTCATCAAACGTAGCAGATAGACCCCCTCGTCTCGCCACTACGACCGAAGCACCTACCTTCATAGTCTTTTCAAAGTGTGTACTGTAGATATCCTGATTCCCGATGTTCAGGACTTCCACCTCCACACCTTCCTTCTCAAACACATTAACCATCTCGCCAAGAGCTATCGTTGTGTTGCCATTACGTCTGGGTGATGCATTTACAATTAGTACCTTCATAGTTGTTTTCCTCCTTCCAACAGTAAAAAGATTGAGTACTGATAATCCACCTATCATCAGTACTCAAGTATTTTGATCGACGGTTCCAGATATGTTCTTCCTTGGAAAGAGACCGATACGTGATGATCATCTATCCATTCAATGTGCAAACTGTCGTCCTGCTTTGCCAATGCATATCCTTCATCGTCTGGAAAAACAGCCTCTGTTTCTACGAGCTGATGCCGATCTAGATATTTAATATAAATTCTGCTGGTGGCGCTTCGAAAATCCTGGGTAGTTTTAGCTACAAGCTGAACACCAGATGCGGATTTGGGCTCTAGTGGTGTCACTGTTGGCGTGAATATCCAAATTAGGAAAATGACCAGGAGGAGAACAAACGATAAAATAGTTACGAGCTTAGTAACTGTTTTCTTACTGCATTGCAATTATCCTGACACCTCTTTTCTGTTTCGCATAAGTATATCACTTAATCACTTAATTTTATGTATTTCCAGTATCCTGGGGCGGTCGCGGCGGCAAACATCCCGGCGCTGGCTGGAAAAAACTCTGTCAAGGAGAAGCTCGGAGCAACGGCAAAACAATCCGCCGTCTATTACACGGTGAGCTGAACGGTGCCTGACACCATCGTAAAAAAATGTTGGCATTTTTCCAAGTTCTTCCAGTGCTAGGGCACAAACATTCGGCAACAACTGACTGTTTGTGATTTCCATCTGGTCGGTATCTTGGTCGCTATCTTAGTCGCTTATCTTGATCGGTGAGCGACTAAGTTATTTCTTTTTTCTGTATTTCTGATTCCGGCTGCTCGGCTTGTCAGGTATCGTCATCTCGATCAGTCCCTGATCAAGAGCCGGATTCAGATAATTTGTCCGGAAGGTCGGCCTGTGGGAAAGTCCCAGTCTATCCATGATTTCCGCAGCAGAGAGTTCTTCATCTCCCAGCGCATCCAAAAGTTTCTGCACAGACGGACTGAGCCTGTCTGTTCCATCCTTCTCTGCTTTTCCGACCACGGTTGTCTCTTTCAGCGTATCAAGGATTATCTCGAGCATCAATTCCACAAATGCGCTGCTGTCCGCTTCCATGTCCGATTTGCCAAGAGCCTCATAATACTCCTGCTGTCTGGAACGGATCAGTTCCTCGATCGGCAGCCAGTAGAACAGTTCATTCCATGTTCCAAGTAGGATGCTATGCCACATCCTGCCCATGCGTCCGTTCCCGTCCGCAAACGGATGTATAAACTCGAACTCATAATGGAAGATTGCACTACGAATCAGCGGATGGATCTCCGATGATCTGTACCAAGCGAAAAGTTCATCGATTTCTCCCGGCACAAGTCTGGCCGGAGGAGCCATGTGGACAACTACGTTACCATCGAATACTCCGACCCCTCCGGAGCGGAACTTTCCATTTTCAGGGATCAGTCCCTCCATCATCATCCTGTGTGCCTTCAGCAGGTCCTTCACAGAATATGGATTAAGGGACAGCATCATTTCGTAGGCGTCATAGGCGTTCTTCACCTCTCTGATCTCATTCGGATTTCCGAGAATGTGCCTGCCATCGACGATGGCCGTGACCTGTTCAAGGGAAAGCGAATTATGCTCTATGGCCAGCGACGAATGAATTGTTCGTATTCTGTTCTCTTTTCTCAGATGCGGATTCAGATTGCCGCGCGAAAGCACCCTGATCCGACCAATCTGCTCGCTTATCTCTGCGACCAAATTTGTTATCCTGTCCGTCATATGGAAAGGCGGTTTGTATTCACTCATGTAATATTGCACCTCTTTGTTCTTCGTTCTGCTGCAGGTTATTCATCATTAACGGTACCTGACACCATCGTTACGTTTTTTCATTAACGACAACTTAATTGCAATTAGGTTTTAAACTAGTCACAATTAGTTTCAAGTTAAGTGAACAATTTCTGCGAAAAGTTATGCACCACTACTATTATTAATTGCGACCTAGTTGTAACAAAGTCGCAAGTTAGTCGCAAGTTTTTAAACAGCAAACCACTTGGCAGCGCTTGTCTTCCCTTTGCAAACGACCTTTCCTTCTTTCCTAAGGTCGCGCATTAAGACTTGGATCTGATTACGACTAAGCCCCGGAATAACGGTGCCTGACACCATCGTATGCAGTCCGCGATTGAACGGTGCTCGTTATTGTTTACCAGTTGCGATTATTCAGAAAGTTTTATGTATGCCTTCCTAACGATCCCAGCCATTAGCCGTCTTCTCTTCTCAAGGAACTCCGGATAAGAAAGGTTCTCGAAATTCTCTGGAAGTGCATTCTCTTCGCAAGTCTTCTTATATCCATCTTCTCCCAACTTCTCACGATATCTTGCTACATATTCTGATGGCGGATCATCAGAAATATCGATGTTCGTACTGTAGTCCAGATATGTGAAGTTTGCAATCTGGTTCCGCTCACGGTCACTGGTATAGCCGATCTCAGTCAAATAGTGCTTCGGAAAAATATGATGCTTATCGATTGCTTTCTTATCGCCACTCGCTCCAGGAAGGAGTTTTGAAGTAAGTGTCGTCGTACTAAAGAGCATTGGCGTCCCTAACACATTCAGCGCAGCAATATACCCATACCAAGCCGGAGACTGTGCTGAAGCACTTGCAAGAGCAGCCGGCAGCGTTAAATTAAAGTAGTCGTCATTTAATCTCGTCTCGATCACACTCTTAAGATAGGCTACAAATTCATCTGCGGTCTTTACGCTTCTTAAATCAGCAAACTGCTTTTCTACTTCAGACTCAGTAGAGCCGGTGTAGAAAAGAGTGATCGTAGACATAAAGATCCACTGTTTGATAATATTCTGAAGTTCTAACGATGCAACTTTATAATCATACTTTCCAATAAGGTAAAGAACATAACAGAACACGACTGCATTCGAAGAAGCCACAATACTGCTATTTACATATCCTGCATCAGCAAAAAGTCCCATGAATGCATGCCAGTTGTTGAGATTCATCACCTTATCCAGTGCTTCCTTAAATTTGCTCAGATTAGTCTTCATCTCTTCCGCTGTGACTTTTCCGGTATCCAGATCTTTACCACGCATCAACATATAAGCATAGCGAAGACGAGCTCGTCTGAACCCAAGGCCGACCGCCATCCGTATTAGATGCGACGGATCCACTTTAAGGATGAAGTTATAAGATGTTTTATCATTAGGTATACGTGACTCAGCGCAGAATCTATCGATCTTATCATGTACTTCATTGTCATACACAGCAAGAAGAGTCTCAATAAAGTTCTTTTCTGTAAGCTTCTGACCGCCGGAATTCACACGGACAAAGATATCAGCTACATCCTCTTCCGATGCCTTACTGTTGATCCTAAGCGTAGGCAGGGTGTAGATCAGCAGATTGAGCAGATCATTCAAATTTGCCTCAATCAACTCTTCTTCATCATCAGTAAGAAGAGGTTTGCCATTTTTCTCACGACCTGCATTGCAATCTTTAATAAATTGCTTACGAAATCTTGATACCGTGTTGTCGTCATGAGCCTTAAATACTGAACTGATTTCGTTGATCCATTCAGGATTCTTCTCATAAGCCTCTGTCCAGACCGCGAACTCCCTGGTGAGCGGATTAAAGGAGATGCGGATAGATCGCTCTGCATAGTTCTTGTCTTTTACTTTAATACCGGAAATAGCCGCCAAGAGTGCAGTGAGCCTCTGCTGTCCGTCGATCACCAGATAATCCGGCTCTTTATAGGCTTTATCATTGGTCCCGATTTTATTTACTGTCTCATAATCTTCCGGTGATCTCCAGAGCATTATGTAACCTATCGGATATCCTTTAAGCATAGAATCAAGCAGATCACGCGCCTTACTATCTTTCCATACAAAGGGGCGTTGCAGATCCGGAAGCCCCACTTTTCCGTTTTTTACGTCCGAAAGAAGATCCCCGATCTTACTCTGAACGTCGTCGAATAGTTCTTTACCCATGTGTCATTCCTATCTTTTTTCGGATGAAATGTGCCTGTCACCAACGCCTTTCAAGAAACTTGGATTCATATTCACCATTTCTTCCTGCTCTAAATAACCAAATACTCATAAGAAAAACCACCTTTCACTTATACGATTATGGAAATCACCCCCAAAACTATTCCGATAGGAACAATCATAATAAGAAGAAAGCTTGTCAGGCATCCGCCTGTATGATTTGTACTTCCGTCTTTGTTACTACCTTCATGTATTTCATTTAGCATATACAGATCAAATAACTCGTCTTCTTCATCATCTCCATCGGTAAAAATACCCATGCTTAGTCCTCCAAATATCGAATCTTCTTTCCATGTGCCTTAGCATACTCAATCTCAGAGCGTGTGCTTTCTCCGATATAACCACCAACATTGATAACAAATATTTCATCAGACATATCGATTTTTCGCTTGTGCATATCATCCAGCATTTCCTTAGTCTTAGATAAAGTACCTTCATCCATACCATCCCAGACTTCCTCATCCCCTGAATGGCCGAAGAGGCCCACACTGATGACAATGTTGCCCTCCAGTGTAAGCCTCTTCTGTGCCATCATAAATTCATCTTTAAAACGTGTACTTCCACACAGTGTTATAACCGGATAATTACTCATAATACCTCCAATCTTGATAAGTATTCGATCAATTCCCCAAATTTGTGGAATTTGCCAAATCAGCAATCGAGAGTTATACTCAAATTTGTAATTCAATTCTTGAAAAGAATGATAAAAGCCAGACTGCCGTGATACAAGGGTATCAGACAATTCTTGATGCTCTTGCCAAACAATTGGAGAAACCAAATCTGACAGAAGAATCGCGTAAATTGATTACAGAAGATATGATATCTGTTGCAGATAAAATTGCAATGGCAGATGAGAGAAATAAGAAATTCTTTTTAGATGCGATAAGCAAAATTGGATTCTATATTGTAGGAGCCTTCTTAGTAGTAGGCGCCGCCATTGGAATAGATGCGCAATTCGGAAATACAACAGACCTTCCACAATCAGGGGATGAAGACCCTGATAATGATGATTTTAATAAAAGACTTTAAATATTATTGTGCAGAGTACTCAGTTTTTACAACTATCATAGTGCAATGTCATTCTATTTCATTATCCTAAGAATCATAAGGTCTATCTAAGATTGCTGGAATATTTAGAGATTATAGATCTGTTTTCTCACCGGAACACTACCCCATCGTGGTGCTCCGATTTTTTGATGCCACATTTCAGGAAGGAGGACAGCGATTGCTGACCGTATTAAAGGAATCACTGTAGAAATCGGCGGCAATACGGCTAAGCTGTCCGATGCCTTAAAGGGCGTAAACAAGTCGATACGTGAGACACAGGATCAGCTTCGGGATGTAAACAAGCTCTTAAAACTTGACCCCGGCAATGCCGATTTTCTCGTTCAGAAGCAGTAGTACCTTTCTGAAGCGATCTCCGATACAAAGTAGAAATTTAAGCAGGCGCATTCAGCGTATTTAATGGGATAAAGACAAATATCTCGAATGCATGGAGTACTGTAAAGGCCAATACTACTGCGGCATAGAGCGCGATAAAGTCAATCGTTGCCCAGCACAGAGGCGGCATCAAGGGTGTGATATTTCTGTACTCATATATTTCTACATAAAAAAAGTCCCAACCGTGGTCCGCAGTGCGTTTCCGCCTTATGCGTGGTGGGCTCTTTCAATTCCAATATAGCCAAAATGAAAAAATGTTCAATTGCTTTGCTAAAAATGGAGGGTTTTATGCTGAAGAATTTTCCAATATACTTTGATGATACTAAGCTCTTCTGTCCTGTGATCTTGACACTGATCCGGTGAAATCCCATTTCTCCCAAAGGGTTCTCCGGAATTGTTTTCACAGTTGTTGCTCTGTAGGACAACTCTTCGATGAAATGTGCCTGTCACCAACGTCTCACAGATGTCATTTCCGAATACACAATGACAAATTTATAAAATTAGTCAGACGCTGTCTGATCAATTATTCATTGGTTAGACGACCTCCATCAGCTCTTATTCTTTCCGTACTTTGCTGTTGGTTCTGCCACCTTATCCATATCATATGCTTCATTTGCATACTGATTAAGCCGCTCTGAATAAGCGCTGACACGCTCTCCCATGTCGTTGTTATCGGCCCAGAGCTCGCATTGTGTCATCACGGTCTGGACTGCATCATCCATACCTTCCGGCGGATATCTATGATGTTTCAGGAGACGCTTAATAAGCATCCGCATTTTGGCGCGGGCAGAATCCCTTTTCTGCCAGTCGATCGTTCTATTCTTGCGGAGCGTATCTGCCAATTCCTTTGTGATAGCAATCAGCTCTTCATTCTCATAGAAATCCTTTATGGCCTGCGGTTTGGTCAGCGCATCATAGAAGGCAAGCTCATCGGCTGTAAGTCCGAGTTTTTCTCCCTCTTTCTGCGCCGCCTGTATTTGCTTTGCAAGATTTAGCATCTCCTCAATTACCTGCTCATTTGTAAGCATTCCATTGAGATACTGGTTCATTGCTTTCTGCAAGATCTCACTAAATTTTTCTGATTTAACAACATTCGTGTGTTTGTACACAACCACCTGCTCAGCGATAAGCTTCTTAAGAAGCTCCACTGCAAGGTTTTTCTCTTTCATGTTTGCGATTTCCTGAAGGAAATTCGGATCAAAGAGTGAGAAATCGCTGTTGGCATCTTGGAAGAGGTTAATTACGCCATCGCTGTGAATGCTGGCCTTCAGGAGATTATTGATTCGCGCATTCATTTCCGGCAAAGAGATCTTCTTCCCTTCGCCTTGATTTACAAGACGATTTACCAAAACACGGACAGATTCAAAGAACGCAGCTTCAATCCGTTCGTCCTCTGCTGCAAGGGACGAACAGAGGGACAGAGCCTGCTTGAGCATAAGGGCTTCCTTGAGAAACGTATCTCGGTCATCTTCCTTACCCACAGCAACGATGAAGTTCACCGCACCACTGATAGCTCTCGAACGGGCGAGATTGCTGCCATGAATGAAGTCAGAATAGTCATAACCATAGAACAGATCCCGGCAAACGGACAGCTTCTCCTGGAACTTCGGATATGCGACCTTCGCCACATCGGTATCACCATAGTTCTTGCGGTCACGTGCCGTGTAATCGTTCATAGCCTCTTTGAGCGCCGATGCGATGCCAACGTAGTCGACGATCAAACCACCCTCTTTGTCTTTGAAGACACGATTGACACGGGCAATAGCCTGCATCAGGTTATAGCCTTTCATCGGCTTATAGATATACATGGTGGCAAGAGATGGCACATCAAAACCTGTCAGCCACATATCAACAACGATAGCAATTTTAAACGGACTGTCATTGTCCTTAAATTCTGCTGCCAGTTCATCCTTGTGGTGCTTGTTCCCAATAATCTTTGCCCACTCCTCCGGGTCCTTGTTTGAGCTGGTCATTACGACCTTAACCTTGTCCGTCCATGCGGGGCGTAATTCAAGGATTCTCTTATAGATTTTCATTGCAATCGGGCGAGAATAGGCGACGATCATAGCCTTACCGGTCAACAGATTCTCACGATAATTCTCGTAGTGATCAAGAATATCATTCACAAGGGATTCGATAGTCTTGTCGTTCCCAAGGATGGCTTCCATCTGGCCGAGTTCTTTTTTGCTTCTCTCAATGACATCAGGATCGGCGTTCTCCGCCATAATGTCATATTCTTTATCAATCAGAGCAAGCGTGTTTTGGTCGAGCTTTAACTTGATAACACGGCTCTCATAATAGACTGGCCTTGTTGCACCGTCTTCCACAGCCTGAGTCATATCGTAAATATCGATATAATCGCCGAACACTTCGCGTGTATTTCTGTCTTTAAGTGCGATCGGTGTCCCAGTGAATCCGATGTAGGTTGCATGTGGCAGACTATTCCGGATGACACGCGCTGTGCCGACTTTGATCTCACCTGTCTTAGAATCGATCTTTTCCTTTAATCCGTACTGCCCGCGGTGTGCCTCGTCGGCCATGACGATGATGTTATGACGCTCAGACAGCGGCTCATGGGATTCCTCAAACTTCTGCATCGTGGTGAAGATGATACCGTTAGCCTGTCTGCCATCGAGAAGTTCCTTCAGGTTCTGTCGGCTCTGCGCATGAATTGGAACCTGTCGGAGAAAATCCTTGCACTTAGTAAACTGTCCATACAGCTGATCATCCAGGTCGTTACGGTCAGTAATGACTACAATCGTCGGGGAATCCAGCGCATCCTGCAAAAGATGTGCATAAAAGACCATAGACAGAGACTTCCCGCTGCCTTGCGTATGCCAGAACACACCACCTCTGCCGTCTGTCGCCATGCCTTTCTTCGTAGATTCAATAGCCTTACGAACAGCAAAGTATTGATGGTATCCGGCAAGGATCTTGAACTGCTTCAATCCTTCATTGGAGAAGCAGATGAAATTCTTGATGATATCAAGCAGTCGTTCTTTCTGGAACATACCTTCAAAGAACGTATCAAATTGTGCGTACTGTGTATTTTCGTAGCTACCATCCTTCGTCTTCCATTCCATGAACCGATCTTCGCCTGAAGTGATCGTGCCTGCTTTGCTCGTCAGGTGGTCGCTCATCACGCAAATGCAGTTATAGATGAACATAGATGGAATCTCATGCATGTAGTTTCGGATCTGAGTATAGGCTTCCGATGCGTCTGTCTCCTCGCGCGAAGGACTCTTCAACTCCATCAACACGACAGGCAGTCCATTCAAAAAAAGGAGTACATCCGGGCGCTTATTGCTGTTTTCAATAAAAGTCCACTGGTTGGCAATAACGAAGGAGTTGTTGTCAGGATTCTTATAGTCAACCAGATAAACCAGTCCAGAGCGTTCTTCGCTTCCGACAAGATAGCGCACTTCAACACCGTGCTGAATGTAGTCCATAAATACCGCATTCTGCTGAACCAGATCAGCATTATCGAAATTCTTCAGTTTAAACAGTGCTTCATGAATTGCTCTTTCCGGCATTTCAGGATTGATGCGGTGAATTGCGTCATTCAGCTCTTCTTCATAGAGCGGATCCTTATAATCTCGTTGAATATCCGGACCATATACATGGCGCCATCCCATGTTTTCGAACAGCTCTATGATCGTATTTTCATAGTCCGCTTCGCTGTAACTATCTGACATAAAATCACCCCTTCATATGATGTCTTTAAACTCAAGAAGAACTTCCACACTTCAGTAATAGTATTTTTTATCAGGCCACTACATTCCCTATATCGGCTACTTGTTACTAATTCGTTTTTTTAACAGCTGAATATCAGCATCAGAATTCACAATATGCATCTTCCTATGACAATTCGGGCATAAAGCCACACAGTTATCGATTGAATCTATTCCTCCGTTAGAAAGCCATTCAATATGATGACATTCTAGATATGGATCGCCGTTTTTATCTATAAATGGAGCTGATAATCCACACAATTGGCAGTGACCATCTGCCCTCTTTTTTACATACGCAGCGATTGATGGATCTCGATGGTACACCTTCGCCCGAAGCATAGAAGAACTGGCTTTAGACAATATGTAATGACCTCCGATTTGTAGGTTCGTGGATTTACCTGTATACTACAAGTCGGAAAAGACAAATGGTAACAGGGATTACCGCATACAAATGGAGGTCATCAAATGAAGTATAGCACAGTCTACGTTGGTATGGATGTACACACGGAAACTTTTTCTCTCTGCTGTTACACAAACGAAAAAGAACAAGCCGAGTATCCTCAGAAGGTTGACGGCCATTACAGTAAGGTTATCAACTACATTGAAGCCATGCGTTTCCACTACGGAGACGATGCTCTGTTCATATGCGGTTATGAGGCAGGCTGCCTCGGCTTCACGTTATATCACCAGTTAACGGATCATAACGTGAAGTGCATCATCCTTGCACCGACTACCATGCTACAGCAGAAGGGCAGGAAAAAGGTTAAAACTGATAAACGTGACGCCGCGCTTATTGCCAGATGCCTGGCTCATCATGATTACTCTCCTGTACATATCCCGACAGAGCAGGATGAACAGACCAAGGAATACATCCGCATGAGGGACGACCATAAGCTTGCCCTCAAAAAGGTGAAGCAGCAGATACTTTCTTTCTGCCTGCGGCACAACTACAGGTTTGACGGTACAATCAATCATTGGACACAAGCTCATCTGAAATGGCTCAGATCCTTAAAACCGGAAGGATTGTACGCAGAGATTCTGCAGGAGTATCTCCTTACGTATGACAATCTTACCAATAAGTTGGAACGATTCGACAAACGCATTGAAGAGCTTGCATCAAATGAAACCTATCAGGAAAATGTTCATAAGCTGTCCTGCTTCATCGGTGTAAAGACTGTGACAGCTTTGGCTGTGCTTACAGAGGTCGGCGATTTCAAACGGTTTGCTTCTGCCCAACACTTTGCTTCCTACATTGGACTTACACCCGGAGAGGATTCGAGCGGTGACGATCAGAACCGCCTTGGGATTACCAAAGCAGGGAATCGCCATGTGCGTTCTTTGCTGATAGAAGCAGCACAGGGTTACAGCCACGGACAGATTGGATTTAAATCCAAAGCGCTCAAAGCCAGGCAGGCTGGAAATTCACCGGTGGTCATAGCCTATGCGGATAAAGCCAACGAACGCTTACGGAGGAAGTACTACCGCATGGTTCTTAAAAACAACAAGAAAACCAATGTGGCAAAAACTGCTGTTGCCAGGGAACTTGCCTGCTTCATGTGGGGCATGATCACTGGCAATGTCGGTTGAGGTATCACATCGCGCTGTCAGCGTCAAGGCCAAGCCGCCTGTGGCGGTGCTCCGCAGCCTTGACCCTGCCATCCCGCTGAGATGGTGGGCAATCAAGCCGTTGTAAGCCGGCTTACGCCGTTTCCAACGGCACGTAACTACTAACACCGGAGACATCCTGAAAGAGCTTTAGACTCTTCAAGGTTTGAGCTATCTACGATAAATCTATGTTGGCACTTTCGTGATCCACGCTTTTAGACGGTAGAGCTCACGGCGGACCATTGACCTGTCGGTAGGGAGAGCAATCTCCTGAATCCACGTATATCAGAGTGGCCAATGCCGGGAACTGATACCCTAAAGCTCTTTCATGATGCCTTCGGTTACAAAAGAATAAGTTTGTGGTGATTCTTGTTAAGTTGCCTCTTGACAAAGGTCATTACATATCAGATTTTGGGCACTTTTACCCTTTTTCTAAAATAAATATATCGGCTATTATAAGCTCATGTTAACGGTGCCTGTCACCAAGATTCCTGGTCGTATCGCCGTCCAGCTCGATTGTGATTCCTTTAATGCGATCTGCCATAGCGTCCTCCTCCCTTCATGGCATAAAAAACCAGAGCACCACACAGATGTGATGTTCTGGTCTATTGAAAATATGCTTCTAACTATTCTCAGGTATTCGTTTCGGGATTTTCTTCTTCGTAGTCTCCCTCACTCAAACCTTTTTGCTGATCTCGTCCCTGATAGATGATGTCAAGAACAGAAACCTCTTTTCTATCTTCATATATTTTGAAGTAGATGTAATAGTTCTTGACACTGATCCGGCGAAATCCCATTTCTCCCCAAGGGTTCTCCGGAATTGTTTTCACAGTTGCTGCTCTGTAGGAAAGCTCTTCAATCGCGTTCAGGAATGCTTCTACATGTCCCTCTGCCGCCGATACATTCATAAGATTCCGGGCAATATATAAGGCAATATCACGCATTGATTCTTCTGCTTGTTTTGTAATATTAACCTTATAGAAGTCCATGCAGCTCCCCCATAATCCTCTTGCGAACATCCTCTACAGACGAAACTTCTCCATGATCCGCCTGACGAAGGCCTTCTGCCATTCTTGCGTTGAACTCCTCACGAGACATCTCGCTCAGTGCCTTCGGAGCCCGCACATTCCTTGATGGTTGAAACGGAAGACCGTTGTCCGTAATGATCTGTCTGTAGAACATGTTGATCGCTACAGAGGATGGGATACCCATACCTTTTAAGATATTTTCTGCCTTTTCTTTGACATCAGGTTCTACCCTTGCAATGACATTCGCTGTTCTTGTTGCCATACGATCACCCTCCTTACATTCTTCCTATGAGGATAATAACAAATTGTATATCGTTTCGCAATCACTTTGAATGCATTTGTCAGAACAAATCGAAATCCTGTTGTGTCGCCACCTGCCGGTATTCATCATCACAGAGGTCATTTTCAGACTCGATGATCATGTCCATCACAGTCCCCTCGTCCAGCTCAGATAGTGTCAGTACCATCTGCTTCGCCCTCTTAACGGTGCCTGTCACCAAGAATTGCGATTAGTTATTGACAACTGGTTCCAAATCACCTAAAGTATAACCACAAGGAAAAAGTAGCAATGCTTTTGCAAGGGCCTTATCGAGAGATCGGGCTCTATTTTTCTGCTTAAAATTACCTGTAGGCATCTTGTTAGGTGCCCACAGGTTCTTTTTACTTCAACCGGATCTTCCACCCTGCCTGAATCAGGTTTACATTTTGGATCAGGGATGCGTTCAACTTCTGGATGGCAGATACGCTGGTTCCATACCTTCTGGCGATTGCAACCAAAGACATCTCCATGAGGGAAGTCTATGGTCTACACAAGTAATCGCGACGGAGGTGGCTCAGTTCCTTCCGGACACCTGGCTCACCCGCCACCGGAAGGGCGGCTCCGCCGCACCGGAATATTCAATATTTTCGTAATATTGTAATGTTTCCTTAACAGTGCCTGTCACCAACGTGGTCAACCTAAGCCGGAAGCTCAGTAACCATGCGGGTTTCCGGCCTTTTCTCATGTCTAAAATTCCCGCAAAAATACAATAAAACAGTTGACAGGCATCTCCAAATGTGCGGCCGCTTTCACTACTGATGTTTAAAGAGGTAGTGAAAGCGGCCCATTGATTAAAGAAGTGTGTTCCGTCGCAGGGACGGGACGAATCTTTTATCATTTGGAGGTGCTGTATGAATTCTCTATCGATCTGCCGGGAAATCCTGCAAAAAATTTCCGGGCTAATCCATTCCGAAAGTTTCCTCGAATCTCATCGAGTGAAAAATCGATTCATTCGGAAGGGGCTTCTCACAATGACTCATATCATTGTCTATCTTCTTTATACTTCTAAGCAGTCTATGAGCATCAACCTGAGCAATATCCAGCTCGAACTCCCTGAGCTGAAGTTTCCCAAGGTGACGAAACAAGCTGTCTCAAAGGCTAGGCAGGGCATCCTTCCCTCTCTTTTCAAAGAACTATTCGATATCTCTGTAGACACCTACTACAATTCGATCGATCATCGCAAGAAATGGAGAGGACTCTACCATATCTTTGCTGTCGATGGATCCCGAATCAACTTACCAGTTTCAAAGTCAAACTTTAAGAACTATGGAGAGATGTTCTCCCTTATGAATCCAAACCGCAAATGGTCCATGGCTCTCGGATCGACCATTTATGACGTCTGCAATGACGTTATTGTTCATGGTTTACTTAAGCGTTATCTAGGCTCTGAACGAGCTGCAGCCATGCAGCACTGTTCCGAACTTGAGGCTCTCGGTCTCTTCCAGGATGCCGTGATCATCTTTGACCGAGGTTACTATTCAGAAGATATGTTCCGCTATTTCTCATCTAAAGGCTATCTCTGCGTGATGCGGATCCGGGAACGTCTCAAGATCTCCAAAAAATGTACCGGCGACTGTATCCTTACGCTGCCCGGAAACAAGAAAAAGGGAACTGAGGATATCCCTATCCGCGTGATCTCAGTTCCCCTCGATGGCGGTGAGACGGAATATCTTGCAACTACGATCTTTGATGAAAGCTTGACATCTGATGATTTCAAGGAACTCTATTTTATGCGCTGGCCAATCGAGTCAAAGTACGAAGAGCTGAAAAATCAGTTCCTATTGGAAGAATTTTCAGGCGCTACCAGCACATCCATTGAGCAGGAGTTTTATATTAATCTGCTGCTCTCAAATCTGTCTGCCTTGGTCAAATGTGCAGCAGATCAGAAAATTGAATCTCATAAAAAGGAAAAGAACAGATACCGCTACCAGGCAAACAGGGCCTATATCATAGGACGTATGAAGTGGTTTATTGCCAGATTCCTTGCAAGTACCTGCAGCCTTTCCCTATTGGACAATATATTTGAAGGTGCGTGTGCTAACCGATCGCAGATTCAACCCGGCAGACGCGATCCCCGAAAAAAGAAAGCAGACGCCCGCGACCGGAAGCACTTTAATAATCGCAAATTCGTTTTATAAATACCGCGCACCTTCACAACTGATACTATCAAATAGTTCAAGCTGTCTCAACTCTTGACAGCTTATTCATCATGTCTAAAAAATAGCATTTGCCTAGCTCCGGCTGTCATTTCCTTCAAAAAAATAGGAGCAGCTGAAATTATCAAACTTTCAAGTGCTCTCGGTTGACGCTAGGTATACCACGTTGGTGCCTGTCACCAAGATCCCATATTTTCACTCCAGGCACTCCTTTTTCAATTCTAATATTCTTTCAGATTCTTATATTTTCTATATGGCAGTATCTCATGATTGTTAGTAAAATACCCTCCTCAGGCTATCCAAGAGAATGGCATTTCCATTCTCCTACATGCCCGGGAGGGTATTTTTATTTTTTATTGATGGAGCGGTATCAGTGCGCATCAAAGAATTCAATGATTCCGTCAACTACTTCACCCTTGATTTCCTTGTAATTATGGATTTCATGACGATAGCCGGAATACATCTTTGTTGTTACAACATGGCCTGTCCTATAAAGCCAGTCTGCAACTTCATAAACGCCTTTTCCATAGCTGCCAAAAGGATCCTGATCACCGGCAATGCTGTAGATCGGCAGATCCTTCGGAACCTTTTCAGCCCATTTTGTGCCTTTGACATCATCGATCATTTCCATGAAATAAAGCATGGACTGATTCGTTGTAGGCTTGGTAAAAGCATCAAAGGGATCATTGGCGTGATCGGTCTGCACATAGGGATCATGGCAGATCCACTCGTTTCCGAGTTTGATCTCTCCGCATCGTTCACCCATCCAGCCCATTGCCACAACGGCAGCTTCGGGATCGCTTTCCTTGCCCTTGCCCTCGGCAATATCTTTCTTCAGGATTTCCTCTGCCTTCTCGGTCGGGAAATCACCGCAGGTGCCGCAGATGGTTGCAGCTTCCAGTTCTTCACCGTATCTGGCCATAAATTCACGGACAATGACTGATCCCATGCTATGTCCAAAGATATAATAAGGGATATCCGGGAATTTCTTCTGAACTTCATCCTTCAGAAGATGCTCATCCTTTACCATGGTTTCAAATCCGCCATCGCCCCAGTCACCCCAGGTACCTGGATTTGCGATTGCCGTCTTACCGTGGCCGACATGATCATCTGCTGCGACAATATAGTCTGCCTCAAGAAAACGGACGATCATGTACAGGAAACGGCGGGAATGCTCCCCGAAACCATGTACCAGCTGGATGACCCCCTTCGGCTTTGCTGCCGGCACATAAATCCAGTACTGTACCTGATCTCTCTGGTTAGTAGATAGAAAAGAATCCTCATAAAGCATAAAAATCACCTCCAAGTATAGCTTTAACCCCAGATTTATAAGGTTCTTCTATCCAAATTATAGCTTCTTTCTATGTATATTCAATTCTAAAATTTTTCTTTTATTTTCAGATATTTAAATCCACACATTCTTCAAACACCTTCACCACCTGAAGGAGACCCTCCCTGTCTTCCTCTGTAAACCTCCCTATGGAGGTACTGTCGATATCAAGAACTGCCACAATGCCGGTTTTCCCATGGATTGGAAGAACAATTTCAGAGTTGGAAGCAGAGTCACAGGCAATATGTCCCGGAAATTCATGAACATTCCGGACCAGCATGACGGTATCCTTTGCGTAGGCACTGCCGCATACGCCCTTGTCATGAGGGATTCGAATGCAGGCCATCTTCCCCTGAAAAGGGCCGATCAGAAGACTCCCATTCTTTTCCACATAGAAGCCGGCCCAGCTGACATCCGGCATCTCCTGAAACAGCACGGCAGATGCATTGGAAAATACCGGAACCCAGCCGTTTTCAACTGCACATAAGGCTCTGATCTGTTCTGCGATCATAGAATAATTCATATTGACTCCTCTCCTTATCCCAAAGCCACATCCAGTACCATCATAAGCGTGAATCCAAAAGCATAGGACAGAACTCCGATATGGGAATGCTTTCCTTCCATCATTTCAGGAATCAGCTCCTCGACAACAACGTTCGTCTCTGACAGTTAATCAATCCATTTATTTCGGATTCTCCGATTCCTCTGGAGATTTCCGTAAGATAATATAAAATTATAGCATGATCGGGAATTAGATTGCGGCAGTAATTTATACCAGAGGCATCCCATGCATAAAACCATCTCAGAAGTGCTGAAAACTGCATATGGCCAGAAAATCTACAAACTCTCTCTGTCCTCCGGATGCACCTGTCCCAATCGGGACGGCAGGATCTCAATATAAAAACAAACGTGTGGAACTACATTTTACGAGATACATTATTACCGGATACAGATTGACTGAAAATATAGTAATTGAAAAATATTGACAAATCTCAGTGCTGAGACCAATCTTAAATCAGAAGGAATAAGCAGGAGGGAATGCCATGTTTCACATTCATAAGCGTGTTCTGATTCTAAAATCCAGAGATGAAAAAGTAGTAAAGGAAGATTATGAAAAAAGAAAAAAGTGACCATTTTTCGGGGCGATACGGCTTTATTCTGGCCTGCATCGGCTCTGCTGTCGGCATGGGAAATCTCTGGCGCTTTCCGGTCCTGGTTTCTGCCTGGGGCGGAATGACCTTTCTCATCCCCTATGTCTTATTTGTTATTCTGATCGGCTCGACTGGTGTTGCGGAAGAGATTGCCCTGGGCCGAAGCACCAAATCCGGCCCCATCGGAGCCTTCGGCACTGCCACGGAGCACGCCGGAAAAGGCAGAAAACTCGGTGAAGGGATCGGCATTGTCCCTGTCATCGGCTCTCTGTCACTGGCTATCGGCTACACCTGTGTTGTCGGATGGATTTTTAAATACGTCTTCATGGCCCTTTCCGGCCAGCTAATCGGTATGGGAGGCGATCTGGACAAGATCGGAGGCACCTTCGGAAAGACGGCCTCCTCCTTCGGCAACAATTTCTGGCTGACCATCGCTCTGGTCATTACCTTTCTCATCATGGCCTTCGGTGTTGCCCAGGGCATTGAGAAATCCAACCGATTCATGATGCCGATCCTCTTCTTCCTCCTTGTGATTCTGGCCATCTATGTGGCCTTCCAGCCGGGTGCCAGCGGCGGCTACCGCTACATCTTTACAATGAATCCCAAAGGACTTCTGGATCCCCGTCTCTGGATCTTCGCCTTCGGCCAGGCTTTCTTCTCCCTGTCCGTTGCCGGAAACGGCACGGTCATCTATGGTGCCTATCTGCCGGATGAGGAAGACATCCCCTTTGCAGCAAGAAATGTAGCCCTCTTTGATACTATTGCTGCACTTCTGGCCTCCTTTGTCATCATACCGGCAATGGCAACCTCAGGAGCTAAGCTTTCCTCCGGCGGTCCCGGTCTCATGTTTATCTATCTCGTCAATGTCCTGAATCAGATGCCCGGCGGACGCCTGATCGGAATTATCTTCTTCGTCTGCGTTCTCTTTGCCGGCTTAAGCTCTCTCATCAATATGTTCGAGGCTCCGGTTGCCACCCTTCAGCAGCAGCTGCATATGCACCGCCTTCCGGCGGTTCTTATCATCGGCGGCATCGGTCTTGTCGTGTCTCTACTGATTCAGGGAATTGTATCTCAGTGGATGGATGTGGTATCGATCTATATTTGCCCTCTGGGCGCCCTGATCGCAGGCATCATGTTCTTCTGGGTCTTCGGGAAGAAATATGCTCTGGCCGCTGTCAATCAAAGTGCATCGAAACCGCGGGGCACAAAGTGGTATACTTTTGGTAAATATGTTTACTGCGGAGCTGCTCTGCTTGCCCTGATCGCTGGTGCGATCCTCGGTGGAATCGGCTGATTTCCAAATGAATGTGCTGGTTTTTCAGTGTTAACGGTGCCTGTCACCAAGATTCCTAAGAGCTGAAAAATCAGTTCCTATTGGAAGAATTTTCAGGCGCTACCAGCACATCAATTGAGCAGGAGTTTTATATTAATCTGCTGCTCTCAAATCTGTCTGCCTTGGTCAAATGTGCAGCAGATCAGAAAATTGAATCTCATAAAAAAGAAAAGAACAGATACCGCTACCAGGCAAACAGGGCCTATATCATAGGACGTAGAAAAATGTTTATTGCCAGGTTCCTTGCAAGTACCTGCAGTCTTTCCTTATTGGACAACATATTTGAAGGTGCGTGTGCTAACCGATCGCAGATTCAACCAGGCAGACGCGATCCCCGAAAAAAGAAAGCAGACGCCCGCGACCGGAAGCACTTTAATAATCGCAAATTCGTTTTATAAATACCGCGCACCTTCACAACTGATACTATCAAATAGTTCAAGCTGTCTCAACTCTTGACAGCTTATTCATCATGTCTAAAAAATAGCATTTGCCTAGCTCCGGCTGTCATTTCCATCAAAAAAATTGGAGCAGCAGAAATTAGTATAACCTACAAGTGCTCTCGGTTGACGCTAGATATACCACGTTGGTGCCTGGCACTTTTTTCCCAGAATTAAAGTAAGCGTACCGCCACTGCCCTTCCTCGTATAGATACTAGTCAGCCGCCGCATTTGCAGCCTATCCACCCCTCAGAAAATACAGGAAATCAAAGTCATAATCGCCAGCCCGCCCTGCATCAGAATGATCTTCGAGTAGCCTGGTGCCTGGCAACAGCGTGGTTAATTTTCAGGTTGTTGCAACTATTAATAGTTGCATGTTTAACTTCTTAGGTATAAAATAAGATCAACGGGGAGGTAAAATTATGGGGAGGAAAGAAAAACTTATACAGCGGCTGAAGTCCAAGCCGAAAGATTTTACTTTTGAAGAAGCGGAAGCACTACTAAAATACTTTGATTATGTAAAAACTGACAAAGGTAAAACCAGTGGATCGAGAATTGCTTTTGTAAGCAAAGAGCATGGAAGTATTTTGCTCCATAAACCTCATCCTCAAAAAGAGTTGAAAGCCTACCAGGTAAAACAGCTAGTGGAATTTCTAGAACAGGAGGGCCTGTTATGAATAACACAATGCAGTATAAGGGATTCATCGGCAGCGTTGAATTTTCTGAAGAAGACGGCATCTTCTATGGAAAAGTCATGGGAATCCGCTCACTGGTTTCCTACGAGGGAGAAAACGCCCATGAACTGGTTACAGATTTTCATAACGCTGTAGATAATTATCTGAAAGAATGTAAGGAAAACGGGAAAAAGCCTGAGGTCGCATTTAAGGGCAGTTTTAATATCCGGATTTCACCTGAACTCCATAGAAAGATTTATCTCTATTCTGTTTCACATCAGATGTCTATAAACCATTACATTGAAGAAACTCTGAAGAAATCTCCGGCCGCAAAGGAAAGCTAAAAATACATATTTTGCAATTCTTAGTGCGATCCGTAACTGAGGGCAGGTTCTAACCTGCCCTTAATTATTTTGAGATTTCATAGAATCCCGCTGACAGTCATCCTCTTCAAATATAGATCGTCCTCCGCCTTTCCTAATATAGATTCAAAACAGCTGCAACATTTGCAGCCAATCGAACCTTCAGAAAATACAGGAAATCAAAGTCAGAATCGCCAGTCCGCCCTGCATCAGAATGATCTTCGGATTGCTGGTGAAGCTCCCGTACAAAGCAACCGCCACAATATAGACCATGAGACAGATAACCGCCGTCTTACTAGCAAAAGCAAAGACCGCCAGAAGAATCAGCACCGAAAGCAGCCCATTATAGACACCCTGATTTTTGAAGAGGACATTCACATTCTTCTGCTCCAGCTCTTCCCTGGTCATGCCGAAAACCTTCGAAGTCTTCTCCGAAGCCGTCGCAATCGTCTCCAGATAGAAGATATAGAGAAACTCCAGCGCCACCAGCACAGCCAGAATCTTTGTTATAATATTCATAGTTCTGTCCTTTCTTCAGTCCCTTTGGTTCAAATATAGACCAATTCCATCATTTCCAGTCATCAGCCCTACTGCAATCGAAGCGTAATTCTATCATTCAGCTAGATTCTTCTTGTCACTCCCCTCCAGCAACATGATCCGCGCCAGCCTTGTACTCACCCCCAGAACTCTCCTTTATTCTTATCAGTAATCTTTAATCGGCGTTCAAAATTCTCTTCTATTTGATAAATTCTTCATTAGCCTATTTTGTTGACTAAATACAAATGAAGCAAATGAAAAGTTAGTCATAAAAAAGCCCGATATTTCAAGGTTTTTAAAATTTCTATGGACCAAACTATTGACTTTCTTTGACTAAATCGTTGACTAATATCTTATTTTCTTTGACTAATCTTATTTCCGCAGAAACCATTCCGAATGTGAAGCAACACCTTTAACATCTATTGTGCCTTCCTTTTTCATCTTTTGCAGTAAGTTTGAAAGTTTTTTATACTTCTGCTTATCAGATAATACCTCAGGAAGCGCATGCTTTACAGCTTGAAAAATATCTGACTTTTTTAGAGAGTCATTATTAAGAGCAGCTAAAATAAGCTCCTTGCAGATTTTCTCATCCAGTCCTTTATTACGTACATACCCAGCCTTATCTCCTACAGCCTCGGCTATTCTATAAGAAACAAATAATGTCGGATAACGTCCTTCTACCAAACCCTTACGTTTAAGGACTCGGCAATCCTCCTTCGTTATAGTTTGACCTTTCTGAACCTGATCCAAAAGAAATACTGTTTTTAAATCCAAATCTTCATTATCATGTAATAACCGAGTATAGTTCTTATCTAAAACACGCCCATATATTGTAACGCTTACTCTATCTACAACACTCAGATCGTATGTTGGTAAAGGAAAGCATCTATTCTTTTGAATATTATAAATCATCGGAATGCCCATCGAGTTTGTATCTATCATGTACATATTTACCATGGCATTGCATAAAAAGGCGTTCCTGTAATATGGTGGCTTATAACCTGGTTCTAGTGCCTTCTCAATCGTTTCCGGAATAAATGACCCTTCGTTGATGAATACAAGATGATCTTCAAACTCCTCAACATTAATCTTACCGTGGCGACGATAATCAGAGTGTGCAATACAGTTATTTATGACTTCTTTTACAAGATCTGCATCGTATTGCTGAACCTCCTCTGGGAAAAGAGTCTGCTGCTGAGCAATATACCTATACTTTTCATTCCTGATTTTTGCATATACTTTATCAACAGCTAGCAGAAACGGCATATCAAAATGCTCGTATGCCTTAACAGTTTTATCTGCATTATAAAGGGTCCATGTAATTCGTGGCGTAAATCCATCAAAATAGAATGCAGACTCTTTTTTCCCCAGCAAAAGAAGTGCTGTTCTAGTGATTTTACCTTTGAAACAGATGCCGGCCTTGTTAAGCACGTCTATATCCGATAAGTCGGATAAAATCTTCTGAGACATTTTTCGATCTGACTGTTTCTGTGCGAACATCTTCCTAGCATAAACGACAGCTTCTGGATCTAAATCATCAATTGTAGCGTCTTCTACTATTTCTTTTGACCAGTCCATACCAACCTGACTGCGAATTAGATCTACCTTGTTCATTGAAAGTGGTACCAGTGATTCATTTTCTCTGCCGTACGCTGCTCCATACCAGGTAGTTGGAATTCCAGGCGTAGCTGGAGGAATCTGAAATGCAACAATTCTACATTTTTCAATGATAAGCTCATAGATATCAAAAAATGTCAGTCTATTATTTGTACCGTTTGTAATTTCTTTCTTCAAAGCCTGCAGGTTACCACTTCGACGGTAATCTGTTCCTTTAAATTCTCTCGTATCTGTGATGCCAAAAATGAGCCATGCTTCAGCCTTACCTCTAATATTTGCTTCATTTCCAAGAGCAGAAAAATATTTTCCAATTTCTTTAAAAGAAAAGTTAGTATTAGCTTCTTTGAACTCTACGACTTCACTTTCAGAATTCTTAATCATCTGATAGATTTTTCCCTTCAACTGAGCGTCTGTATATATCAAATAATCCTACCTTTCTTTATTGTTGGTAAACCTTATGCTTTATTCCTATTATTGCGCACCTTCCAGCTTGATATACACATTATCCTTATCAACAAGGACTTCCATAGGGGAGTTATACTGCCTGCTTAAATTTTCTATGCCCTCCTCAAACTGCCTTGCACCGCTGTCATTCTTTTCGCTGAATTTTTCAAGGAGCTGGGTGGTATGCTTATTGTTGTAATTATTCAGCTTTTCGCCGGCATCAGACAGCAATTCATCTACTGGGCCCTTTTCAATCACGGGTATACCATGAATGAACTTTCCTACATTCGAAGCAGCTCCAGAGATACCTTTTAGTGCTTTTGATTCGACCGTTGCAGTTGATGAATGTTCGATATTTCTATAGCATTCATCGTAGAAATCCTCATATTCTTTCTCAATCTTTGCAACATCATCTTTGACAGATGCAAGGTACTCCTGGTCGAACTTCCCATGCAGAAGGATCTCGAGAAAAGTTGCAAAGGAATACATGAAAACGCCAAGTCGATAATAATAAAAATCGCCTTGAACCTTTGCCACCATATCTCTGGTCTGCTGTTCAAAATGCACCAGATCATGCCTGTCCATGGTTTTTTCAATACGAGTATGAAGTTGTTTTATCTGAGCAGAAGCTTCTCTTCGAATATCCTGAACTTCATGATATTTCGCAATCTGCCAAGTGGTATCTGTCAGATTAAATTTGAACTTATTATAGACATCCAGCAGTTCATCATAATTGGCTTTCTGAGTTGCTCTATCCTTTTCCTGCAGATAATCAAGAATGTCATCTGCTGTCTTCTGTATATTATCAATCTTATGATTTATCTCAATCAAAGCTGCAGCCATAAACATACTGACAGGACTAACCGGTGCCACAATGCTCTGCGTTGCAGATACCGGTCCGGCAGGATTCCATCTTGCCTGACCTACTATGTTATTATTTTTCATTATAGTGCCAAGAGAACCGCTCCCGTCCTTAAACTGGGCCAAGGTTCCTTTCACTCCCTGCGGGAAAGTGCACTTATAGAGTCCCTCTACATTCACTTTCGTTGTTGAAGTCACTGTCCTTAACGACGGCACCATCTCGGCAAACATCGAACCCAATCCTGAAATCTCGGTAAGCGGTATCTTCTTGTACCCCTCATAAGCTTTATCCTGATCTACTATTTCCACAGGATAAAACTCCATACTTGTAGCTGCTTTGATAATCTCTTCTTTCTTGTTACCATCTGATTCCATAATCCATTTCTCCTTTTTCATCAGCTTGCCATAATAGCGTATGCCTGTTATCTATTGTCAAAGCCATCCCGAAAACCCTGAATGTAGGTGCCTGGCACTTCCTACCCTGGCCGAAGGAGGTGCCAGGCACCGTTAAGGCTGTTAAGAGACATTTTATATTTTCTTAACAGTGCCTACACTTTTTTCAGAAAATTATAATGGCCTTTTGAACCAGGTATCGTCAATTATTATTTTCTATGCGGTACTTGGCGAAAAGGCCATAGATTCCTGATATCTTATCAACTTATTGACTTGTTTAAGTTATTTATAAGATCTGCAATATCCTTCTTATTCACGTCCTTATTCTTTATACTATCGATAATATTATTTACCTTCTTCAGTGCCTGATTGTTAATATTATCCGAAATGATCTTTTGGGCCCACTCGATATCAGAGAAAGACTTGTTTCCTCTAGCAACTTCCTCAAATATGTATATACATGCTGCCCCTAATGCACTTATAATCGAGCCAGCGACAATAGCATTCAGAATAGATGCGGCTATGTTGACTCCAGGAATTGCTTTTAAACCACTAATAATTGTCTTTGCTGCAATACCTATTGTTCCTGCACTTACCAGAGAAGCAATAAATTCTTTTGCATTCTCTCCCTGATTAATTTCATAAATCTTTGCAATCCCCTGTATTTCTCCTGTTTCCAACCCACTTAGTACCGGAGTATCTGCAAATGGGATGGGAGCCCATGCGATACCAACTCCAGCTGCTGTACATGCCCCAGTAAAGCCCTCTGCCATCCCTCTTTTTCTAGCCATATTAAAGGCTGCTACATCTTTCTGAGCAGATTTAAATCCTTCCGGAAGTAAAGAATTCGATAACTCAATAAGCTCTAACACACCTGACTGAGGTACGATAATCTCATCATCAATCGGATATGGTTTTGCTACAACAGGAATAATGCCTTTTACTCTGCTTCTCAATTTAGGATCAGTTTGCAGAGCCTCGGAAACCATTTTTTTATTAGCATCCTGATCTGCCTTAGAATATGATTTTGTAATAACAATTATGATTGGAAGGCTTTGCCAGAGAGAAGTTGCATGTTTAAAGCTCTCCAATTCATTTTTGAACAACTTCCCAGACGTGCCATCTACGCAAAACCAGAGTTCATTAATCTGAGCGTCCTCATGTCCAGCTTTCGCACTATCAGCTGACCATTTCTTTATAGCAAATATGGCCTTTTGTTCCTGGAGGTAGATTGTAAAATCAAATTGAACAACTGAATAAAGAAAGACCCATAGCAGATCTTCTGGTAGAATTGAATCACCACAAAACAATCGCCGAAAGGAGTCTACTATGGGCAAAACTTATTCT
>NZ_JBJYZD010000015.1:0-49749 GCF_046263795.1 Porcibacter vitabionis | reverse complement strand
CTTCGAACTTCTGCTTACAGAACTTCCCAATCATGCCGAAGATGAGGATCCATCTTATCTGGATGATCTTCTTCCCTGGTCCAAACGAATTCAGAAGTATTGTCTGAGCCAGATCAATAGGCAAAAAAAATCTTAAATTTTCAAAGTACAGATCTATTCTCAAGAAGCCCTGATTCTATCAGGGTTTTCTTTGATTAAGTACTCATGTTTGAGGACTTACATACATATCATACTCCTAAGTAGAATAGTTGTATTTACGACTAAATATTGTATAGCAAAAAATCCGCACAATTGCAAGCAAAAGTGCGGATTTATCCAGTGTTTTCAAGGCTTTTGGGCCGTTGTATTGCGCGCAGTTTTTCTCTAGTTGCACGCTTTATTGGAAGTCAACAAAAGAACAGATACCGCTACCAGGCAAACAGGGCCTATATCATAGGACGTAGAAAAATGTTTATTGCCAGGTTCCTTGCAAGTACCTGTAGACTTTCCCTATTGGACAATATATTTGAAGGTGCGTGTGCTAACCGATCGCAGATTCAACCCGGCAGACGCGATCCCCGAAAAAAGAAAGCAGACGCCCGCGACCGGAAGCACTTTAATAATCGACCGCGCACCTTCACAACTGATACTATCAAATAGTTCAAGCTGTCTCAACTCTTGACAGCTTATTCATCATGTCTAAAAAATAGCATTTGCCTAGCTCCGGCTGTCATTTCCTTCAAAAAAAATAGGAGCAGCTGAAATTATCAAACTTTCAAGTACTCTCGGTTGACGCTAGGTATACCACGTTGGTGCCTGTCACCAACGTGTGGCTCATCTTAGAGAATCACAGCATTGGGATCGTCGAAAACATTAACAGCTGATTCGAATGACAGATCATGCTTAAGAATATTGATCCGGTTCTTATAGTTGTCTCAAGCGAAGGTCATAATGTTCACTCACTTAATAATTTTTCATTAAGTTTTATTGAACCCTCATTTAAAAAAGAAACATAATCAAAATAGTCTATGTATCTTATGGTAGAATAGCGAGATACATATGATGTTAAATCTCTAACACAACAAACTCCATTTTGATTTAAACCAGTCCCAGGAATAAAGCAAGCAGATTGAAATTCTGGCATAGGCTTATGAACAAATATCACCTTATTTTTATAAGGTAAAGAATCAAACGTTTTAATATCGTCATAAGAGCATCCGTCTCTTTCGCACATCATAACATAAAGATTATCAAAATTAATTCTTTTTGTTCTTTCGTCCCATTTTGTCTTAAACTCTTGAAAATCTAAATAGTGAACAGCATTAATTACAATATCTTCACAGCCGATTATTGGATATGGAGATTTATCGTCTTTAATATTAAAAAAATTACCATAAAGATATTTATTCGGATTCTGTAAAAACTTCAAATAGTCTTTAGCAGAAAAAAACAAATTAATAGTAGGGGATTCAAATTGTAGACCTAATGCATGATATATTACCCCCCCCACACAATTAGAAGAGAATATACTCGGATTACTATTTATAAGCATATTCCTCATATTTTTATCGTGTTTTTTTCTTAATGTCCATCTAACATTAGATTTAAAATAATCAAACTTATTCATAAATGCTACCTCCTTTGAGAAGAAATTCTGTCTTTAATTATGATGCTTATTTGATCAATCGATAGCCTCATTACTTTTCTGTTAAAAAAGAGCCAAATTAGTAAAAAAATACCGGTTAACACAAGTGTAATAATATAGTTTCCCTTTATAGCTACTAGTGAAACAAAAAGGCAAAGGACAAAGAAAAGGAGTGATTTAGTCAAAGAAAGGCTCTTATGTATCAATTGAACTACGTCTATGTATCGATAGATTGATACAATAAGCCACGAAATAAAAGTAGCTATAACAGCTCCTTGTATCCCATACTTAGGAATAAGAGTAAAATTAAGGACAATATTAGAAACAGCACCAATCAACGTTGTTATAGTAATTCTCATATTTTTTTTGTGAGCAACATAAACTCCGCCAAAAAAATTTACTATTGACATTAAACCAGTGCCAAAAACTAAAAAAGGCACATAAATCCATGATGAATAATAACTTTTGCTAACATATACCTTCATAAAAGGTTGAATAAAGCCAATAATAACTAAGCTAGCAAATCCGACAAAAAACAAGAATGCTGAATAAATGTTTGAGTAAAATGAAGTTCCCTCTTCATTTTCATATTCATCAATAGCAGATAAAGTCCAAGCTTGCATAAAGATGCTACTTAAAGTAGTCAAAACTGTAGGGATCTTTGTAGCGACAGAATATAGACCAACAGCAGAATTATCCATATAGAAGTTGATCATGAACTTATCAGATGCTGTTATAATCCATCCAGATAAGGCGTTAACGATCATTGGCAATGAGTATATTACAAGTTTCTTAACAAGTCTGACATCAAAAGAGGCTGATCGAATATCCCTAATAACATTCCCAGCATAAAGTAAATATATAATACTAATTACATAAGCCAGAATGTAACTTAAAAAGTAACCATCTATTCCAAGTTTAAAAAGACTCAATAATAAGATATTAAAAGCACAAAAAGCGAAACTATATATCATACTATTAAGTGCATATTGACGATTCTGGTCTTTTATTTTAAGGTTAACCGAAAGAACATCTTGAAGAGTTCTGAAATTCATTATTAAAACAAAATAAGGTATCCATCCCTTCAAAGAGTCAAATTGATAATAAATAGGAATACATAATATGGAAATAACACATCCAACTGCCGCAATAATTATAGAATCTAAAAGAACATCTTGTTTTTTTATTTTTTTATCCAGGCCAAATCGAAGCATCCCATCTGTAATAGAAATTGAAAAAATGGGACTTACTATATAAATCGCATTTAAAACAAGTTCCGTTGTGCCAAATTGAGCAGTAGTAAGGCAATAAGTATATAAAGGCACCAAAAAGAACTGTATTATTTTTGATCCAATATTTCCAATAAAAAAGATTATTGTATTATCAAAAAGTTTTTTCCCTTTTAATTCCATTTTGTATCAATCTACCAAATATTCTTTTTCTCTTTTTTTATACGCGTTAATCAATTTGTCACTCACTTGAGCACCATAACCAAAATGCGCTACAGCACAGTTCTCTGATATTATCATGGCCTTAGAATTGCAAATGCAATAGCTATTTAAATCCGATTCATCAATTCCTAGCCCTACTCCTCCATGCGGAACAGAAAACATTCCCATATCTTTCCAAACATCTCTTTTAAAAAAAATAGCTCCTATGTTATATCGCACTGGACAAACAGAGTAATTAAAGGGATCAATATTTAATGTATTAGATAGAGTGTCAATATTTTGAAATTCCGGAATTGAGTTCATAAAGAATGGAACGTCTTTATTTGAAATAAAATCACAAGAGTTGTTATTGCCACCATATACAGCCTTTCCAAATCTTTTTTCGTAATCACTTAATTTATCAAACTTCTTTAAGAGTCGAATATAGCCATACCCATTTATCGGTGTAAGAGGAGAAACAAACCCAATATCGTAAAGTCCTTCTTTTTTTACTTTAGAATATGTTTCTCGCATATTTAAGAAGAATTCTTTAGTAATAAACATATCTTCATCAAGTTTATAAATATACTCAGCTCTATCAAAGATTTTTAAAGCGATATTCTGTGCAATACAAAGTTGATTCTTTTGTGTGCTAAGATACGACCAGTCATTTTCGTCACATATTTTGCTTAGTTCTTCTGAAAATAATCCCGAAGTAATAATACAAACATCTATATCATCAGGACAAAATTTTTTTATCCTTCCAAAAACAGCTTTCCATAAAAAGTTTCGATAACCTGATAAAACAATCAATGCGTATTTTTTGTTCTTTTTTCTATCGAAAAACTTGTATTTTGAATTCAATTTTCTTTTATTATCTATTCTATTAATTTCAGTCTTTATAAATTGTTTAGGCATACTCATTGAATTAATCTCCTTTTATCACAAGCGTTCTATTTATCCAATATACCAAAAAAGCAGGAAGGACTTGTAACCAAACTCCTTGAAGCATAACCGTCATATTTAAGCAATTTACTAAAGATAATGATGCCACAAGATAGACTTTGCAAAATGTTAACAACATATTTTTTTCAGTCTTTATTTTATTATTTTGTGTCAATGCAAAATAAACTATTCCTGCTTCAGGAATTATAAAGCCTATATTAAAAAAATTATATAATTGGCAAGATAATGGAAGTATCTGATCGACGGCTATACTTGACCCATAGTATATTCTATTAAAAATTATATGTGATGCATAATCTTGTAAATTAAGTATTCTATTTAAAAGTGGAAAATTGTTAAAGAAATCTGAAATAGACATAAGTAAAGGGGACGGCCCATTCTTATGAACAGACTTAACCATTTCTATTCCAACATGAATATTGGTCGGCCCAGCAAAATATGCATTCAAATTCTTATATGAGAATAATGAATTAACAGTTGAATTCATTTCCATATAGTCTTGATTTCCCAGTCTCGAGAACTTGATCATTGAACCAAAGAATACAGCAAAAATCAAAATAACTAAAAGTCCTATTAATAACACTTTCTTATATTTGGGGTGAAATCTAACTAAATATACATAAGCTAAAAGTCCTGTTATAAGCATAGACCATCTTGATACATTATCGCTGTTTATTGAGCTTCCATTTATATAGAAAATACTTATAGCAATTTGTAGAATGATTATTATCCATTCAGGAAGGCCAAGTCTTTGAAAATACAAAAAAGCTTTTATATATATAATTAGAAAAAACAAGTTTACTAAGAGAGCAATTAGGCCATTAGCAAACACCACACTAGCTTTATTTGTACTTAAGCTAAAATATAAAGATAATATTTCTCTATGTGTTATGACGTAGGCTCCGGTGACAATTAAAATAGCCGTAATAATTACGCCTCTTTGATTTGAACTTTTTATATTATCATCATTTATGTTAAAAGCTTCATACGCAACAGTCGTATTATCGGCACGGCTTTGATGTCTTACATCAAATAGAAAGATAGCAAAATATATTGCCATCATTTCTAAATATACAATCCAGTTATCATCAGGAAATGTATATACGCCATCTTTAAACGCCGCTAAAGCAACTATTATATACCTAAAAACACCGGACCCTCTAATAATTATCACAGGCCATGAATAAAATGTTTGTCTAGATAGAAAAGAACATAAGGCATTGAAAACAAGAAACAATAAGGCCGATCCAAAAGTGCCTGTTTGAAATGCCTTATCATTTATAATTGCCCAAATAATGGCAGCGAAACATATAAATAAATTGGCTGTTCTATAATAATCATTCTTATATATAGATAGTGTCACAATAGCACCTTTAGTCCTTGCCTAAGTGAGATAATTTATAAATTAATGCATCCCATTTGAGCTTAAAAAATGGGTAGTAGAACATCCTATCTTTTCCATAGTCTTCTACGCATCTTGTCGTTATCATCTTATTATTTTCAATAAATTTATTTGGAACAATCAAAAATTGTCTAACATCCTTTTTTTTAAATGGATTATTCATTTTTCTCTTTTGAAAATGAACATATCCAAGTTCTCTTTTGCTAAGTTCTCCTTCTTTTAGTGAAAATTCATACAATGAACCGTTTCTCCACTCAAATATAATGGGCACCTTTTTCTTATAATATTGTTTGTAATCTTGATCATAGCAGGAAAGTTGAAAGGCGTATCTCAACGGAGAAATATCGTCATACATCTTATCTACTCTATAAGACGAATATCCTAAAATTGTAAATATCTTCCTAATTCCGTACATGGGATTTTCATCAAAAGCCATGTTCTCGGCAACTCCCAATATTCTTTCAATAGGCTTACCACATTTTTCAGAATTCATAAAAACACTGTTGATATTATTTGAATTTTTATATAAAGTCATATGACCAAGAAACATTACTTTGTCAGATGTTAAGACATTATCCGTTAAAAATTTTCTAAGGTTTCCAAATATTGTATCTGAGATGTCACAATATCCCCAGTAATCTGAATCCTGTAAATAATCCTTAAAAACATACCCATATGTCGGTTTGAAATCACATAGTTTGTAAGGGGTATCTAAAGAAACCTTGAATTCAAATTTGCTTTGTATGTATTCTTTTAACCATTCAAACGAAACCTGAACCTTTTCAACATTAGTTGGGTAATCATATTCCGTTGTATCATCTGTGAATATAATCCATTTAATTGAAGGATTATACGCACAAGACTGTAACCATAAAGGAAATTGTGCTTCCGGTAATTTCCCAAAATACGGGCAAATAAAAGTAATTGATTTCATAAGTTCTCTATAATATTTTCAAGTTTATTTACTGCAACAGAACGCGACAAATGTTTTTGTGCGTACACCTTACCGGCGTTCCCATAACTATACATAACATCTGGATTTTCATACATGGTTTTCATCCATTCGGCCATTTCATCAGGATTCTTTACTATCACTCCACCAGGTAAATATCTAGTAATTCCAGCATCATACGAAATAAAAGCCTTACCTTCTGCCATTGCTTCGACTATTGAAACTGGAAATTTTTCGACTCTACTACTCATCATATAGAAGAGAGATTCCTCTACATAATCAGAAACCTCTGTTCTCGGAACACTAGTTAAGGCATATATTAGTTTTCCAATATCTCCACTATTGTTGATTGCTTCAATTACTTTTTCATAATATGCATTTTTAGTGCTTCCTATCATTACAAGTGATAAATCTGGAATATTTGCTTTCACAAATGCTCTTACCAAATCTATTTGATTTTTATTTGGATCATAATTTCCTACAAAAAGAGCATATTTCCCATATTTTTCTTTTAAAGAAGAATTATTATTCTGCTTAAAAAAAGCATCATCAGCTGCATTCTCAATGATATTTGTCTTTACACGATATCTTTTTATAAAATATTGATTAGCATAATCCATCGAATGAAGCTGTATGATCTTATCATACTCAGATATATATCTTCCCAATTTTGAATATAGGCTTCTCCAATTCAGCGAGCACCAAACTTTATGCATAAGTTGGATGCCATTTGACCAATCTGAGTTGTTAAATGTAAACTCAAACATGCCGTGCATATATAATATTTTTTTACAAGGCATTTTCCTCAAAAGAGGAAGTAATACATCTGTAGTAGCTGTCTGCATACACATATTTATCAAGCAATCACTGTTATTTGCTAAATCAATTATGTATTTTTGATAGCCGATAATGTCACCTTTATACTTACAATGCACTGTTGAAACATTCACACGATGGATTATAACACCATTATGTTCTTCGTCTAATGGTGCTCCTGGTATCACTGGAGTTACAACGGTTACATTATGTCCTTTTTGTACAAGTCCCTCCGCTAAGTACTCTGTTACAACCTGAACTCCATCTTTGTTCGGATAATACGTATGTGCTGTAATAACGATATTCATACTTCCCTACTTCTTTTCCCACTTTTTCCTATGTATGGCAGCATACATTCCATCAGGAATAAGTATCATCAATAATTGCTTGTATGGTACATACCAGTATTTCTTATATATGCCCAGTTTCTTGAAGCCCCAATTTTCAATGTTAAAAAGGTTAAGCCTGTTTTGTACTGTTCTTTTTGCAAATGCATCGCGGTCATCCCGATAGCAATAAAGTATATCGTCTATATGAGCACCTTTATACCCTTTAATATAAAATTTAAACCACAAATGGTAATCTTCAACTCTTATAAGATTTTTGCCTTCTGAATATCCACCCACGGATACTAGGGCATCCCTTCGCATCATTATACAAGGATGTATAAACGGTGATCCCTTCGCAAAATCATTCTTTTTTACTTCTCCATGAAAACTCGTTCTGCCCCATACTCCATTTTCATCAAACATTTCCATGTTGCCGTCAACTAATGCATATTCTGGATGGTTATCCAAAAATTTAACCTCCTCCTTAAATCGATTAGGTAGGGATCGGTCGTCACCGTCTTGTCTAGCTATATACCTTCCCCTAGCATAATGAATGCATTTATTGAGAGTGTAATTAAGTCCTTTATTTTTTTTATTAGTTAAAAGAACTATTTTTTCTGGGTAATCATTTTGATAAGATTTTGCAACGGAATATGTTCCATCGACTGACCCATCATCACAAAGGATCAATTCCCAATCTTTAAATGTCTGTTTCAATATTGAATCTATACTATCTGATAAATACTTTTCACAGTTATAGATTCCCATGATGATAGATACCTTTGGCATGGACTATAAGCTCCTAAATTTCTTGATAAGTTTTTTGCATTATTTTATTAACGATACCAATGTCGTATTTTTGAGCTTCCATCTTGCAATTTTTAGAAAGCTTCAAAGAATATTCATCCTTCAAGTTTAGTATTCCATCAGCAAAACCATTAACATCACTTGGATCATATTTATATCCAGTAACACCATTTTTACTGTAGCTATTTATTCCACCCATATTTGATGTTAATAAAGGAAGTCCCGCTGCCATCGCCTCAATCGCAGACAAGCCAAGTCCTTCACGATAAGAAGGGAATGCAAAGCAATCTGATGCATGAAGTAATTCCGGTATGTCCGTTCTAAATCCCAATAAGTGGACTTGTTCCTGAAGATTAAGTTTTTCTATCAGATCTTGCAATTCTTCATATATTTTTCCAGTACCAGCAATAATGTATTTTATGTTAGGATCATTGATTTTTGAAATTGCTCTGATAATTACAGAATGGTTTTTATTTGCATTTAATTCGCCTATGGACATTATTAAGAAGTCAGCCACATCTATTCCAAGCTCCGTTCTTACTTTCTGCCTATCAATTGCTTCACTCAAATAATTATAATCAAGAAGCTCCAGGCCATCATCAAATGTAACATTTTGTGTTATGCCTCCCCCGATCAGATTTTTGTAATCTTCATCAACAACGGAAAGATCGAAATGTTTGATCTTATTCTGGTTATATGCTCCCTGCTGTGACCAATTATCACGGTGAGTTAACTCTGCACTTATCGCTTCCGCTACGGAAGTTACATCCTGTGGATCAAATAGCTCTCCACCCTTACCAGTATCAATCAGATCAACATTGCCACGGATATTGCCAGCTAGACATGGAGTACCTGAAGCCATAGCCTCCGTCAGACTTACGTTCAATCCTTCACGGATAGAAGGAAGAATATTAAGGTCCGCCGCTGTGAGTAACTCGCTCACATCCTTACGGAATCCAAGAAGTCGAAGGTCAACGCCCTCTTCAGCAGCCAAATCTTCTAGTTCCTGCTTCTTATCGCCTGTACCAGCAATCATATAGACGATGTGGTTATTTCCAAACTTTCCCGACTTCTTTAGCTCACCTAGCGCTTTTATAACCACACTGTGATTCTTGTTCTCATTCAGTTCGCCGACAGAAAGAAGGAATATGTCATTACTATTAACGCCTAATTCCTGTCTCTTAGCATCTCTGTCAATGCTTTCACTCACACCAGCGAATTTCTTAACATCCACACCAACACCCGGAATATAGACGGTCTTCTTAGCATTAAATTCACTCGAAGCTCTTTTATAATCTTCCTTATTGATTGTTATTAATACGTCTGTGTACTTAGATAATGCTTTCTCCACAGGATAAAACAATATCCAGTTCTTAAGAGGAGCTCCATCATAGAAATGGAATCCATGTGCTGTATAGATTACTCTCAGTCTTTCGGGGGCACTTTTGCCTTCTTTAACCCTTCTCTCAATAGCGTCGTTATAATCTTTTGCTGCAAGCCTTACTTCTGCTGCGGCAACAGGCGTATGAACATGTACGAGCGTGTACTTCTCATGAAATAGAAGTTCTTTTATCTCATTATAACTCTTGCTCACCATTCCGATGTGCTTCGGAGATCGTGCAAAATCAATCTGAAAATACTTAACTCCCAGATCGTCTAATTGCTTTCTAAACTCTTCAACTCGTTCTTCTGTCCACACGCTTCTATCATCGAAGTTACAAGCAACATGGACTGTATATCTAAGATCAAGGAGAATTTGAATATTAGCCATATTAAATTGCCCAATCATTGAAGGCACTGTGGCTATCATGAGAGCTTTCTTATGCTGTTGTCCGTTCACTTTACTCTGTTTCATATTGTTTTTGTTTCTCTAACACAACTCTTATGTGCTCAAATGTAAGGATGGAGTCCCTAATGTCTCTTAATAACCTTCGCCGGACATCCGACTGCTGTAACTTCTGATTCTAGATCCTTCACAACGCAGGCACTAGCGCCAACAATTGTCCCAGCTCCTACATCTAATCCCTGTATAATTTGACTTCCTGTACCCATCTCAACACATTCTCCCAAGTGACAGGCTCCGCTTACGTTTACGCTGGGATAAAGCGTTACAAAATCATCAATCACATCATCATGACCAATTGTGCAGTCGAGATTGATGATTACATGATTTCCAATCTTTTCATCAACTGTGATAATCGTTCCAGCGCAGATGATGGTTCCAATACCTATACTCACTGATTCTGAAATAACCACACTAGGATCTATAATTGTGGCGAAATTCACACTATCGCCCAGCTTCTCAATGATCTTCTTTCTAGTCTTTGCGCATCCAATTGCACACACGGCCCAAGCAGAATCTTGCTCTTTCAGGTAATCACATCCGCCGAGGACTTCGTAACCATTCTCAATTGTGCTCCAAAGGGCACTATTGTCATCAATAAACTCTTTGATGTTCCAAGTGGGCTTCACAGCATTTATTCTTCTAACAAGCCATGCAACTTCTCTTCCGAATCCACCTGCTCCAATGATTTAGAGATACTTTAATCCACTTTTTGGGCCTGCCTTCTTCTGGTCTACTGTACTCATAAGCAGACCTCCGAAGACTGAATGTTATGATTCGCAATTGTGATTACTGTTGCTGCATAAAGCGGTATTGCGAACCGAACAAAGGAGTCAAATCTTTCTTTGCTATAACTTTGTGTTATATCCCCCCGATTGTGGATGAGGTGTTGTTCTTTACCATCTTTCTTGCTGGTACTCCTATATAAGTTCCTGCTTCATCTATATCCTTAATAACCACAGTCCCTGCGCCAATGACGCATCCGCTGCAGATATTAACGTTATTGCTTACTACGGCTCCGATTCCAAGCCAGACACACTCACCGATCTTCACTGTCCCAGCCGTATGTGCTCCAACCGCGATATGCGTGAAGTTACCAATCACATTGTCGTGATCCACTGAGGCAACGGTATTGATAATGCAACCATCACCTATAACACTTCCAGGATTAATCACAGCATCAGCCATGACTACAGATCCATTACCAATTTTCACGCCTTCCGCTATAACAGCGCTCGGGTGGATTAGCGTTACAAGCTGTTCTTTATACCGTTCACAGAAGTGTTTCCTGATTTCGTTATTTCCGATAGCAACGAAGAGATCACCTAAAGGAACTGTGTCCGTTGTACCAATTACCGGATCCTGCCCGCAATGTGTAACAGCAGGATCATCATCTAAGAATGCTATCTTTTCATACCCATTCAACTTCGCTATATCAGCACAGACCTTACCGTGACCCGAAGCCCCAATGATAGTGATGCTCTTATGTTCTTTTAATTCCACATATATCACACATCCTTTTCATTTGCTTTAATGCTCATATCATCATCTGTAGAAACATCAACATCTTCCTGCGTACCTTTGAACAACTTCATTGTAGCTTCACCGTCTTCCGATATACCTTCTTTGTTGATGACTTCTTTTATTGTATCTGCTATTACCTTACAATCTTCTATAAATGTCACGTTGTCTACATACTCAACGTCATAGTCGAACTTTTCTTCCCATGAAAGTCCATTTCTTCCATGGGCCTGAGCGAGCCCGGTTAAGCCCGGTCTGACCTCATGCCTGCGTGACTGATGCTTGTTATAAAGTGGTAAGTACTGAACCAGGAGTGGTCTCGGTCCAACCACAGCCATGTCACCTTTTAAAATATTGATAAGTTCAGGAAGCTCATCCAATGATGTGGAACGCAGCTTCTTGCCGAATGGTGTCAGGCGCTCTTCGTCACTTTTCAACTCTCCGTTCTCATTTTTTTCATCCGTCATTGTCCTGAATTTGAAGAGTTTGAAGATCTTGCCATTCTTCCCCGGACGATCCTGAGAGAAAATAACTGGAGAACCTAGCCTCAATCTTACAGCGATACCAGTAATCAGCAGCACTGGAGATAAAACGATCAGCGCCCCTGTCGAAAGGAATGCATCCAAGGGTCGCTTAAAGAACTTCTCATACAGGCCTTTCATCTGGTGAGGTTTGAGATCCTCAAACTCAGCATCTTCCCAGTCGCGTTTCTGACTGATCTGATCAAAGATCCCGGCGATTACAGCAACCACAGAGCAGATGAGAAGTATTACTTTTATGATGTTTTTAACAACTTTTAATTCGTTATGGTTTCTATCTTTCATAAATGTATTTCTGCCACTCTGTAGTTAAAACTGTTCTCTATATACGAATCAATACTCGTTAACTATTACTGAAACGCCCTATGAATAACTTCAATAATCTTGTCTTGCTGTTCTGCAGTCATCTTATTATCTGAAGGTAAACAGAGACCACGTCTGAAGATATCCATGCCAACATCTATCGTCTCACCCTCATCGATATAAGCATTGCTCTGTCCTCTTCCACTACCATTACGATTAATAAAGTCGTGACCCAGATACACCGGCTGAGCATGCATAGGTTTCCATATAGGACGGCCCTCCGCATTTATTGCAGCAATCATGTCAAGAATTTCCTGAGGACTGCTCTTTCCAGATACACTCTTATACAAGAAGTTCTTATCGCCACGAACCGCCGGTGCCATAGCATCGGGATTTATGATTAAACAGCTCAACCAGAAGTTAGGTCTACTCTTCTTGAAATCAAAGGGGTTCATGGATACAGGTAAATCCTTAAGACCTTCCTTATACCGCTCATAAATCGCCTTTTTCTGACCGATGTGTTCCTCCAAATACGGAATCTGCCCTCTAACCACACCAGCGATCACATTAGACATGCGGTAGTTATAACCGATTTCTTCATGCTGATACCATGGAGCCGCTTCACGACTCTGTGTCGACCATTTTCTTACCTTGTCAGCATCAGCCTTAGAATCAGTGAGGAACATTCCACCAGACGACCCTGTGATGATCTTATTGCCATTAAAACTAATAGCGTTGAAGTCGCCAAAGGTACCAGTTTCGCGCCATGTAGGCTGTACTACTTTTCTCCTGCCCGTGCTTTCATCTACGTCTTGTGAATAAGTAGAAAGATAACTAGCCCCCAAAGACTCTGCAGCATCCTCAATAAGCAACGCACCATGTTCATCACAGATTTTTCTAATCTCATCAATCTTTCCCGGAGTGCCATAAAGGTGTGCCACGACAACAAGTTTTACTTCCGGGTAGATTTCGAAAGCCTTAGACAATGAGACCGGGTCCATATTCCAAGTATCATGCTCTGTGTCAATAAACACAGCTTCCCCGCCTTCATAAGCAACCGGATTCACAGTCGCATCGAAAGTCATGTCAGAACAGAAAACCTTATGTCCAACGAGCGATCCGTCGTTTGCAGCATGAAAGCCGTAAAGTTTTTCGCCTGCAAGACGTGTAGCCAAATGAAGTGCAGCGGTTCCGGCTGATAAAGCTACTGCATACTTGCATCCAACCTTAGAAGCTATCTCAGCTTCTACTCTATTAATGTTTGCACCTACTGTACTCATCCAATTTGTTTCATAGGCTTCTGTAATATATTTTAACTCGTCTCCATGCATCGTTGGGGAAGAAAGCCAAACTTTATTATCAAATGGTTTGATATCAGAAATATCCTTCATCTCGTTCTTCTTTCTTTACTATCCTCACCCTTCCTGCGCCTGATCCGCATGTTCCAGATCCGGCTTATAGGTGGTAACAACTTCCGATACTACTTTCTTCATCTCCATCGGATTCACTTCTTCTTTGGAGACTTGATCCAGTCTATGCAGTTCCTGCATAAACTTCTCATCGTCCATTTCGATCGGATGGCCGATATGGATAAGCTTGTTCGGTGTATCCCTCATTCCCTCTTCGTCCATAAGAAGTTCCTCATAGAGCTTCTCTCCTGGCCGGAGACCGGTATATTCGATCTTAATGTCCACATCCGGCTGATATCCGGACAAACGGATCAGTTTTCTTGCCATATCATCGATCCGGACAGGTTTCCCCATGTCGAGGACGAAGATCTCTCCGCCTTTTGCGTAGATAGAAGCCTCTAATACAAGAGATACCGCTTCCGGTATTGTCATGAAGTAGCGAATAATATTTTTATCCGTTACTGTAACAGGACCGCCCTTGGCAATCTGCTCTTTAAAAAGAGGAATGACGGAACCATTGGATCCAAGAACATTTCCAAATCGTACTGCCATGAAGGTTGTATTAGGATACTTCCGGTCCATCATCTGGATGATCATCTCGCACATTCGCTTGGTCGCGCCCATGAGAGATGTCGGATTGACAGCTTTATCCGTGGAGATCAAAAGGAATCTCTTCACGCCATGTTCCGCTGCCGCTTTTGCAAGTTTATAGGTACCCATGACATTGTTTTTAACAGCTTCACAAGGACTGTTCTCCATCAAAGGCACATGCTTATGTGCAGCAGCATGGTAGATCATGTCCGGATGGTAGGTTTCCAAGACACTATTGATCCGGGAAGTATTACGGACGGAGCCAATTAATGTTACTAGATTCAATTTATCGCCATACTTTCGAATCAGTTCCTGCTGAATCTCATATGCGTTATTTTCATAGATATCGAAGATGATCAGCTGCTTTGGCTTAGCTGATGCAATCTGTCGGCAGAGCTCGGAGCCGATGGATCCGCCGCCTCCGGTTACCATAACCACTTTTCCTTCGATCGTCTTCTTGATCTCGGTAAGGTTGATCCTGACTTCTTCTCTTCCGAGCAAATCTTCAATCTGCACGTCTCTGAGCTTTGATACCTGTACATCACCATTTACAATCTGGTAGATACCAGGAACGATCTTAAGCTGACAGCCGGTCTCCTGGCAGATGTTCAGAATATTGATTCGGTCTTCATTTGACGCACTCGGTATGGAAAAAATAATGATATCAATTCGATACTTCTTAACCAGTTCCGGAATATCATGGCGATTTCCCTCGATTTTGTGTCCCTCCAGATACCGTCCAAGTTTCATCGGATTGTCATCGACAATGGTTAAGATCTGGTAATTGTCACGGACACCAAAGCGAAAGTCATTGATCAATTCCTTTGCCGCCTGACCTGCTCCGACAATCATTACACGCTTCTTGTTTTCATCCGGCTGTGCAATTTTTCTCCTGGCCGATATATAACGCACCATTCGGTATCCGAAACGGATTGCAACGCAGAACAAGAGAGACATCAAATATCCCACAACAGCTACGCTTCGTGGGACCTCTACTCCAACCAGCCAGGAAACAGAATGCTCTGCCAAGAGTGCGGCTGCAAGAATCAAGTAAGCAATAATGATGTGATAGGCTTCCGAGATACTGGCATATCTCCAGATACTCCGATATAGATGACAGAAGCCATAAACAACAAGAGTTGTGGCACAGATGATTGGGAAGAGAAGTGTAAGATGCTGCAGATAATTCTGCGGTATCCTTGAGAAATAGAAGTCAAACCGAAGCCACAACGCGAAGAAATAGGAGATAAATATAGTAACAACGTCTGCAAAAAAGAGCAGCATCACTCGCAGTTTGTAGCGCGAATCTCCCTGAAAACTGTTATTATTTTCTTCTGTACTCATAATCCCACCATATTTCCTTCATAATCCTACTATTCTTATCTGTCAACGATATCACATCGTTTGTCCCTGTTTGTCTCAGTTGTTGAAGCACCAGCTAAGCTGCCCATCGGACCTGCCCACTCGTCCGTCTTTCTGATCTATCCGAACTCTCTGAGATTTCAGCTCAATCTTTCTGCTCCACCTGTATCCTCTGGTCCTTTTCGATCTGATCCAGGTACTCTTTTGCCTGATTTACACTATTCTGATCCGGGATCATAACATAAGCCTGGAAATGTGGCATAGAATAGGTCGTATTCTTCGCGCCGGAACCTTCCACATGATACTTCTGGATATCCCAGCTTTTTCCATCATTCAGCTGATCACTGACCAGGGAACTTATAGTATCGTAAGGAATGCTGGTTTCAAAGGAATCCGACAAGCTGGTCATCAGCTGATCAAAATTCTTCAGAACTGCAGCCGAGCTAAGTTTATTGATGACGCCTTCGATCACGTACATCTGGTCCTTTCCTCTCTGGACATCTCCCTGAGGAAAAGCGTGCCGTTCTCTTGCAAAAGCCAGAGCTTCGTCAGAATTCAGATAATTGTCTCCCTTAACGAAAGTATATCCGCCTGCCTGGAAGTCGTAATCCGAATGAACCCGGACACCGCCAAGGGCCTGGATAATATTGGTGAAACCGGTGAAATTCAACCGGAAGTAGTAATCGATTTTCGTATCATAGAGCATGGACAGGGTATCCATGGATACATTTACACCATAGATCCCGGCGTGAGTCAGCTTGTCTTTTACCCCATTCGATATCGACAAGGGTACATAATAGTCTCTCGGTGTCGTCAGAAGGAAGATCTGATGCGTCTTGGTATTGACGGTTGCCAGGATATTCACATCCGACCGGCTGGTCTTGGAAACCGCGCCCGGAGTATCGATGCCAGATATAAAGATGGTAAAAACGCCATCTGTTTCTTTCTGTCCCTGGTCTGCCAGCTGAACTTCTGTCTTGATATCATAAGACTTGATCTCTCGGATCTGACTTTTGAAATCCTTATATTCATCCACTTCCGAGATAGCCGGAAGAAATGCTTCGTTCATGACAATGGCATCGCTTTCCTTATGAAGGAGGCCGGTTGCCATGCTTAAGAGATCGTCGTAGCTGTTGGATGCAGAAAGCTCCGCCGCCCCCTGATCCTTATCGATTCCCTGGTCCTTGGCAATACGCAAAAAGACCTGGTTCAGTTTCTTACTGTCATCGGTTTTCGAGATCCCGAAATTGTAATTCTTCGTCTCCCCGATTGATTGGGCCTTATTATCCTTCAGAACATATACGCCGTAAACCGTAGACTCGGTCTTGGCATTGGTAATCTTCTTGGCTGTGTTTACCGTCGTCTGGAGATAATGAAAAGCAAGGCCCGATAGAATACTGATGATCAGGGCCAAAGCAATTCCGGTCCAGTAGGAGATCTTATGATGGTGGTGCTTCCTGGTCAGAACCAAGTCAAGGACCCAGATGGCTGCCAGAATAAGGACAGCCAGCCCGCTATACTTGACCGGGAAGAATTTAGACCGGATGATCGTAATCACTAAGAGAGCCGAGCTGATCAGCTCTGCAATCAGGAAACCCCAGCGAATGATTTTATGTCTTGTACGCATTGATTCTCTACTTGCTTTCTATTCTTACTATCTGTATCTCTGCAGTTGCAAACGACTTGCAAAAGCTACCGGACAACCGGAGCCCTTCAAACTACTGAAACCACTCAAACTGCAACTGCATTACTGCACTACCAGATTGAAGCTGACCGGCGCGGATGTATTCCCGTCACTGTCTGTAACAGTAATCTGTATAGGATAGCTTCCAGGCTGCTTCGTATTGTAGTCTCCGGAGACATTGACTCTCCGGAAAAGTGCATTCTGGTCATCCTTGTCATCCGTAATACTCGTGACCACACCAACCGGATTAAAACGGCTTCCTGCTTTGATCTCTACCTGAGAAGAGGAAAGAGTCACTACAGGGGCTGCCGGGTTCGAACCCTCTGATTGAACCGAACCCGCTGCCGGCTGGTCTGCATTTGCTGATGCATTCGTATCTTGATCTGAATTTGCAGCATTGGCATCGGAGCCGATGCCAGAATTCTTGTCGGAGTCCTTGTCCGAGTTCTTCTCTGAATCCTTGCCGGTTTCCCCGTCGGACGAGTTTTCCGTCTTGGCTTTGCTATCGCCATTGGCTGAATCCGGGGAAGAAGCTTCCTGTTCGGTTGCCTGATAGGTCACGGTTCTTGCTGCTGTGGTCGCATTATGTGCTTTATCTGACACGCCATAGAGGACAACTGCTTTGGTCTGGTCATTGTTCGGGGTGATGCTGACAATGAAAACCTTGTCTGTAACATCACCATCACGGTTATCTTCGGCACGAAGCTTGGTCAGAAGATCGTTAGCATCTTCGCCTTCTTTATAGGCAATGTCGGCATCGCTGAAGTGGATGACCGGCGGTTTTCGGTCTGTTCTAAGATACAGGAAAGCAGAGAGCAGAAGAAGTAAGACGCAGGCAAGTCCGAAAAATACCCGTATATTGAATTTTGTCATGCCTTGTCCTCCTTTTCCCTGTCAAGCTTTATCTTCCAACTCCGCCTTGTCACCGTAGTATTTGCCATAGTATTTGCCATAGTATTTCCCATAATACTTGCCATAGTACTTATTCCCGCTGGCTACAGGAACTTTATTCAATACGACGCCAAGGATATGGGAGCCTGCCATTTCCAGCTGATTCTGAACGTCCTGAAGGAAGCGATAACTGACTTCTCCGGATGCACAGACAATAATCGAGGCATCTGTTGCCCGGGAAATGACGACCGCGTCGATCACGGATCCTACCGGCGGCGCATCGACGATCACGTAATCATAATGGTCGCGCAAGGTCTGGATCAGGTAAGAAAAACGTTTGGATCCTAAAAGCTCCGACGGGTTAGGTGGAACCTGCCCGGAAAGGATCATATCGAGACGGTTTATATTGGTATTAAAAATGCATTCGGTTAGTTCTGCTTTCCCGGTCAGATAATGCGTCATGCCCTTATAACTTCCTTTGACATGATATCGGCCGGCTAAAACTGATTTTCGAAGATCTGCATCAACAAAGCATACATTCTTTCCAGCCTCAGTAAGAGAAACCGCCAAGTTCATCGTGGTTGTAGACTTGCCCTCGTTTGGCATGCACGACGTCACGACAAAAGCCTTTTTATCCTCACCGGCAAATTCGATATTGGTCCGGAGTGCCTTATAGGCCTCGTTCATATGATAATCATTGATATTATTTAGGGAGCGAATCGTGATCTCTGCCATGGCTTACCTTCTTTCCTTAGAGTTTGACTTGCCTGTCACCCGTTTCCTTCCGGAACGGTGACCAGCCCTTTCTCCCTCTGACAGGGGAATGGTTCCAAGAACAGTAAGTCCTGTGTATTTCTCGACATCGTCCGCGGTCTTGACCGTATCATCAAGGAGATAGCGGACAACGAGAATCGCAATCGTAAGAAGCAGTCCGATCAGTGCGCCGACAAGGACATTCAGCTTGACATTCGGAGAAGACGGACTTGTTGGAAGTGACGCCGTCTCAACCGTATTCACCGCATCGATATTCATGACCTGTGTGATTCGGGCGGAAACGGATTTCCGGAGTGCATTGGCAAGCTTTCTTGCCATAGTCGGATCCGGGTCGCTGACACTAATCTGGAGGATTCGGGTGTTGGTCTGGTTCTCAACCTTGACGTGTGATTTCAATTGGGAAACCGTGAGGTCTGCACCAGACTGGGAAATGGCCTCTTCCAGGACCGGCCGGGTCGTTACCAGCTGGATATAATCTGCCGTCAACTGGGTGGCTGTCTGCAGGTCGCTGGATGTGAGTGTATTCTGATCCTGACGGGACAGGATCAGGATCGATGTCTCCGAAGTGTACATAGGTGTCACAAAGAGGCTTGTGAAAATAAAGGTGATCAGGGCACAAAAAATAGTCACCAGAAGGACAATAACCTTCTGCGACCAGATAAGTCCGAAAACTTCAGCAAGGTCTATGGTGACTTCTTCATTGTTATTCTCTGATGCCTTGGACCGGCGTAGTTCTTTCGAGTCCACTGGATAAACCTCTCATTCTAATCCTAATCGACAACAAGTCAATACCCCCTCCCCGAAAAAATCAGGAGAGGGGTAAAAATACTCACTTGTTACAAATACTTTTATATCATAAATAGTTGCTCTGTATAGTTCAATATGCAAATTGAACAAAGAATGCAGATTGAACAAAGATCAATTCACGAAAACTTGAAATCGTGGGTAAGAAATTATGCACCTATGATCCTGTCCTTGCCTCGCAAATCCCTGATGACTGCATCAATCGGATCAATGCTTCTGTATTCTTAACAGCACCGGTCGCATTTAAGTGTTCTCCACGATCGACAAAATCGGTATGCGGATCGATGGTAAGACCACTGTTCGGCATATTCAGATCGATAAAGGGGAGGTTGAATCTGCTTGCATATGTAGACAGCGCATTATGCCGTCCCATGGAATAAAGCCCGGGGCAAACACTGCTGAAGAGACAGAGTGTGATATTTCTTTTCTTACACTCCGCCGTGATTTTGTTCATGATATGCCTGTTAAATTTTGAAAATTCGAGGAACTCTCTCGTAGGTCGCATGTAATTCATATCAGGCACATCCGGAGAAACTGCATTCATCGGTGTAAAACCCTTAAAATCCGAAGACACAGGCTCCGGTTTTCGGGTCAGGTTTTTCCATGTGTCGTGATAAAAGAAAACAGGGAATGCACGGCCTGCCAGGTCAGGAATAAGGGTCTTCGCCCCGTCCAGATTGCCTCCGTAATAAAGCACATCCGTTTCAAACATTATGATCCGTGGGTTCTGGCACTCTAATAGTTCCTGAAAAGCATGATATGCCTCAAGAATCGTCATTCCGGGACTTGAGAGGAGGATAGAATTCTTGCCTGTCCCCTGATCCATGAGCTTGGTGTCAACGCCTGTCATAACAAGGGAATCGCCAATAAAAGCCAGGTCTATGCTATGATCTGGCACTCCCTGCAATGTAGTTAAAGGGCGGATGTGATTCCCGATCGCAGCGTCGACTCCACCTGTGAAGGAAGGTATTTTCACTGATACCAGAGACAAGAGATGAAGAAGGATGAGAAGTATAGCAAGAAAGAGGGCACATGAGATCCCTTTGTTTTTCGTTGCTCTTTCAAAAGATTTTTTCAATTTCTCTAAGGACATAAAAGGATTCCTCTTTCTATGCTACTCAAAATGGATTTCTTCCTGACTGGATACAAAAAACGACGTTGGTGCTTGACACCGGATATTATCAAAGCCTTAAGTTACCATCATTACTGTGAGCTTCAACTTTCGCTACAGTAGCACCACCAATGTATACAGCAGCCTTTCCTTGGGCAATATGGGATGCTGCACCAACTGCAGCCTTCCTATTTCCCTCTATCCTCAAAGAAGTAGTGCCTTCCAATATAGAAGCTTCTGCAGAAACTCTCACATATTCATTATTATTTACCACAACTGAAGCATTTTCTCTACATTTAAACAAATCAGCATTACCATCAATTGCCAGCTCAAAGTCTGATCGATAGGTCCTTCTCTTATAGCCACCGGAAACCTTAAAATTCAATAAATTTGCTCCTATTACATTTTTTAATTTAATCTTTCCGACAACAATAGATGATTTTCTCTCGAATCCCAACAAGCAGAAATAGAGCCGCATATGATGAGAATATATCATATTACTATTTTTCCCAATCGAAATGGTTTCCTCTCTATAAGCCGCATTCTTGTATACACTGGTCTCAGTTTGACTTATTATTCCGCTATTTGAGTGCTGCAATTTCCCCTTGTTTTTCCAAATCTTTACAATAGTAATTATTCCTTTATCATCAGTAACTCTAGGATTACGCAATGCATCAGCTAATCTAACTAGAGTTTCTTTCTTTTGTTCAACATTCTTTTTGGCCGATTCTAATGACAAGATATAATCTTCATTTTCCTTATAACTTAGTCTGGAAATGGTTTTAGCATATTTCAAATTGTTATCCTTGATTATAACTTCTCTATAACCTCTTGCCTTTTCAAGTTCAAGATCAATTTCTTTTTGTTTTATATCCAATGAAGGCAAAACATCATATTCTATTTTTTCCCACAGTCTATACTCTATTATAATCGATGTATTATCTCCTTTACGCTCAAAATCAACCTTCTTGGCGTTGTCAACTATTGAACAAATATCTGATTCCTCTAAGCATTTTGATTCATTATGATAAGCTATATCTATTATTTGTGCAATTCTCCAATTTACCATATCTATTTGGTTAATAGAAATATCTAGCTGACTTACCACTGTTTTGAGGATCGTTATAATATCGCAAAGTTTTTGATATGCAACTGGGTTTTCTTCTTTACTCCCATCATAATTCCGCTTTGTAATTTCAATAAGCACTTTGTATTCCACCTTAAAAGCTTTGTCTTTTACCTTCTTCAAAGAAACAATGAGTGCACTATTGCTGTCAGAGATTTCTTCTAGTTCTCCAGCTTTTGTCCTATCTATCAGTTTTGTTGATAAATAAATATTGTAATCAACCAAAATCTCAGGGATTTGCTTAGCAACCATTTGAATTGTTAGAGCCAAAAGCATTACATCATCGACTGTCATGTCAAAACTCTCCTATTCTTTTGCATGTTCCTTATGTGTTAAAAATTATCCGGGTGTTTATAATCAATCATTACTCTCTTTACACCCAACAATTTGTTAAAAATACTTTGAATCGTATTTTTCAAACTCATCTGAAGAATCCGGAGCCCGTTGAGCACCCTGTCCGGTGCAACTGAGCCACCATTCCGTTATTAACTGAGTCACCCTTCCGGCGATAACTGAGCCACTTTTGTTTGAGACTCCTACAATGATGACAAACGCAATAGTGCGTTGAGATTCATTCAAAGGAGGTCACAGAAGAGACAAACTACAGAGAAATCCTCCGGCTGAAAAGCCAGTCGATCCAACCAAAGACATCTCTATGAGGGAAGTCTATGGTCTACACAAGTAATCGCGACGGAGGTGGCTCAGTTCCTTCCGGACACCTGGCTCACCCGCCACCAGAAGGGCGGCTCCGCCGCACCGGAATATTCATCATCTTTCTAAGCAGTTTTTTAACAACAAACTTATCCATCATTACAGTTCCTCCTTTTATCTCCTACCTAATTGAGCATTTCAGAATGATACAAGGTAAGACATCAGGATCTTCTCTTTCTTCCTTTCTTCTATGGATAAAATGAAGAAGAAAAAATCTATTTTGACGAGGAAAAATTGTTTCTCTGCAGATACAAGATTGATATTCCATGAATATTTTCTATTGCTTACCATGTGAACTTCCAGAGACTAAAAAGGAGCTTGTTATCTGGGGCTTTAGTTGTAAAATCTCTGGAAGTTCACATCCAGAGGTCAAGAGGAAAATATACGAGCGGACGATCAAAGGCGTGGTCTATATCAACTACGAGTACGACCGGGTCTATAAGCCTGACAAAAAGTACAACATCCCCAAACGGACTACGATTGGTAAGAAGTGCGAAGATGTTGATCGCCTTTGTTGCGCTGATCATCCGGAAGCGGATGTATACGAAGCTGAAGGATGCGGAAGAAGAAATGGCGGAACGGCCGAATTACCTGAATGTACCGGCATCTGTACGAGAACTGGAAAAGATAGAGATGATCCGTCAGGCGGATGGTGTGTACCGGTTAGAACATGCGGTCACTGCTACGCAGAAAACAATACTGAAAGCGTTTGAAATCGATGCGAATTACATAAAAAGAAAAGCAGGAGAAATCAGCGACCAGCTGAATCCGATGGTGCTTAAGGTCAGGATATAGGAGGAAAAAAGTTATGGCACGCGGAAAGCGGAAAGTATCAACAGAAGCAATGGATGCAAAGATCGAGCAGCAGAAATCTGCACTGGAAAATGCAAAGGCGAAATATGAAGCCGAAAAGGATGAACTGGCTCACCTGATCAAACTTCGGAACGAGATACCGAAGGAAGAACTGATGGATGCTGTCATTAAGAGCGACCATTCTTATGCGGAGATCATGGCGTTCATCAAAGGATCAGAAGAGGTGGAACAGGCAGAGAGCCAGTAACGCCTGGATCAATGGCGCTACTGGCTGATGTTCTATTGAGTGTCAAAAATGTTGGAAGTTAAGATTACATAAAAACATTAGCACTCTGATGACATAACCGAACCAACAGTAAAATTTAACATTATTTTCCTCATTTTTTCTCCGTCCAAAAGCTCTTCAACTCCTTCAACAGGCTTGCCACAATCAGTATCATGACGATTCCTATTGGGAATGCAGCTATGATGCTGACACTCTGTATATTGGACATGGAGCTGTCACTAAACAGTAATGCTATCGGAAGAATGATTAACAAAATGCACCACATGAATTCAATCTTCTTTGAGGGCTGCTGTCCCTCTTCCAAGTGTTTATAGCTATAGCAGGAACCAATCAGAGCAATAGAGTCAAAACTTGTCGCATAGAAAGCGATCATTGTGCAGATCAGCCAGATCAATACTACCGGTACCAGCGGCATCGTCTTTATCATGGCAATGATCAGATCATAAGTATTCGCACCAGACTGGTACTGTGCGATGAAGTCTGCAACCCCGGCCATCTGCTTTCCCATGGAATAATTGCCAAGAATGATGAAGCTGACGCAGGTACTTCCGACACCGAAAACATAGCCGCCCAATATTGTCTGTCGGATCGTACGGCCTTTTGAGATCTGTCCGATGAAAAACGGTGCTGCGATGCTCCATACCATCCAGTATGCCCAGTAATAGATTGTCCAGTTCTGTGGGAAACTGGATGTGCGGAGAGGATCTGTGAATGTTGACAAGTCCACAAAATGATTGATCATTCGGCCGAAAGACTCCAACCCTGTTTCAAGGATATATTTGCTTTCTCCTCCAAATACCAATACATAAATCAGGAATCCGAAGAACAAATACATACAAGCATTTGCAAGATGGCTGATTCCTTTGATTCCATGCAAAAGGCTGTAGGTATAGATCACGCAGGTGATGATCAGAATGATGATGGTTACCATCGTCCGATTGACTGTAATCCCAAAAAGCGCCTCGATTGCAGCCGCCATAAGAGGCGTCGCCACAGAGAACGTTGTTGCAGTTCCAGCAAGAAGAGCGAATACAGCAAGCAGGTCGATGATTCTCCCTGCCCATCCGTCTGTGTGCTTTCCAAGGATCGGTCGGCATGCTTCGGAAAACTTCTGACGGTTTCTTTTCCGTACATGAAGCATGAAACCGAAAGCTACTGCAAGGACTAAATAAAAGGCCCATGGAATAAAGCTCCAATGAAAGAGAGGAAAGACGCCCGCCCATTCCTGAACCGATCCCAGTTCCTTGATATGCGGATCAGAAGCATACATGACCCACTCTGCAAAGGAGTAGAACAGGATATCTGCAGCCAGACCGCATGTAAACATCATTGATCCCCAGACCCAGAAGGAGTACTTCGGTTTCTCATCCTGTCCGCCCAGCACGATCGTTCCGTACTTTGAACCGGCAAGGTAAATGGAGACAAATAGAATTCCCAACCCGATGATCAGATAATACACACCAAAGGTGTCTCCGAACACATACCGGATCTGTCCGACCACCTGATTAGACTGTTCCGGAAATACAAAAAACAATGTTGCCAGCGACAGGATAAGGATCAGCGGAACCAGCGTGATCACCCAATCGATTTGTCCTGATGGCGTTCCTTTTTTTCTTTTCATGACGTTTTGTCCTTTCTTATTTTTGTTCGCATTCTTTAGTTATCGCTCATTCGTGAACAGTAAGGGTATAGTAGGTCCAATAGACTAACAGAATCTAAGGGATGAAACCTAATCTCTCAGCCCTCCGTCATACAAATACGAATAGTGATTGCCGTTTGCATCGAATGTAAAACCAATTGCTTCTGTTGATTTCGCATCTTTCAAACAATGGATGTGAACAATATCTCCTTCTGTAACTTTGAGTTTCGATGCCAGTGACTTCAAAATCTGTGAATGCGTATCATGAAGATAGCTTTTATCAAATGAGCGAAGCTCATCCAGTGTGTCGAATTCAAAGATGTAATCATCCGGATACTTTCGGATTTTCATTCGTAGCTGATCGAGATGCTCAATATAAATGTCTTCCCAAAGCTTGTCCGTCGTTTCCGGATCATCATAGACTTCATCCAGGATTGCCCGAAAAGCAGAGGAAAACTTCTCATCCCAAAAGGTATGACCTAACATATACCAGGCATTCTTACCACCGATCGTGACCTTTTGTATCCACCCATCGGAATCTGTTTCCATGCACCATTCTTTTGTCGGTCCATCACTGTAAACCGCTGCATAATATGCGCTGTCTACTTCCCTCTCAAAGGGATTCTGATGAAAATAATTATCCGCTGAACAGATGTAAGTGTTGGAAAGCAGATCCTCAGCCACCTTGATACTGGCATTATTATTCCGGGTCTTATAGTACGGATTATGGACTAATTGAATTCCAAACTTTTCTTTCAGGTATTGGAACTCCTCGGCCTTATACCCTGTCACAACGGTGATGTCGTTGATACCACTTTCCTTCAGCTGCCTGATTTGACGTTCGATCAAAACCTCTCCCTTCACCGTGATCAGCCCCTTGGGCCTTTCATAAGAAAGCGGTGCAAATCTTGAACTTGTTCCCGCAGCCATAATGACTGCATTGTCAACGTGATACATCCCTTTACCCTCGTTCTCCATTGTACGTTTACATGCGTTCCACAGCATACCGATAATAATCCTTTGCATATCGATACTGACGAAGACTGTACTCACCGAATTCCACACCCAGATGTGCTTTATATTCACACCAGTTTGACCAGAGCAATCCGCAGGTCGCAATATAACAGTATATTTTGGTTCGCACCTCTTTCGAACATTTTTCCTGGAAATACAGGTCGATCAGATGGTCTACCTGTTTTTTATCATAGAGGCTGTAGATGCAGAACATGGCGATATCCACATGCGGATCCTGCATACCGGCATACTCCCAGTCAGTAAGCTGCAACTGTTCTGCTCCCGATGCGTCTTTATAGAATAGGAAGTTGTCCGGAACGGCATCGATATGTGTAAGACTATATTCTCCCTTATGCTGATCAATGTATGCTCTTAGTTTCAGGACGTTCTTCTTGGTTTCCGCATAATCCTGATACATCGATCCGGAACCATTCCACAAGGACTCGTAAAATTCCATCTTTTCAAACAGGTCAAAGGAATGGTTTACCTTTAACTTTTCATCATGAAATCTTCGCAGAAGCTCCATGCATCTGTTTAAATCATCATCGTTACATGGATCGCACTCTCTGACACCGTTTAAAAATTTCGTAATCTTATATCCATTCTCTGGATTGATATACACAGGATCGTCGCAGAAATGGAACCCTCCGATGGTCTGATAAACATCTGCTTCTTCTCTTCGATTGATCAGCTGATCCGTTCCTTCTCCCGGGATCCGCATGATATATTTCTCACCCTTACATCGGAACAGGAAAGAGCGGTTCGTCATTCCTTTTTTTAGAATTGTAATGTCTGTAATATCAGCCGGTTTTGCAGCAAAAACATTCTCAATTGTATGGATGGCTTCGGAATTCAGTTGGTTCGACTGATCATCCAGATCACGAAGCTGCTCGTAGGTATTGATCTCAGTAACATCGGAAGCATGAACCACTTTCGCCGTTACGGTCATTCGATCCTTCTCATAAAGTGTGGATTCCCAGAAATCATTGTCATGCATCTTATCATGGCAGTACATAGAAAGCTTTTCTTTGACTTTGCCGCATTCCGATCCTGTCAGATAGGAAATGCCTACCATAGCATTCCCGGCATTATTGGTAAGAACGAGTTCATTTTTCCGATTTACCCGGACATCGGATTCATCATCGATCAGATCGCTGACCATGTACCAGGAATAGAGTTCATGTCTGTGAAAAGGATTTCGGTCACACCAGACATCACAGGGAACGATATAGGTATTATGAAGATGATTCATCGCCTTATAAAGCGAATGAATGTTGTTCTTTGTGGCATACTCGGAATTGACGATCAGCTCCACGTTATATTTGTCCATGAGGTACTCAAACTTTTCTTTCATGAACCCCACGACAATATAGATCTCCCGGATACCCGCTGCATGAAGCTGGCTGATCTGCCGTTCAATTAGTTTTTCTCCATTGACTTCAAGGAAGGCCTTCGGTGTCTCATGGTTGATCGGCACCATTCGCATACCAAATCCTGCAGCGAGGATAATGGCATTCTTTGGTTGTCTCTCCTCAAGTAACTTCTCCGTCTTGGCTGTAGCCTTCATTTCGTCTACATATCCATTCTTTTCCAATGAATTCAGTGCTTTATTCACTACGCCGAGTGCATGGCCTGTATATGCTGCCAGCTCTCTCTGATTCTCAAAAGATCGCTGTGTAATTGCCAAAAGTACATCTGACTCTTGTTTGTTCATGGTGCTCTCCTTAAGCGTTGTTCGTGGTCTTTATTTAGTATATGTTTCGTGAACATCAGTGTCAAGAAAAAAACTTTTGGGAGGGCTCTTGTAAGCTCGCAAAGTTATTTCAATCTAAACTTCCTATCTATTTTTTGACACTCAATAGAACAGCAGCCAGTAACGCTCGTGATCCATGCGTTACTGGCTCTCTTCCTATTCCATATATTCTGATTCTTTGATGAACGCCATGATCTCCACATAAGTATGGTCGCTCTTAATGATAGCATCCATCCGACGTTGGTGCCTGTCAACAACGTGTATTGTCACTGAGTTCAGCCAAACGTCTTTCCCTTCCTCTTCTATACTCACTCCATAAATTCCTATTTCACCGATGAACCCTCATCCTCCTTGAGTTCCGTACCATAACCATAGTCCAATGCATCCGATTCATCAAATCCACTCAAAGTCTGAATCTTCTGTGAAATTTCATTGACTGTTGAGGTCGGGGTATAGTCCGTCTTTTTATACAGATATTCATACAGTGCCTTAACATTGCTTGACAAAGTACAAGGGACGTCTACAGAACCAATTTTACCAAGATTCGTTGTATGCAGAGCAAACGGGAAGCCCGTTTGTCCCTTCAGGGAGTAACTCTGAATGGCCATAGCAAGCTGTGTCAGCTGTCCAGCTGAGAGCGATGTTGATATATCCGGGAAAACATTTGTCACCAGCTTATTAAGCTGAGTCGGGCTGGCGGACTTGGCCTTCTCAATCAACTTTTCTACCACAATTCTCTGCCGATTTGCACGGCCGAAGTCCATGGAACTCGTATAACGGATCCTGCACCATGCGGTTGCCTGAACACCATTCAGATGAACATTGGTTCCCGGTGTAATTGGCTGATCTTCATCCATATGTCCTGTGACATAAGCGACTTCACCGGCATAACCCTTTTTCTTAATAATATCGACCTCTTCCTGAGTGACATCTACATTCACTCCGCCCACCGCATCTACTGCCTCAACTAATGCATTAAAGTCAACTGCAATGTAGTCCTGGATATCCAGATCCAGGTTTCGATTCAGCATAGTCATGGCTTGTTTTGCGCCGCCTCGTGCATAAGCGGAATTTGCCTTCTGCAGGTTCATTTCACCTGTAACATCCAAAAGGGTATCACGATAGACGGAAACGATTCTCACTTCCTTGGTGTCATTATCTATAGCTGCAACCATGATTGCGTCTGACTGACCGGTGTTGAAGTCACCATTAGAACGATTGTCTAAGCCAAAGAGGGCCAAAGTCGTATAACCCTGCAAGAGGTCTTCCGTCTTTGCATCCAACTTATTCTTTTGAATTTTCCCAACATCATTGAAATTAATACGGCCCAGCTTGGAATAAACATAAATCAAAGCAATGAGAATCAGAAGAATGAGGATCTCAATGATCAGTAACACTCTTCTCTTCTTTTTTTTCTTTTGTCGTACTAGCTTACGCTGGATTCTTCTTTCTTCCACAGTCAGTTCTGATTTCCTTGCCTTCAGAATCCTCTTTTTTTCTTCTTTGTCAAGATGCAGGCTGGAACCCTGATTTCTATTTTGTTTTCTGGATGTCATCATTCAATCCTCATGTTTTCTTTTTGATTCTAATGGTATGTCAGTCCTAATATTCTGGTGTCTCTCGAACTCTCACAACTTCGCATCATCATAAACAGCTGGCGGACTCTTCCGAAACACAATCAACTTACTGAATACATAATTCAAAGCAATGACGATAAACTGACTCATGAATTTCACCGGCATATTCGGCCATTTCAGCCGTCCGATAAAGAAATACAACATAGCCTCTTCAATGCCAAGAGTAATCAGCCTGCCGGCACTGAAACCGATCAATTGATGAACAAAGGCATAGACTCCCTTTACATGTGCGACAAAGACATAGCGCCGATTGGTCGCAAATGCAAAGTAAGTAGCAAAAACCCATGAAATAGCATTTGAGATGATGATATTCCACCCGAATCCTTCGGTGAATAAAGCATAGGTCCCAATCGAAATGATGAAAGTCCACAAGCCAAAGATGCCATACATCATGAGTTGCTTGTATTTCGCATACAGCGGCAAGACCTTAGCCCTACCGTTGGGATGGTTCCGGAATGCCCATGCTATAAACTGATCTAAGAGATCATTCGGATCTTTTAAATGAAGTTTTCCCATATACCCTCATTCTTTTATTCCACTGCAATCTCCCGCTGTCATTTGCTCCTTTGACAGCAAACAATAGCTAATGTATTTTAGCACGGTAACAACTAACTGTCCAATAAAAATAAAGAATCCGTCACGAACCAATCCGAAATCGGTCATAAATGCAACATTTATCCAAGCTTGGATTTCTGCTCTATCCGATGTAAGATGTTCAACATAGAGCATTTTACAATCATTGATCATTGGAAAAAATATTGAGGTGATTCTTCGTTATGAAAATACAGATCATTATCGCTTCCCACAAATCCTGCTTTCTTCCTTCCGATTCATCCATGTATTTGCCTCTTCAGGTCGGTGCAGAGGGGAAAAGGCCATTGGAAGTTCTTAGCGATCATTCCATCTTGGATCCATCGGGAAAATATACGGGACAAAAACAGTTTGAGCGGGATGACACCGGTGACCAGATCTCCAAGAAGAACCCCTTCTACTGCGAGCTCACCGGTGCTTATTGGGCATGGAAGAATCTAAACGCAGACGTGATTGGCCTGGTTCATTACCGCCGTTATTTCACGGTAATGCCAAAATCATATCGGATGACTCATAACTGGGAAGACAGTGTCCTGACCGAGGCAGAGCTTCGTTCCATCCTCTGTTCCTATGCCTCTGCATTGTATGGGAATATGGAAAAAACGAAAGAGCGGGAAAAGATTGCAGGTGAGACCAATGAGTCAAGAGCAATCGAGGATCCTACCACAAATCAGGAAAAGGCTCTGCATCAGCTCCTGCAAAATGGTCTTCTGATCGTCCCTAAGAAAAGGAAATATTATATAGAAACTCTCTACTCCCACTACAGCCATACACTGGATGGGCTGCATCTGGATATTTGTCGCCAGATCCTGGTGGAAAAAATGCCTGAATATCTCAATGACTTTGATCTCGTGATGAAGCAGAACTGGGGTTATATGTGGAATATGATGATTGCCTCAAGAGCTGTCTATGACAAGTACATGACCTGGCTCTTTGCTATATTGGAAGAACTCGAAAAAAGGATCCGTCTGGATGGCCTCTCTTCCTTTGAACAGAGGCTCTTCGGCCGGGTCAGTGAGATTCTCTTCAATGTATGGATACACCATGAGATGGATTTCAAAAGCTTGTATACAACCACGAAAAATCAAGGCATTTCGAACTCCGGGCTTCTTCTGCTCGAGTTTCCTGTACTCCACACGCAGGCGGAGAACTGGCCTTTGAAGATTCGGTCCTTCTTAGCTGCTAAATTATTCGGAAAGAAATATAAGGCCTCTTTTTAATAATGCTAGCGGTTAAAGCCATAGCCGGTCTTGCTTCGAAGCTTAAAAATAATATTTTGTATAAAAAGATAAGGGTGATTCAGAATCTGTTTCACCTTACATGCCTTACTTCCCTGACGGAAATCAGCCTTGAAAGTCATCATTCTCTTAAGTCTCTTCAGGTTTCGGATCGTCTGCCTGACCGGAAGATACAAACCGTTTCCAATCGGATAGAGATCAAACTGAGAAGATTCTAATTCCATGTGAATGAGATCGATAAATTCATAGGTCGACTGATCCGTCAGACGGGTATCTCCGGACAGATTCTTCGATGTGTAATGGTGGATATACAGGGCTTGATCGATATATCGGAATTCCACCCCGGCTTCCAGAAGAAGGACCCAGAGGAAGAAGTCATCTGCACCGTTCTTCGTCAAGGGATGTGTCATCCAGAAATCCGGTATCCATTTTCTCGGTATGAGGCACTGACCCGGGGATATGATCTGTGTTCCAATATTTAGATAGGTCGTCCTGTTACCAACCTGTTTTTTATGATAATCTGTCCGGTACCAGAGGGACTTCCAATCCTTTTGCTCTAATATGGCATTAGCTACATAAATAAATGGCTTCCTATGATCGGATGAATTCAAGGCAGCCTCGCCAAAGCAAAGGATCGCATCATCAGATAAGACATCATCCTGATCCAGAAAGACAATATATTCACCGGATGCTTCTTTGAGTCCATGGATCCTGGATCGTTGGATCCCCTGATTCTCACGATTCTGCACCAGCTTGAACTGAAATATTTTCCCTATTTCATTATTGCCGGCAGTCAAACCATCTTTCTCGGCATCAGATACAGAAGGGCCTCCGGCATCTTCCACCGTACCAGATATGGAAGGATCCTGGTATCCCTTCTGTACTTCCCAGAACATCACCTCTTCCCCCGGACTGTCATTCACCATAACCACTTCGAAAGTCAATGCACCCGCGAGCTCTGATTCCTGAATGGTTTCTGCATTTCGAAGAATCATCGCCCGAAAGGCCGGCATATAGGGATTCCCCTTAAAAAATGGGGTAATGATAGAAATTTTAATCTTCGTTTTCAACATTGGATGCTCCACATGTTTTCATCCGGCACTCTAACGAATCTGTTTAAGTCTGTGATAAAGTTTTCGAAAATGCTTCTTTCCCCAACGGAAGAGATTCATCCTCCGAAGGGCTTTCCCGGCATTTCCCTGGCAAAAGGGCTGATAGAGGAAACTTGTTAAGAAAGAGCTGCTATGGAACTCTCCCCGCAGTTTCTGATATAGACTACTGTCCTGCATTTCCTTCTCAATCATGGAACGTACTTTTGCCTTCGGAGTCCCATGATCTAATTCCCGGGCCGTCATAGAGGCAAAGGAGCGGAAATACCGTCCTGCGATCATAGAAAGATCTCCATGATCTCCTCTTAATTGATATTGCTGGTCCAGAAATTCCCGACAACGTCTTTTCTGCAGCTCAAAATATTCCGGTATATATTTTCCTGTCAGACGATCTTCCTGGTCTATATTGACATAATGATAGAGAACATCGGGTATTGTGGCTGCTCGTTGGGCCAGATCGTAAACTTTCCGATTGAAGAAGAAATCTTCGCTGAAACTTAGATCCGGAAAGAGGATCCCCCTGTTTTGAATCAATTCTGTCCGATAGATCTTATTCCAGGGATAACCATAGAGGGTTTTCTCTTCCAGTTGAAAGAGCATGTCAGCCAGGGCCTTGGGGTTCTCCCGGTCCGCAAAAGCTCTCTCCGGTGTATGTGTCGCAGAATAGCTGACACTCCTGTCCTTATTCAGGAAATCCTCCGCGATGCCGAAAGTCAGAACATCCGGATCGTACTGTTGGATCGCATATCTTGCCTTTTCCAGAAGTGTCGGCTCGATCCAGTCATCTGCGTCCAGGAAAAGAAGATGGGTGCCATGTGCTTTCCGGATGCCAAGGTTCCGGCTGGCGGACACACCGGAATTCTTTTCATTATGGAGAAGCTTCCAGGTCGGATACGATCTCACCGTTTCTTCCAGCCATTTTCTACTCCCGTCCGTAGAACAATCATCGATAAAGAGGACTTCCAAGGGTGCTACAGTCTGCCTCTCAATTGACTGGCAAAGGCGTGGCAGGCTGGACTCCGCGTTATAGACCGGTATTACGATGGTATAGGAAATCATTTACTGCCCCTTCCGGTAAAGACAACGGCAATGGTTTTCAAAATAATCTTGATATCGAGTCCCAGCGTCCAGTTCGCGATATACTGGGTATCCATCTTGACGATCTCTTCAAAATCGGTGATATCCGAGCGGCCGCTAACCTGCCACATACCGGTCAATCCGGGGCGGAAGGCCAGTCGAGCCTTATGGTGCAATTCGTACTGTTTGAACTCATCTTCTGTCGGCGGACGGGTCCCAACCAGGGACATATCGCCGATCAATACATTCCAAAACTGAGGGAGTTCATCGATGGAGTGCTTCCGCATGAAATGACCAATGGGAAAGATCCGAGGGTCATTTTCCATCTTGAACATCAGACCCTGCATTTCATTTTGGGCCATAAGCTCCGCCTTACGACGATCGGCGTCCGGATACATGGAACGGAATTTCCAGATCTTAAATCGACGTCCGTTTCTGCCGACACGAGGCTGACCATAGAAAACCGGGCCGGGCGACTGGTGCTTAATGATCGGTGCGAAGATCAAAAAAGCAATTCCCGTGAAGATAAGACCAACTAAGGCACCCACAATATCCATGAGCCTCTTCAGGAAAAGCTGTCTCGCATTCCGGATATTCATGGAGGCCGTCAAAACCGTGTAATTCCCATAGCTTTCCAGACGACGTGACGGCAGCATCTGGTCTGTATGGACCAGGGCAACATGCACTGTGATCCCAAACTCCACCAATTCTGCAGCCAGTGCATCCGAAGAAGCCCTGGTATTCCCGTCGATAAAGACCTCGTCTACCACATTGGTCCGAAGGTATTCCAAAAGGCCATCCGCATTACAGACCACCGGGATCCCAAGGATCTCCTGTCCGGTCATATCCTTGTCCACAACAACGATTCCGGTCACCTTAAAGTCGGTATAGAGATTCTTTCCAATTTCTCTTACGCACTGTTCTGCATTGATTTCTTCGACAATCAGAAGCATATCGGATTTATTCACGTCCAATATCTTCCTTCTGCGGATCAGTCTTTTCCACAGTACACGAACAATATATTCAAAGCAAATGGAAATAATGAGATAGAGGAAGATCATTCCCCGAGAATAAAAGAGAGACTGCCTTGTCGCATACATATAGATCAGGAGTCCACCGAATACGATAAAACAATGCCCTATCGTATGGGTCAGCTCCTGAAAGCGGTTTCTACGAAGGATCCCGCTGTAACTCTCTGTGAAGAAAACCACACAGATATCGATCAAAAAGAGGATGACCGCCATCCTCTGGTAAATGCCATCCCGGTAGATCAGATCCCGTTCGAACCAATCTCCCCGAAATCGGATCAAAAAGGCACACAGGAAGGCCAGCTCCTGCATAAGGAGATCCAATATGGTAAAATCCAGATGTTTGATCCAGCCGCTTTTCTTTTCCTGATACATAAAGCCCCCGTTTCTAGCCATCTGTACTTGTTGTCATCAAATCACCCATTTCCCCGTTTTCGGATCCAGGTGAAGGCAAGTGTCCTGACTGTAGTTATCATCTACAGAAAAAATCGATGCCAGTTGTTCTGTCAATGGCTGGTGGATATATTTCCGGTAAATTTCTTCCATACCCTTCCGTGCCTGCTGTCGGATTTCTTTCGGGACTTGATCCACAGAACCGTATCGCAAGCTCTCCAATCTTCCTCTCGCTCTCGCATAATCGAGGATCCCATTCTGAAGGTCTTGTATGCCCTCTGAAGGTTTCGCTTCTTTCCGGTATTCCGGATCTCTTCCTCGAAAGCGAATCAACTGACCATAAGGAGCCTGGAGCACACTTTCAAGAAATAGCTGTGTCTCCTCAATATCCTTTATAAAATCCTCCGAGTTCTCCTTCTGCTTGGTCTCCTGATCCACTTCACTTCTCAATGTCAGGGAGGATCCAGGACCATACATTGAAGCAATCGGACAATGATTCTCTGCCAGCTTCTCATTTTCCTGAAAGACAGCAAGATAAGCTGCAGCAACCGGTGACTCCAGGAGACGGCTCATCCAATACTGAATGGTACCACTATAGCCGATATCCACAAGGAGAACTTTGTTCCGGTCTACATTTGATGGAAACATTTGGTCAAGGTAGCCTAAATAACTTTTTCGTTCCTCCTTCGCATACGAAATCACCTCAGGGAATATTGCTCGAATCTTCTCGATGGTTTTCGAAAAGTCATCGTCACTTGTTCCCTTTTTGAAATGGATCTGGCGGTCAGGAAAGTGCTCTGCTTTCTCCTGAGGGTATCCTAGTCGTGAAACCAGAAGATTTCGAAGCGATCCGTCGTAATCTCGCCGAAGAATTTCCAAGATATCCTCTTCCGTCCGAATTGCCGCTACAGAGACTGAACGGCGGGATGTCAAAAGGTAGCAGCTGGGCAGAGCCTGATCTCCAAATATGATCTGGTAGAGCTGGCGGAAGATATAACCCTCACGTGCCAGGAAGGCAATCATCTGCACTTCATTCTCCCGTGCTTTATTATGAATCCAGGTGATAAATTCATAAAAGAGAGGGCCAAAGGCAGTCCAGCCAAATGTATAAGAATCATGAAAACGAAATTGTCCATCCGGAGAAAGGGCAAAGGGGCTATTATAAGCGCCAAGATTACAGGTGAGTCCCTTCACAATGGACTGCATGATGGGGTCATTGATCTTGCTTTCACAGGCTGACTGACCATCGATTCTTTCCTCGTCCCTTGAATTCATGATCCAGCAGGTTTTCTCATTTCGGTCCGACAATTCCTGCCAATCCGACTGCAGATTATCCCCGACGTGAGCAAGATTCATACCCTGGTAGTCTGTAAGGACCTTCTCCCAGAGACTTCCGTCATCCTTCCTGAGCCCTTCTTCACAGGAGATATAAAGGGCTTCATAACCTTGAATTCCATTCTTTGAAAGGATGTCTGCGATGATATCCTTTGGAAGATACATGTCACTGACCAGGATCAGGTGTTTCCCCTTTTCTCTCAACTGATTCCAGAGATCTACTATGTCGCGTCTCGGAGATAAAAGTTCTCTCTCCAGATCGATTTCTTCCTGAAGGTAGTGCTCCATTTCTGTCTCGGACCAGTGCATAGACTCCTTCAGGATGGCATAGATCTGCCGGATGGAGGTCTTTGCACCGAAGCTATGGTTGGCTTCGATTTCTGCAAGGATTCGTTTTTCTGCATCAAATCTATGATTCAACTGATTGGATTCTGCTCCGGAAACCCTGTTTGCTTCCCGCCTTCCTGGTTCTGCCTTTTCCATAAGCCAGAAAAGGTCAACAGGATGATGCACTTTCCTGGTAAGCAGCGTATCGAAGATATCAAAGCTTATGACGTCATAGGCCATGAGATCCAGTTTCAGATTCGTCCTGTCCCTTCGAAAAACAGGCAGGAAGGCCTGCTTATCCCAGTCAACATGTACTTCCCGTCTGCCTGAGGATAGGATGGCATCGTGATATCCATTATAACGGCATACCTTTGAAACAGCTCTCTCCAGTACGTGAGCCAGGGTTCCATCGGTCTGGCTTGCCTCCGGGTCGAAATCCGAATAGGTCAGATGACGGTTCCAAATCTGACGAATGGCCTCATTTCTAACCAGAAAAAAACTTCCTGCCGGATAGAGAAATACCCCTGACGAAAAGGGTATTCCCAGGGATTCGAGAAAATTTCTTCCCTTTTCTTCATCTGACAGCCAACTATATGCTTCCGGTGCCATGCCTTCATAGCGCTCCGGATAAGCCAGACCAATTTCAGGGTGATTTTCCATCAGACGAATCAAACGGGTGGCAGTCTCTTTGTCTCCTATCAGAGTTTGGACTGAGAACTGGCGCCAGTCTTCCTGTTCTGTCCCGGTATATAGAGATTTCTTGGAATGCAGATGGAGAACATACTTATAGTCTTCAAGTTCTCTCCCAAAGAGGGCATACATAGGGGCAATATCTCTCCCGCGATTTTCTGTTGGCCGGATTTGAAGCTGATTTAAATGTGGAATGGATCTACATTTCTCTGTGATTTCCTTCTGGTGAACTGCGTTTTCACTTCCCCGATCCTGTATCGAAATGAAGAGATCAAAGGGAATCGGAATATTGGAAAGGGATCTTACAAATTCATCCAGGAGATCCTCATAATAGAGATGAAGTTGAACCGCCAAAAAATTCTCAGGCGTATTCTCTAACGCCTGACAAGCTTCTCCATCCAGCTCGTTAAAGGTCAGCCGTATATCATCTCCTGGAATGACAAAAGAAGCCCGTCTCTCGGCGAGCTTCACTTTGACCTTATTCATAAATGCTGTTAAACCCTGGCGTCGAAGGATTTCTATGCCTCGGCGCAAGTGACGAAGCTGATTCTTATTCATGGACAATTACTCTTCATGTTTTTTTAAATATTTGACAAACTCAATTCTTTCTAAAAGACTTAATAATCTGCGAATCCATCTTTTCATTCTTTAGTAGCTAATCAAACTAATTCCACAATGTTACCCCTCAACAAATTCAAAATGTGTTTTCGACTCATCTGTACTTATAATCTAATTTCATTGCAAGGAACATCCATGATGAAGCCGTCTTTATGCAACATACACCGACTTTGTATGAAATAGATGAACTGCCGCTACCTTTATGAAAGTTTTTTTCAACCCGTTTGCCTCCGATTTCAGTAATAATCTAAATCTTAGGTTTTAGTTCCGGAGAACCGTTACTATGTTAATATCCTAGTGTTCTCGGTCAGATTCGTTCCACAGCCATGATAAAGTCTGAACTATCATGTGACCCACTCCCCCCCAAGAAACTAGATTCTGCATCAGGAGATTCAGAGCCATAAGAACGAGGTGTTTACAAAACCACTTTTCCCATAATACAAGAGCTCATCTACATTCTCTTCTTGAATAACTTCTATAATTATGTCACTTGATGTATTCACTATTGACAAAAGGATTTAGATTTCTCTCATTTCTCTTACAAAACTCACTATTTCCTCTTTATTTACAAGTGGGCAATAAATCAACTCTATTCGAAGTTGATTCACATCCGATTCAAGGTTAGAAATGATAATATTTGGGTCGTTGCCCTTTGCCAGCCAAACAATGTTTTTGTCTTGTTTTCCTTCATAAGGAACCATGTTTGCATATTCTACATTAGCAATACCCTGTTTTTCACCTACAATAGCAAACTTTTCAAGTAGTCCGCTAGTCATGGCTGGATCAATTCTGACAGCAACTGTATCGTTTGGTATATCTAAATTAAATATAGCTTCATTTTTTTCATTATATTGTTCTGACAAAAAGAAACTATGCTCTTCACTAAAACCATGCCCATAATCATAATAGACCTGTATCCTAAGATTAGTCACTAAGGCATTCCAATGATTCAATTTGTTTTGATAACTGAGAATTTGGCCCTTTAGTGAGGAAACTTTACTCGTCAAATCTTCAGGATATATTTTATTTCCTCTCAAACTTAAGCTATTTTTGTAAAGACCATTTCCTAGCACATATTTTTGAAAATTTGTTTCCATTTTGGAAAATAGCCTTTGCTCCTGCTTTCCAATGTTTAGAGTTTGATAAGCCGCTTCTTCGATGTCACCACCTGTCCTGTTTCTATAATTTAAAAAATAAAAGACACATCGCCATTCGACAAACTTCCAAGGGATAGGAAATGAAAAAGTCCATTCATAATCCAAAATAACATATCCATTTTTTTTGCAAACTGCATTTTCAAACAGACAGTCAATATCGGTTATTGATAAGCTTTTCTGTTCCCCCAGTATCAGCATTTCTGTTCCGTCAAATGAGCCAAATATCTGTTCAAAATCGTTAGTTAGGGTATATTCTATTTGTTTCCCCGGAAGAATAAACATATTAAAATATTCTTTTATTTTATCTATCCATTCATCATATTTGCCCGCTTGAAACAATTCATCGAGAATATTCTCTAAAGTTTGTCCCTGAATAAATGTTAATTCAACTTTATTCCTATTGATTGGATCCACCCTGTCCCATTTCAACTGAGTGTCCTTATACATTTCAGACAGAATTTTATAGTGATCTGCTAATGTTAATAAATGTAACGAGTCAGAATGAATGGTTTCTTTGACAACGTGAATCTCATTGTTCAGCTTATACATTTCTGTTTTAGTTTGAAATTTATCATCCCTTCTTGGCGAATAATGAATATAGCTCACAGCTTTTTTTGCTTTTGAGGATACGATGTCATTTTTTGAAGCTATTATCAAAAAGCTATCAGCAAAGTCAGTCGACAGGCCCTCATGTATTAAAGTATTTAGAAAAGATGGTTCATCTTGAAATTGTAACCTATTAACAGAATAATCCCATGTGTCCTCATGATATCCACCTACATCTGGAAGCCATTCGTCAGAATAAATGTCTGTCACAAAACTATGAAAAGGAAACAAGTAATACCATCTCTGAATCAACCCCATTCCTTTGAGAATATTCTTTAACTCCCTTTTTGTGTATTTAACACGGTAATCAGGGTCGTGTCTATCTGTATCCCCATTTTGTTTTGTGGAATCTTCAATAAACATATGTCCAGAAAGAGCCGAATAGCTGAGACGATTGCTTGCAAAGAGAACAATGCAACAGTTTGATGGTGCCTTTTCGAGTGTTGTTCGCAATTCATTAACTGACCAGTGCTCTACACCATTCAAGATGAGCCAGTCTATAGCAACAGGAATTTCCTCACTTGGCGCACTACAAATCAGGACTTCTTCATTTGTGGCAATAGGTAACCATCCAAATATTCTCTCGTTATTTCTTCTTTTTGCTTCTTCTATGATGTCGAGATCTGCTTTGTTTTCCATTTTTTGATTCCCGTGCTGAGTGATTAAAAATTCACTTTTTTTACATCTACTGTTGAATTAATATCGAAAAAGCCAACTGTGTTTTTATCTGACAGCACTTCCAATGTAATAACATCGTATAGCCTATGATAAACTGTAAAATCCGCTCCATCATACCCGGTACAGCTAATCGAAAGGAGATATGGTCCTCCCTGAAGATTCATTTTTTGCGTAAACGAACACACAAATATATCATCTGCTTTAGCTGTAAACAGATTTTTCTTTTCAATCATTGTATTTGTACCTGTAATTGCTACCCCCTGTTTGTTTTTTATTGTAAAGGTAAAGATTGGATTTTCAATAGTGGTATGAAACTTTATTTTTGATCGTATTGTAAAATTTTTTTCCTTCTCTAACGTATTATTGAGTGCGCCACTACTATCCCATACGCCAAAATCAATTATTTCGGCAGAGCCATTACCATACTCATTTAGTTGGGGATTTATCGTAAAATTATCTTTCCACAACTTGGTCTCATTCTTAGAATGAATTTGTCCCTGTAGCTTTTCATGATCTAATGGTCTGCCAAGAGCATCTGTCTCTCCTCGTATAACTGCGTCCACGTCAACCTGATGAACTACAATTCTCTTATACAAGTCAATCATATCCTTTGGTCTTCCCTCGGATACTTTTCTCCCATGGTCAAGAAGTATGACTCTGTCACAATAATGTGCTATACTACTTAAATCATGTGACACAAAAAGAACAGTTTTTCCTGCCTCACGAAACTCTTCAAACTTACGATAACATTTAGACTGAAAGAAAACATCTCCAACAGAAAGAGCTTCATCTACAATCAATATCTCTGGATTAATATTTATTGCCAATGCAAAGGCTAGCCTGACAAACATTCCTGAAGAATATGTTTTTACTGGTTGATATACAAATTCACCGATATCAGCGAAATTTAATATATCATCTATTTTTTCCTTAATTTCATCATGGGTGAATCCCATCATTGTTCCATTCAAATACACATTCTCAATTCCTGTATATTCTGGATTAAACCCGGCGCCAAGCTCCAGCAAAGCGGATATTTTTCCATTAATTTCCAATTCCCCTGAAGTCGGTTGTAAAACGCCTGTAATTATTTTTAAAATGGTCGATTTTCCAGCCCCATTCGTTCCAATAATTCCGACGGTCTCACCTTTTTTTACATCAAAAGACAAGTTTCTCAAAGCATAATGCTCTGTATAATGTTTCTTTTGTTTTGACAGGCCAAATGCATCCATAAGTCTGTCACGATTACGTTTATATAGTTTGTACATTTTCGAAACATTTTTTACTCTAATTGCATAATTATCCATAATCATACACCGTTCTCAATAAATAGAATAGGTTCTTCTTACAATAACTTATATAAAAAATAATCAAAGTATATCAGCAAAATGAGGTTGCAGCCTTTTAAAAACCCAATTACCGAAAAGAAGGAGCACGATAGTTACACCCCAGAAATATAAGTTAATCATCCCTCGTTCAAAAAACCATATCCTATTCAACAGACTGTCTCTATATCCCGATACAATATAATACATAGGATTCAACTTCAGAATAATTTGAACTGGATTTGAAATGCGTCCCTGTGAAATCATTCCATCAATATTCCACATTATGGGCGTCATCCATACTAGAATCTGCAAGACAATTCCAACGATCTGAGATAAATCTCGAAAAAACACCACAACGGCACTAGTAAAGTACACAATTCCAGCTACTAAAAAGAACATGCAAAAACTATAATAAAGCATTTGAACTGCATAGATGGAGGGGATATATCCATACGCTGTAAAGAAAACAAGCGTAAATCCAATAAAGAAAAGATGGACAAAAAACGATGACATCATTTTAACCGTTGGCAATATTTCGATATTAAAAACGACTTTTTTTACCAAAAAGCTATATTCTAGCAGAGCATTTGTACCAGACGAAACTGCATCAGAGAAGAAAAACCATGGAACCATGCCCGCAGTTAACCACAGTACATATGGAGCTTGAATGCCACTCTTTGTCACTTGAGTGCCTGCGTTTAATGCCTTATCAAACACAAACCAGTACACTAAAATAGTCACAATAGGCTGAACAAAAGCCCATATTATGCCAAGATATGATCCGGCGAATTTCTTTTTAAAGTCATCTCTACCAAGATTCCATATCAGTTTTTCATTGTTTATAATTGATTTTGGAATGGATGTCATGTTAATACCTCACAAGTTTATAGATCCTTATTAAAAGAGAAGTCTTCTCTTTCCAAGCTCAGATGCCGATTATAGCACGGATCACCTTTTTCAACAAGACTTCCCCACCTCTTGCGGAAAGTCAAAATCTCCTGCCGGAACCTTGCCTGTTTTTCTTCGGTATCCTCTGCTCCTCTGGATTTAGATTCATAATGATATAATTCAGCATATGGAGTAAAAACTATCCTATACCCCGCTTCTCCAACTTTCAAGCAAAAATCTACATCATTAAAAGCTACAGCCAATTCTTCAGTTAATCCATGTACCTGCTCATATGCCTGTTTTTTTACCAGTAAACATGCTGCCGTAACAGCACTATAATCTTGTACAACTACTGCTCTTGAAAAATATCCCTGATCCTTTCTAGGATAATATTTGAATGCATGACCAGCGACACCACCGATTCCGATAATTACACCAGCGTGCTGAATCGTGTCATCCGGATAATACAACTTGGCCCCAACAATTCCGACATCTCTTCTCATGCAAATATTCGTCATCTCTGACAGCCAATCAGGAGTAATTACTTCCGTATCATTATTTAACAGGAGATAAAATTGACCTTTCGCAAAGGAAATGCCATAATTATTAATCTTTGAATAATTAAAGGATCCTTTGTAATAAACGACTTTTATCCTTTCATCTTTATTTATTTTTTCATAGTATTCTTCGGTCTGTTTCTCTGTACTATTATTCTCCACAATAATAATTTCATAATTCGGATAAGAGGTTTTCCGCAATATTGATTTTATGCAACGGTCCAAATCATCTACATGATCCTTATTCGGAATAATTATCGATACTAAGGGTTTTATGTTCCAATGATATCGAATACGATATCTCCCATAGTACTCCGTTTCTACAACAGTCCCTGGTATTCCCATACGGTCAAGGTGCGCTTGAACAGCACGTTTTCCAGCTTCAAAAGCATAGAGTTTGCTCTCTTGATTTCCAGCCGTCGATAATTCATAACTTCTCCAGTGATATAGAATTTGGGAGATATGCAATATTTGATTTGCATTTAATTTCTCTACGCATCGAAGTGTAAGATCATAATCCTGTGCTCCATTAAATGCAGGATCTAGCAATCCCACTTTATCAATGAGAGACTTTTTTACCAAACTGAGGTGCGAAACATAATTCATACTATTCAAAAGATCAGGATTATAGTCCGGTTTAAAATTTGGTTCAGACCGTCTCTTTCCAGTAGCATCTATTTTATCTTCATCGGAATAAATATACTGAATGCCAGGATTATCAAATATTGCTTTAGCCGCCAAATAAAACGCCTCCGGCGAAATAGTATCATCATGATCTATAAATACAATCCAATCTCCACTTGCCTTTTTAATTGCAGCATTCGTGTTTTCAGAAATACTACGATTCTCAGCTAGCAAAAAATATTTAATTCGCGAATCCTTTTTAGACAAAGCCTGCAAATAATCTGTGTTAGGTGATTTTTCATCACTACCTTTACCAGCATCCGCTAAAATTAGTTCCCACTTTGAATATGTTTGAGATGTTATGGAGTCAATTAGTGCCTTTAAATATTTTTTGGGCGTACGATATACTGCAACCACTATACTGAATAGTGGAATCTCATTACTTGCCTTATCTTCTTTTTTTAGAGCGTGTAGATACCATTCATGTTGGTCATTAAGTTCTTTCTGATCTGGTTCCGTTTTTTTTATCCATGACTGATAGTCATCTTCGGGTTTCTTTTTAACAATATTTTTTATTTTTCCAGCCGCTTTTCTTAATGTCGCACGTTTCCCATTGTCTTTCAAAGATTCTTGGGTACGAACTATTGCTTTACGAACTCCACCAGCATTTTTCCATCTTATTGCAGCAACTGTCCTTCGGGTAATTTCATAATTCAAGCTACCGTCCGCTCCCTGGAAAGTAATTTTCCACGGCATGTCTTTCAAAAGAAGATTTGGCACTTTAATGTAAAAGCCCACATTTGGATCATCACTTACACGCTCTGGAAACTCAAGCAATACATCCTCCCGCCTTTTCCTCTCTATATTCACTTTTTGACCAGATTTAGTGCTTAACTGAATATCAACCTGGCATCTATCCAAAGCCCATCCTGTAATAACAGTGCTTCTATCTGGTTGAACAAATAATTGATCTATTGAATAACATAATCCTAGTATTTTTTTCTTAAAATAAAAATTTCTTTCTATTAATAGTTCAGAATTGTCTTCACAAGTCACAAATAATTTTATATTTAATTTGGTCTCATCTTCTTTAACATCAGGAAAGTAAACAAATCCAACAACTTTATTATCATTTCCTTTCCCTCTAAAAATTCTTTTAAAAAGATTGTCCCCATTTGGAATCAATTTAATCAGAGCTGTATTCTTATTAACTTCGGCATGAAATGTAACATTCGCCGGAGAAATTTTTTTTAATAAATATCCCCAGAATAATAATCGTGTAGGGTCTTCAATATCAATATGATATCCTTCAAGTTTAAAAAAATCTGATTCCATTTTTTTCTTGTATGATGATTTCAGAAGCTAAATCAACATTTTCCTTTCTTTTTGATTCTATGGTTCAATACATTCAGATACTGTGGGACTTTTGATTATTTTCTGTAGCTTAGACTACTTTATATGAGTGTATTGCCGCTACCTTTATCTGAATTGTTTATCAGCTGGATGTGCCGGAGATCTTCTCTTGAGTACTTATTTCAAGCAAGTCTACGATGATAATCGCTGGTGGATGCCACAGTATCAGGGAACCGAAAGGAGGGTTTCACTATGTACTATGTAGCATCGATATTGCCAAACTCAATCACTTCGCTTCTGTTGTTTCTTCAGATGGCGAGGTACTCGTTAAGCCGTTCAAATTTACGAATGACAATGATGGCTTCTGTACGCTGCTCTCTGCACTCGCATCATACGATCGCGGCAGCCTCATCATTGGTCTTGAGTCAACGGCACACTATGCTGACAACCTGGTTGAATTCCTCGTGTCTACTAAATGCTACCAGGTCTGCGTTATCAACCCGATCCAGACTTCCACGATGCGTAAGAGCAACATCCGGAAGACAAAGACCGACAAGGTGGATACGTTAGTTATTGCCAAAACACTTATTACTCAGCCGCACAGATTTTTCTCGCAGGAAGATATTGACCTCATGAATCTAAAGAATCTTGGCCGTTTCCGGCAGAAGAACATCAATGAGCGTACTCGGTTAAAGGTTCAGCTCACAACTTATGTTGATCGGGTATTCCCCAAGCTACAGTATTTCTTCAAATCCGGACTGCATCAGAAGGCTGTCTATGCTCTTCTGAAAGAGGCTCCCACATCGGAACTGATTGCTTCCATGCACTTGACTCATCTTGTGTATCTGCTCGAGGTCTCCTCCCACGGACACTTCCATAAATAGCAGGCCAAAGAATTAAGAATTCTGGCACAGTAGTCTGTCGGGTCCAGCGACAGAGCCCTATCCTTGCAAGTAACACAGTCTGTGGAGCAGATCGAGTTACTGGACAAGCAGATTAAGGATGTCGAATCTCAGATGACCGAAATCATGCTCGGACTCGACTCCGTCATTATGACCATCCCCGGCATTGGCTATGTCAATGGTGGGATGATTCTGGGCGAGATCGGCGATATTCATCGCTTTCAGAAGCCCTGTCAGCTGCTTGCTTTTGCCGGGCTGGATCCTTCCGTGTATCAGTCCGGAAATTTACCAGAATGTCTAAACGAGGCTCCCGGGTTCTCTGGTATGCGTTAATCAATGCAGCTCATAACGTTGTGAAAAACAATTCGACCTTTAAAGCTTATTATGACGCAAAAATGGCCGAAGGCCGTAATCATTACAGTGCCCTTGGGCATTGTGCCGGCAAGCTCGTCAGAGTCATCTTTAAGATGTTCACTGACAATGTGGCATTTAATCTCGAGTAAGTTCTAACCCGAGGTCATAGTAGACTTTGAAAAGCACCCTTATGGGAGCTCTATTAGAGTTACCCTTTTTTAGCCACAAGACAAAAAGATATTTTCTGCTAATTTATGCTTGACTTTTCATAGCTGGTCTCCTTTCTCATGTTTGTTGCTTTACTAGTCTTTAATTAATACATAACCGTTTCTATGAATAAAGCAAAATCGTGTGAGATTCTATATTTCCTACTGAATCTCTCTATTTGTAACTACAACCAAATATTCCTCATCGTCAGACTTCAATAGGAGCTTTTCCTATATTCTCAACTATTCTACAATAAAGCATAGCGTGTATGCAATCTCTTCAATTCAAGAGACGTAGAGTCCCTCTTCCTTCTGTATGGCGTAAACAAAGTTTGCCACACGTAAGAACATGTCATAGTTTCAACCAAGCAAATCCACAGTCTAGGGGGTTCTACATTGAGATCGCCACGTTCCAGATAAACATTGATTACCGCAGTAATTTCCAGTTCACTACAAGTAGCCGATTTGACGGTCTGAGCAATTTTCACAAAATCATTGTCATAGTGTCTTGATAATAATCTGGTCGTTGTATGGTCTATTATCAAGTTTGAAATTGAAGTTACATGATAGTAAGCATACTTCTCTGTAAGGATCATGACAACCAGAAGGCGTGCCTCCGACGGCGCCCAAAAATGAAATATTAAATTTCACTCTTGGTTGGGCATCTTGATTAATCCGTTTTTTCATTGATTTGCTCCTTTTGTGCAACTATAATATTGTTATAAATACTATTGATAGAAAGTGCGTCTATATATCTAATTTGTCGAACCTATCCATTTATCGGACATCCATGAGAGAAGCAAACCGCCAGATGGATGTTTTTCATTTCACTTATAACAATATATTTTGCCGTGTACTGATACATTCTTTTTCAAAACCTCAAAATAAGTATTTTCCATGCAGTCTCTTTTTTACAAATCCAGACGACCACACAAATGATTTTGAATGTTTGGCAAATGCACAAAAATTAGATGTTTCTTCTTCCCATATTGCAAAATTTTTCCATATTCGAGATGACGGCCAGAACACTCCTCTTGGAACACTTTATCGTCATTTTTATGAGTCTCTGAATCGTGCAATTCCGAATCATGTACATATTCGACTGGAACCAGACGACAGGCAGCTCATTCGAAACAAAATCAGGACAATTGATGACAACAAACCCAAGCAATACTTGTATGATGTAAGGACAACTGGCGGGCATCGAACAAATCTTGATAATGATAAAGCAGCAGCTTTCTATCCAGACATCTACGTTCATTTTCAGAATGATACAGATTACAGCTTTTTCTTTACAGCAGATCCTTCCAAAGAGGTAACGTTGGACACTCTTCTCCAGAAGATCGAGCATCGGAATCATAGTTCCAGTTGATGTCTTGTCCATATATATTGACTGTATTTGGATGCCGGAATGTTTTCCATACCAAAAAAATTTCCAGATGAGCGATCAAAAATCTCCTTGCTTCCGGTATTGTTATGCGAACAAGCGTAAGTCCTCAATCACCGGTACCTTTTCAGGGTACCATATTTCTGCGATGATATCTCTATTTATTGACGAGTTGCACGACTTGCAAAAGTTGTGCAATGCTATGAAGGAGGTATTCGCATGTCCCGTATCAATCAAGCTTTGCACCAGATGAAACTTCAGGACTGGGCCCTGAAAATCAAGGATCAGGCTTCCAGTGGTCTCCTCGTTTCCGAATGGTGTGCACAGAATCATGTCACTCGTTATCAGTTCCATTACTGGAAACGCCTTGTCAAGGAAGCTGCTATAGAGCAGATGCTTCCGGAGATTGTTCCGCTCCCTCTTTCCACACCTGACACAGATTCTTCGCACACCGGCTTTCCCTGTCGCGCAACTTCTGCAAGTAGTGCAGTATCCTCGTGTGATGAGCCTGCACATTCCTCCGTTTCCCTCAAAGTGAACGGCATCTCTCTGGAACTGGACCCTTCCACACCAACTGATTTCCTGATCAAGCTTATGAAGGCGGTGTCCCAATGCTGAAAGGATCTGATTACTCCATCTATAACGGTGTTTACATCGTCTGCGGCTACACCGATCTCCGCTATGGGATTGACTCTCTGGCAGCCATCATCCAGAACCGGTATGAGATGAACCTATTCGTTCCGAATACCCTCTTTCTCTTCTGCGGAAGATCCGCTTCCAAGATCAAAGGCCTGCTCTGGGAGGGAGATGGATTCCTGCTCCTTTACAAGCGGGTTGAGGCCGGTCATTTTACCTGGCCGAGAAACTCTTCTGAACTCCGGTCCCTCTCCCCGGAACAGTTCAAGTGGCTGATGTGTGGGTTCTCGATCGACCCGGTGATCCACGAAGTCACACCTTCTCAAACCGCCTAATTCCAATATTTTCTTGTGCAAAACAGAGATTTTTTTCTTCCCTTTTTGACTCCTTTCTTTGAATCCGGCACAACTCCGGAAAGCCTGTTCCCGCTTGGGATCACAGCTTTCCGGGGCTCTGCCGGATCTTTTCTTTTTGATTTCAGCCGATTCTTTTCCGGTCTGTACCGCCCCAGGACAAGCCTGCAGCTATAG
>NZ_JBJYZD010000014.1:0-53257 GCF_046263795.1 Porcibacter vitabionis | reverse complement strand
AGAATGGTAATCCATCTTTTTCTTCGTTATAGCTAGATGAATCTGGAGACTGTCCCATCGTAATTTTTGCTATATCCTTTAACGCTTTATATTCCATCTATCATCCCTACAAATCTCAATTTGTTTTTCCTTTCTTCTTAATCCGCCGTGACAGCAATCAAATAGTTAATAAAAGCACAACACGATATCAGCATAAATTTTGCCTCTTCAAACGTTGATGATGGACCACCTATATCTCCTGCATGCCTAATTCCATTCGCATCAGATGTATATCCATATAAAATATTAAATGCACTTTTTAAGCCGGAATGAATTATTATCCCATTGTCTTCAAGTTTTTTTAACATCTTTCCTAATGTAGCTTCTTTCCCTGCTACACCAGTTAGTATTTCACACAAAGCTTCTACCGCGCTTATGCTCTCCTTTATAGAATTCTCATAATCTGGTTGGCTTCTATCAGCCAACAACCTGTTAGCTTTCGAAATATGTTCTCGAACAACATCTTCTTTGGTGTTTAAAGCTTGCTTCACAGTATTAACTTCATATTGATCGCTTATAGGAACAATTAATCCATCTACAAATCTATACCCTACATACTCTCTTTCAAAATACATATTTACCGTTTCAAACACAGACGTCTGCATATATTTTCCATTGTATGAATTGTAATACTCATAGTCAGTTTTCTTAAGATATCTATCCCAATACTGAATTATAGCTTCTATAAGCGTAAGTACATCATCATAATCAGCTCGAAGTATAGTCTCAGAAATCATATCCCACAATGATGTATCATTTATCCATGTTCTTATATCTACTGGTTCTGAATAAATATCGCCTACAACGTAACGAAAAAATTCTTGAATATAATCTCTCTGATAATAAATATCTCCATAAACCTCTGAATAAAGTTTATTTAGCATATTTTGAAGTTGGACTCGAGTTCTACTATCAAATTCTTTCAGTTGAATTTCTGTATTTTCAGGTTTAATCCTATTTCGATCTGAAAACCCACCTCTTCTACTAACCTTAGACAATTAAACTTCCTCGCCTTCATTATCATATTCACTTACACCTTCAATTAATCCTGTCACCAGATTCTGAAGTTGTTTTGCATTCTGGGAAGTAATCACCGGCTGACCTGTTCGTGCTTCAATCTCTTTTCTGGCATTGCCGGCAATCGTACCGCCTTCTTGTGCAACCTTTTGATTCTGCTTTAACCCCATTGGATTCGCCGCTTTCGTAAGCTCTGTAGTAGTCGCCTCAGCTAACATATTTAACAAGCCGTGAGCAAGAAATCCCCCACCTCTAAGTGAAACGTAGGTGGCGGGATGAATTGCGATTTACACGGCGTTTCTAATGTATTGCCAATTATTATTGTGTGACAACAATCTCAAGTTGGATATACCTACTTGCTTATACGATTTACCCGGCAAAGTGATATATTCATGATTTTTATTTTTGATGTATGCACCGCCAGAAGTAAAACCTGTAATGTAACCAACCTGACCTAATACAGAAACCTTATCGTTAAGCCAAAATCCTTTGTAGTATGGCGTATTTTTTCTATTACGCTTTTGCGTACGATTCGGCTCTTTACGTCCTTTGCGAGCAGTTGATTCATGTAATGAACGCTTTTTCTTGCGAAACTGTCTTATTAGTAACCACTCATTAGGGTTTTCTTTTATAGCCGTTATACTGCTTATAACAATCGCGTCATTGTAATGAGTTTTCTCTAAGCCAATCTCTTTTCGCTTTGGCGTTGTCTCTGAACCATAAGTGATTATTGCATTAGGATATTTGTCGAAAATCCTTCTACGAAGCGTATTCATAAATGGTGGCTCTTTATACTGCTTTACTTTTTTATGTTCTGCCTGCCACTTGTATAGGATTCCGCCTTTTTTATGGTTTGCAGATGTGTGGCAGTCCGTACATACCGTAATGAGGTTATCCACTCTGTCTGTACCGCCATTGCTGCGATAGATAATGTGGTGTGTCTGCAAAATTTTGCCTTTCGATTTACCGCATACTTGGCAAGTATAATTATCTCTTGCAAAAACAAAATATCTTTCATCAAAGAAACCGTATGTCTGACCATGCTGATAATCTACACCGTGAATATTAGGATTTATCATTTTTGCCGTATCAAATTTACCAACCTCTATATGTAAAATAGGATTTGGCACCAATGCAGAAAATCTGTCTATCCACATAAATGTGTGATTGATTCTGTTCTGTAAACTAGGCGGCAGCCATTTATCTGTATGTTTACGGTTTAGAAAACGTGGCTTACGATACCTGCATTTACGGTTTCTACGGCCTCTACGATACATACGCTTAGTATCAAGATTAGAACTAACGTCCTGTCTTAATTCTATCTCTGCCTTGTAGAATACTTTGTCCTCTGATGTAATAGCGATACCGATATGCTTGGCTCCCGTATCTACACCAATATGACAATCCTGTTTGGTTTCTCCAGTTGCGTAAGTCAACTGAATCGTAAAAGGATTGTATTTATGGATTACCGCCTTACCTTCTTTTAGAAGAATACGGGCTTTTCTTTGACTGCAAGGCATAAGTGGTTCACCTCGCATATTGAGTACGAATACTCTGTTTCCTTGCTGCATTACTTCTTCCTTTGATACCTACTCACAAGTGGTATCCCTTTCGTATGAAAGTTTGTTTCCCTTCGCCAATGTTATAAATGCTTGTCGTGATCGACCATTTGAGGTTGACTGTTCCTACCCATCAGAACTGTTTACAGAGCCTCCACAGTTGCTACGGACTTGGGAACCATCCGTAGGTGTGCTAACACAAATAACGTAGTTCTCTAAGAACTTAGGCTAGTCAATTAGAGCTTTTACAAGCTCCGACCTCTAAGGCGTTAGCCGTAGGTCGGGGCAGTTGACCTTACGCCAATACGCTGTTGGATCTTTACTCTCAGTTAAAACGCCAATCACATCTACAATCGAAAAATACCATTCTTCTTCGTCTTCAACCCACGCTGTCCGAATAGGTTGATCCTCGTACAATTGAATTTTATCTGCCATATACATCCCCCATTTTAGGTATTCAGCAGTTTCTCCAACTCATCCATGTCCTTGCCGATCTCCATCTCCATCTCACGGATATTCGCCATGATTTCGGATGTTGGCGGATACTCTACCTTTTCATACACTACTTCTTTATATTTATTGATAGATAAATCATAGCCATTATCTGCGATCTCTTGCTTCGGAACCATAAATGACTTATCCGTACGCTTTCTATCTACTTCCTTATCCAGGTTCTTGAAACGTTCAATGATATCCGGAATATCATTGTCGCTAATCGGTGTACGTTTATCATCCAAGCTGTAACCATCGGCAGTCATGTCATAGAACCAGACATTATCAGTTCCGCCATGCCCTGTCTTTGTAAAGATGAGAATTGCAGTAGATACACCGGCATATGGTTTGAACACTCCGGATGGCATGGAAATCACGGCCTCTAATCGATTCTCTTCAATGATCTGCTTACGGATGTCCTTATGCGCCTTGGATGAGCCAAAAAGGACACCATCCGGAACGATACATGCACATCTTCCGCCAACTTTTAACATACGAAGGAAGAGAGCCAAGAATAAAAGCTCTGTCTTTTTTGTCTTACATACCTTAAGCAAATCTCCGGAAACAGCATCTGCATCCAAGCTTCCCTTGAAAGGTGGATTGGCAAGTATCAGGGAATATTTATCATGGTCAGGATTCTGGTCTGATAAACTATCACGATATTCGATAAAAGGATTATCAATTCCATGAGTCATCATGTTCATAGCACCGATACGAAGCATAGTTCGATCCATGTCAAATCCATTAAACATAGAATTCATATAGTGTTCTTTTTTATCTTTATCAAAGAAGATTTCTTCTTTCTTTGTTTCCTTTAAATATTCTGCAGCTGAAACAAGGAACCCAGAAGTACCACAAGCCGGATCACAGATTACATCATCAGCCTTTGGATCTACCATCTCAACCATCATACGGATAATATGACGAGGTGTTCGGAATTGACCGTTTCTTCCGGCTGATGCAATCTTATTAAGCAAATACTCATACACATCACCGCGTACATCTGACGACTGTGCGGCATTCATAATTTCATAAATCTCATCCAAAGAATCCACTACCTTTGATAAGAGAAGCGGTGTTGGAAGTTTAAAAATTGCATCATCCATATACTTAGAATATGCACTATTCTTATCACTATGAAGATTCTTAATAAATGGGAAAACCCATTCCTGCATAACGGTATACATTCTTCCAGCCGGAAAATCATGAAATACGGACCACTTCAACTGTGTTCCTTCAATAGAACGATCTCCAATCTTTACTTCACCTGCAAAGATGCTGTGATAAGGAAGTCCAAGCATAGCGCTTTCTTTTTCACGCTTATTATCTACATCATCCAAATCTCTGATAAACATAAGATATGTAATCTGCTCAATTACTTCCAATGGGTTTACCAGTCCACCAGCGGCAAACACATCCCAAAGTCCATCGATTTTATTCTTTAATTCCCCTGTAATCATTTATTAATCCTCCACATTCCATGTATATTTCGTATAACGCCCACCGCCGATTTTCTTAATTTCATTATTCTTTAGAAGTTCTGCCAGTGTTCTCTGAACCGTTGTATCACTGATATCAGGATTCATTTCCAAAAGTTCTGACTTTGTAATCGTTCCGATGTGATTTTTTATAATCTCACGAATTCGATCTGACTTTGACAGATTCGGATTTGTAACAAGATCTACTCTGGACTCGAACTCTTTATAAGCATTTACTATAACTCCAAGCATATAGTTAACAAACGGCTTATAATCATTCTCATTTTCATGCCAGTTTAATGAACTATCCTGAAGGACTTCGTAGTACGTTTCTTTAGACTCTTCTATAATCTTCTCTATACTGATATACTTTCCAACAATATAACCAGACTGATACAGAAGCAAAAGTGTCAACAATCTGCTCATGCGTCCATTTCCATCATTAAATGGATGGATACACAAGAAATCCAGGATAAACATAGCATTTAAAATCAACGGATCCACTTCTCCTTTTGCATCTCGGAATGCTTCACAAAGTGCATCTACAGACTCTGCTGTCTCCCATGCAGGAACAGGACGAAATCGGATTTTCTTATCTCCCTTATCATCTTCTTCCTGAATGATATTGTCTCCCGTCTTAAATACACCGCCATCAACGTTGCCAACAAACTTATATAAGTCACGATGTAATTGAAGAAAGTAATTTGCATTGATTGGTATATAATCATAATTCTCATGGATTGTATTTAACACATCACGATATCCAGCAATTTCAGATTCATCTCTGTTTCGCGGAGTTGTTTTCTCCAGAACCAGATTCTTCAATCGATCGTCTGCTGTAGAAATACCCTCTATTCTATTAGAAGCCTCTGTACTCTGAATCTTAGCAATCTCAACAAGTTCTTTTAACTCATCTTTGTGAGCTTCAATAAATAGTCTCTGCTCACCTTTGTATTCACTAATCAGAGTTAGCTTCTTTACAATTTCCGGAGTTAATAGCTTTTGCCATTTATCTCTGTAATTATAATCTCTCATCTAATTACCTCATTTAATTTTTAATTTAGTCATATATTATTCATATGACATAATTGGTACGTTCTAAGTATGCTCCAGTTTAATATAGTTGTCAAGCATTTTAATTTGGTCATTTTCAAAATATTTGACTAAATTAAAATGTGGTATGAGATAATTAAAACGGTACAAATAACAACCCCACCAGCCCGTGTCAATCTACAGCACATCTTCCCTGCTTTTGACACGACCCGATAGGGTTGTTTATTGGTAGCCAAGCACACTTAAGATTAAGTGCACTTTGCCATATGTAATTGTATGTCGCATCTCCAAAATCACTATTATTTTGCTGCTTTGTTGAAGAATCCGGAGCCCGTTGAGCATCCTGTCCGGTGCAGCTGAGCCACCATTCCGTTATTAACTGAACCACCATTCCGGCGATAACTGAGCCACTTTTGTTTGAGACCCCTATTAACAGTACCTGTCACCGGCATTTCCAGATAATTGTCGTAGAAGAATTCCCAAATCATAGATTCACCCATTCCAGTACAACTATTAAAGTCCCTGAATCTGGCAGGAACGCATCGTCTCAAGAGCTGCCACATGTTTCTCAGGTGTGACTCCGGCACAGCACTTCGGATCTACAGAGATCTTCACTTCCGGAAGGTATGCTTTCTGAAGCAGTGCGTTGCTGACAACACAGATATCTGTACAAAGGCCAACCAGTTCAATTTCAATCGGACTGGTTTCCGCCAAATGCCTCATTTTCTCCGCCAGCTTCACAGATCCAAAGGTCGGCTTGTCAATGATGTGGTCAGGCAGGAGCAATGCCGATATCTCCTTCCGGATTTCCCATCCGTCTGTTCCTTTGATGCAGTGCGGAATAGGAAGACATCTGCCCTCCTGCGTATCCATATAATCTGCCGGATGCGTATCCCGTGTCGCATACACATTTTCCTTCGGATAGCTCTGTATCTTCTCAATAACAGCAGGAACGATTGCAGCGGCCTCTTTTGTTCCAAGAGCTCCATCAATAAAGTCATTCTGCATCCACAACAATGAGAATCTTCTTCGTATCCATCAGCGTTTCTTCTCCCTGCTTTCTCTGATGCGGCGTTCTTCCATATAAGCTTCGTGCTCTCTTTTCGACATGCATACCGGTCCGATGGGTGTGTCATAAATCTTCCGATCACCCAGTTCCGGTGGGATCTCATTCTGAAGAATCTCCAGAGTTTTCTGATCTCTCCGACCATGATAGAATTTTTCGATTACCTTTGGAAAGACTTGGTTCTCTGGATCCGCCTGCTCAAACAACGTCATGCAGGACAATAATTTCATGTCATCTGGGCTCCCGAAAACTGCGTGCGGATCGTCTGTCTTCAAGGCAAGCAGCGTTTTGCAAATCTCATTCAGGTTCTTCCCAAGTATCGGATCCTTCAGGAAGTCCCTTGCCTCCTGCAAATCCTTGATTGCATAATACTGGGAAATACTGCTGAAACCCAACCCATGAATCTGAGGGAAGATGTACCACATCCAGTGGGTTTCTTTTCTTCCGTTTTTGATCTCTACAAGGGCCTGCTGATAGTCCCGTTCTTGAGCATCACGGAAATGGTTTAAATCTTTTTCCAACGTTATTTCTCCAATAAAACTTTGTCTCTGAAATGCTGACTCAAGGCAATCATCAGAAATCCCTTCTGGCATCATCCTATCCTCCGTTATGACGCCGCACTGACGATCAGTGCGATCACTCCGATGACCAGAACAATCGGAATCGCATACAGTGCCAGTCCGAACAGCGTTACCGCAAGTCCTGCCAGGATCAGCCATCCGATGATGCCAAGAACTCCTCCAAGGATCTTCCCGGCAGCGTGGAACACAACGCCTGTCAGCTTAAAAAGCCCGACCACGATAAATATCAGTACCAGAAGACTCAACATTTTTCTTTACCTCTTTCTCTTCATTGACAACTTCAGAACGAAAATATGATGCATTCTCAACTCCGATTTTTCTGCTGTACTCAGGCTTGATCATCCATCTTTGTGAGCAGCCTTGCCATCGCCAGAACTTCCTCTGGCTGGACCGAAGATCTTCCGCTCTCGAACTTCTCAATCCGGCTGTCGGAGACAAATCCATTGCTTTGGAAGCTTCCTCCCTGGTCATTCCAGCTTCTTCCCGGCAGATCAGGTAAATGCTCTTGTTCTCTTTTGTCGATTTCTTTCCCAAATTCAGGTCCTTCCAAGAAAAAAAGGGCATGAAGTTCATCGCTTCATGCCCGAAAACCCAATTGTCTTATGAAGCCAAATGTTCTTACTCCTTTGGCTTCAATCATATCATCTTTACGTATATTTGACTACTGTTCACGTTTTTATGGTGCAATTTCCAACGTATCTCCACATGCCTCGGATCATATGTCCCCACAATATCCTGATCCAGTTCTGTTGTGTAAGAGAACATGTCCAGATTCTTATACTGTCTCGTCGACATACCAGACCACGCTCTTGTGACTTCATCTTTGACATCCTGCGCCGTCATTTTCAACCCGTGACAATTTGTCACCAGTTGACCTCCCTCTTCAGAAAGCCTCTGTTTTAGTTTATTCCAGTATTTTCTTGCCTTTTGGTAATCAGTGCTATGTCATAATTAAATATGTACAAAAGTTCCGGAATAAAAATGTACAAATGGTATGATCGTAAAAGCTGATTTAAGGAGGCTTTTCGATGATTATCAAATCACCTGTTACAACGAATACCAGTCTGATTATTATCTTTAAACTGTATTTAAAAATGAATTATTAGTTTTCTGATTATTCAAGTCTTTATTGCGTCAATGTAATAAATTCAGGGTTCGTAAAATGCAGTCTCAGAGCATTGCCCGCTTTCTTCAATGAAGTATTCTTCAAGCAGCTAGAATGGTTCTTGTATTTATGCCGTCAAAATGATAATATGAAAGAAATTAGCCTTTTCGCCAGTTCATTGCATAATTGAAATTTTATTTATGCATTTCATCTGATCACAGGCCGATATTTCAAGGTTCGTCTCAGAGAAAATGCATCTTATCTGATCTGGAATTTCATTTTCATTCGTCCATGGCGATACAAATCTAGAATGAAACGGGAGTGAGTGACGTGGCAGAAGAAAACAGCAAGTATTTTGAAGTTACCCCTGAAATTGAAAATCTGGCCCGGGAAACCATGAAGGCTTCCAAGGTCGACCCCAATTTATATACGGAATACAATGTGCAGAGGGGTCTCCGTGATATGAACGGTAAGGGTGTCCTTGTCGGAATCACCAATATTTCAGAGGTGAATGCAAAGCGGGAAATCGACGGCAAGTCCATCCCGATCCCCGGTGAGCTCTACTATCGCGGTTATGATATTCGGGATCTGGTTCGAGGCATTGGTCCTTCGGATCATTTCGGCTTTGAAGAATGTGCCTATCTCCTTCTTTTTGGTAAGCTTCCAAACAAGGCAGAGTTCCGGGAATTTGAGCGGATCCTGTCCGGCTATCGTTCTCTCCCGCCGAACTTCGTAAGAGATGTCATCATGAAGAAGCCTTCAAACAATTTGATGAACTCTCTGGCGCGTTCTGTTTTAACCTTGTATTCCTATGATGAGAAAGCAGATGACACCTCTGTTGCTAACGTGCTGCGTCAATGCCTGCAGTTGATCGCCGAGTTTCCACTGCTTTCTGTCTATAGTTATCAGGCTTACCGGCATTATTATCAGGATGGAAGCCTGATCATTCACAGGCCAAAGCCGGAGTACTCCACTTCAGAAAATATTCTCCACTGCTTACGGGATGACAATTCCTTTACGGCACTGGAGGCAAAGCTTCTGGATGTCTGTCTGATCCTCCATATGGAACATGGCGGCGGAAACAACTCGACCTTTACCACTCATCTGGTTTCTTCCACTTTGACGGATACCTACTCTGTTATAGCTGCGGCTTTGGGTTCTCTGAAGGGACCTCGGCACGGCGGTGCAAATCTGAAGGTCATTGATATGTTCGCCGAAATGAAGGAACATCTGACCGATTGGACGGACGAAGATCAGGTTGCAGACTATCTCAGAGCACTGCTTCATAAAGAAGCCTTTGATCACAAGGGGTTAATTTATGGTATGGGTCACGCTGTCTATTCTCTCTCCGATCCTCGTGCTGTAATTTTCAAAAAGTATGTGGAACAGCTTTCTGAAGAAAAAGGCTACCAGAAGGAATACGCCCTCTATTGTCTGGTTGAGAAACTGGCTCCGAAAGTCATTGCAGAAGAGCGTAAGATTTATAAGGGCGTCTGCGCCAATGTCGACTTCTTCTCCGGCTTTGCTTATCAGATGCTGAATCTGCCAAGAGAACTCTATACACCGATTTTCGCCATCGCCCGTATTGTAGGCTGGAGCGCTCACAGGCTTGAAGAACTCTGCCATGGTGATAAGATCATGCGCCCGGCCTATATGACCACCCTGCCCCATCAGGAATATGTGCCCATGGATGAGCGTTGAGTACAGGCGGTCAGATATAGCAGCTAACTGTTTCACCAACGCCGCAGGGCAGGAAGCCCCGACTTCTGTAAGTCGTGGGAGGAATGCCCGTTTTAGCGGCGTATTTTCTTTATGTAACATTGTTCTTCGCCATAATATATGATATAATAATTTTGGCGAAGAAAGCAGGTATTGTATATGGAGCAGACAATTACAGCAAAACTTCAGATTTTAGTAAATCCTTTTGATAAGCAGATTCTCTGCGATACCATGAAGGCTTATTCTGATGCTTGTAATTATGTGTCTGAATACATATACAAAACGCATAGCCTTAGTCGTTATAGTGTACAGAAAGATACTTACTATCAAGTCCGTGAAATTTATGGTCTACGTTCTCAGATGGCAGTTTCTTGTGTACGAACAGTTATTGCTAAATACAAGACCATTCTCGAAAATCAGAAAAAGTGGATAAAGCCTGTATTCAGACTTCCTCAATTAGACCTTGTATGGAACAGGGATTATTCGCTTAATACAAAAAACGATATATTTTCTGTTAATACATTGAATGGTCGTATCAAGGTTACTTTCTATAAAAATGGCTTTGAACATTATTTTTCTGACAACTGTAAGTTTGGCACTGCGAAGCTTGTGAATAAACATAATAAGTTTTATTTGCATATACCTGTAACATACGAAATTACCGAACTTAAAAAATCAGAAGTTTCTAATGTTGTTGGTATAGACCGCGGAATCAGATTTCTTGCTGCAACATATGATAGCAATGGAAAATCTGTATTTTATGAGGGTAATGTCGTTAAACAAAAACGTGCTCATTATAAGTCTTTGCGTAAGCAGTTACAGCAGGTCGGCACTCCATCATCCCGTAGACGAATGAAAGCTATCGGTCAGCGAGAAAACCGTTGGATGCATGATGTAAACCATTGTGTATCAAAGGCACTCGTTGAGAATAATCCCGTTGGTACTTTGTTTGTCATTGAAGATTTAAGTGGTATCCGTTCTGCTACTGAAAGAGTTAAGGTGAAAGACCGTTATGTTTCTGTATCATGGTCTTACTATGATTTAGAACAGAAACTATCTTACAAAGCCTTAATGCATCATCAGCTTGTAGAAAAGGTTAATCCTGCTTATACAAGCCAAACTTGTCCTAAATGTGGTCATACAGAAAAGACTAACCGCAACAAGAAAATGCATCTTTTCTGTTGTAAAAACTGTGGTTATAAATCGAACGATGACCGCATTGGAGCTATGAATCTGCATCGTATGGGAATAGAACTATTAGTACCTGATGCAGTTGCTACGGAGTAAATCTCTGCAGTACAGGTACGTGTCAACGTGCCTACGATGTAACGCCACTTTTAGCAGTAATGCTAAACGACTAAATGTGGGAGGATTTATCCGCTATACCACAGGGCAGTTACGAGCTCCGACCTCAAAGCGATAGCTTAGGTCGGGGTAGTTGACACAAATCGAAAATGAGATTTGACACGAAAAACCAAATCATGTTTACTCGGCATTTTCCCCCTATTCGTTTTGAAATACCACTTATTTGCCTTTTCATTCATTAAAGGACACAAGAGAGCAGGGTCAAGATCGCCAGCCCGCCCTGCATCAAAATAATTTTCGGATTACTGGTAAAGCTTCCGTAGAGGGCTACTGCAATAATGTAGATCATGAGATAAATCACTGCGATCTTGCTGGTGAAAGCGAAAACCGCAAGTAAGATCAAGACGCTGATAAATCCATTGTAGACCCCCTGGTTTTTAAAGAGAGTATTAACAGACTTCCTTTTCAATTCTTCTACATCCATGCCAAAAACCTTGGATGTTTTATCTGATGATGTTGCGATGGTTTCCAGGTAGAAAATATAAAGGAATTCTACTGCAACCAAAACTGCAAGGATTTTTGTAATTATTGACATTTGATTTCTCCCTTCTCGACAAACGCATGGTTTCGTTCCCGATCTTCGTATTTTTTCTTTCGAATCCGATCAGAGAACAGAGATAAGGCCTTACTACAAATACTTATCCTTCAATTTCCTCGTATTTGCGGTAAACCAGGTCCAGACTGCCAGAAAGGCCAAAAGTGCAATAACAAAGACAGTCTTGGCCAAACCCTTGTGGATGAAACCGCTAATCAGGCCAATGGCACCTGCAGCCAAGCCAACCAGAGAGAAAATCAGAAGTTTCGGCTGAAGCTCTTCGGCAAAATCTGCTTCTTTGCCCTTCTTGCAGCGCTTCATTTCACTATCATCTATCAGAAGGTCCGGTATCTCTTTGGTCGATTTCATATGGATGGCATGGTAGAGAAGAACCAGACTGATTCCCATGATAATAATGTCGAAAATCATTAAAACAGCTCTAGAATTCATTATAAAATGCTCCTGATCTCTTACATCTCTTATTTTGCCAGAATCTTTCGAATCTCATCCGGCATCTCGGACACTTCGCAAATCGTCGTATGGCGGACAGGCGCATCCTTAATTTCACGGATTGCAGCAGGGATCTCCACATTGGCAATCTTTGACAGATCTTCTGTCAGGTCCAGATCCTCTTTATCCGGCTGATCAGCGCCGATCGCCTGTAAAACGGTACGTGTGAACTTGAAGGGACTTGCTGTAGATGCAATCAGGGTCTTCGTGCTATCCCCTGTCTTTTCTTTATATTTCTCATAAACAGATGACGCTACAGCAGTATGAGGATCAATGACGTAACCGGTATCCTCGTAGACCGCACGAATTTCAGCTGCCGTTTCCTCTTCGCTGGCATAATTCCCATAGAAGTCCGGAACCTTCTTTTTCAAAAGGTCAAGATCAATCTCTGCGATCCCCTTCTGATTCAAATCCTCCATGTCAGCCGAGGTCTTGACCGGATCACGATCCAGAATCTGATAGATCAGGCGCTCCAGATTGGAAGAAATCAGGATGTCCATGGAAGGGGACATGGTCAGATGGAAGTCTCTCCGGCGGTCATAATCGCCGGTACGGAAGAAGTCATAGAGCACCTTATTGCTGTTACTTGCACAGATCAGGCGATCGATCGGCATACCCATCTGCTTGGCATAATAGGCTGCCAGGATATTACCGAAATTACCGGTCGGCACACAGATATTGATCTTTTCACCGGCTTTGATCTCCTCATCAGAAAGTAGCTTGGTGCAGGAATAGACATAGTAGACAACCTGCGGAACCAGGCGGCCGATATTAATGGAATTTGCGGAAGAAAACTGATAACCCATGCCATCCAGCTCTTCTGCCATCTCCCTGTCATGAAAAATCTTCTTGACTCCGGTCTGAGCATCATCGAAATTGCCCTTGATACCGATGACATAAGTATTGGATCCGGCCTGGGTCACCATCTGCTGTTTCTGAATGGGACTTACACCGTCTTTGGGATAGAAGACAATGATCTTCGTTCCAGGGACATCACAGAAACCGGCGAGAGCCGCTTTCCCGGTATCACCGGAAGTTGCCGTCAGGATCACGATCTCTTTATTCAAGCCCTGCTTCTTTGCCGCAGTCGTCATGAGATAAGGCAGAATAGATAGAGCCATATCCTTAAATGCAATGGTTTTCCCATGGAAAAGCTCCAGATAATAAGCGCCATGTGCCTTCACCATAGGGGCAATTTCAGGACAGTCGAATTTCTCATCGTAGGCGCGATTGATGCAGTCATGTAATTCCTCTGCCGTAAAATCTGTTAAGAAACGGCTCAGCACTTCGAATGCAACTTCCTGGTAGGACATCTGTCCCAGCTTCTCCAGGGGCAGATCCAGTTTCGGGATCGCAGTCGGCACATAGAGTCCGCCATCCGGGGCCAGTCCCTGAAGGATCGCTTCCGAAGCAGTTCGCACATCTTGAGCATTTCTCGTACTTACATAGTTGATATCCATTTTCTCTCTCCGTTTTCCTTTTTGTAAAAGTTTTCCTTAATTATAAAATATGATGCACTACACCAAGATCAATGAGATCCCGTGAGACTCTGTTATAATCGGCCCCGATAACAGCAATTCCGGAAACGATCACACCGGCATCTTCCAGCATATTCCGGCAGGCATGAAGGGTCACTCCGGTTTCGATCCAGTCATCCGCGATCAGAACCCTTTTGCCTTCCTTCAGATATGCACCGGCCGCGCTAAGCTTGGTCGGCTCATTCTTGTGGTCAATATAATTGGCAATCAGGCAGTCCCTTGTCTCCAACTCTCCCCCTTTTCCTCGCCGAATCGGGAGAAAACCGACTTGAAGTTCCATTGCCAACTGACTGCCGAGGATCATTCCGAACGGCTCGGGCGCAAGAACCAGGTCTACATTTCCCTCAAAGGGCTCCGCCAGATAGGAGACAACCTCCCGCATCCAGACAGGATCTGTATAAAGCGGCAATAGATCCCTCTTTCCCGCGTGCGCACAAGGCAGAATCTCATGCAGATGTTTCGCCAAATCTTCCCGTGTCTTACCGGATATCTCAATCTCACTCATACAGGCTCCCTCCTTAACCGCAATGATTTTTCTTGAAATGCAGACCGGCTCGTTATGTAACCACTATAACACAAAGGAGGCGGTTTTTGTTTGTCTTTTCCGCATATGGCTTTTCCGCATTTGGCTTTTCCGTATTTGGCTTTTCCGCATTTGGCTTTTCCACATTTGGCTTTTCCACATTTGTCTTTTCATCATGAAAAGATCGTCTTGCTTCCGACCTGCTTATAAAAAAAGTCCCGGAAGAATCTCTTCCGGGACTTTCGATTTACATGAAGCCCATAGAATGAATGAAACTTGTCACATTAGTTGTTGATCAGCTTCTCATTCTCATTGTTCCAGCTGTAAAGCTTACGGATCTCCTTACCGATTGCTTCTGAAGGATGCTCAGCTGCCTTTGCACGCATACCCTCGAAGTGAACACGACCGTTCTTCATATCCTGAACGAAGTCAGAAGCGAAAGTACCATCCTGGATATCAGACAGAACCTTCTTCATAGCTGCCTTGGTATCAGCAGTGATGATCTTCGGTCCGGAAACATAATCACCATACTCAGCGGTATTGGAGATGGAGTAACGCATTCCTGCAAAACCAGACTGATAGATCAGGTCAACAATCAGCTTCATCTCATGGATGCACTCGAAGTAAGCATTTCTCGGATCATAACCTGCCTCGCAGAGAACCTCAAAGCCGGTCTGCATCAGCTTAACAACGCCGCCGCAAAGAACAGCCTGCTCACCGAAGAGGTCGGTCTCGGTCTCAACCTGGAAAGTGGTCTCCAGAAGACCTGCACGAGCTCCGCCCAATGCAGCACCGTAAGCCAGAGCCTTCTCCAGAGCCTTACCGGTAGCATCCTGTTCAACGGCTACCAGGCAAGGAGTTCCTTTTCCTTCCTGATACTCGGAACGAACGGTATGTCCGGGAGCCTTCGGAGCGATCATGGTAACATCGACATATGCAGGAGGAACGATCAGCTTGTAGTTAATGTTGAAGCCGTGTGCGAACATCAGCATATCGCCCTCTTCCAGATAAGGGGCAATCTCTGTCTTGTACATATCAGCCTGCAGCTCATCCGGGATCAGAACCATGATAACATCTGCCCATTTTGCTGCTTCAGCAACAGGAAGAACCTTGAGTCCCTGAGCCTCAGCCTTAGCCTTACTCTTAGAGCCTTCATAAAGGCCGACAACAACATCCATGCCGGAATCCTTCAGATTCAGAGCATGTGCATGACCCTGGGAGCCATAGCCGATCACTGCAATCTTATGACCTCTCAGAGCATCCAGATTACAGTCTTCCTGATAATAGATTCTTGCTTCGTGATCAAGTCTTGACATCTTTTTTCCTCCTGTAGATATAAACTTTCCGTACAAATACATTTTTCGAACAAAATCGGGAATCGAAAGAGTAATCGAAACATTCCTCCGTACGGATATCGTGATCGTATTCTCTACCTATTCAATAAAGAACACGTCATCACTTCCTCGGGTAAGTCCTGTCAATCCGGTTCTGGCCAGTTCCAAGATCTCGTAGCCATCCAGCATGTTTAAAAAAGACACGAGCTTATCCTGATTTCCTGTTACCTGGATCACAAGGGAGTCATGGGTCACATCAACGACCTTGCCATGGAAAATATCCACAACAGACAAAGCTTTCTGCCGGTCTGTATCCACAGCCCGAAGCTTTACCAGCATGAGTTCCGTCTGAACGGAAGCTTCCGGATCGAGGATCTGCACATGAAGGACATCCTCCAGCTTGGCAACCTGCTTCTCGATCTGTTCCAGGATCTGTTCATCGCCGCTTGTCACGATCGTGATTCGTGTGATCCGTGGATCCGCTGTCACTCCGGCGGAGATACTATCGATGTTATAACCTCTCCGGCTGAAAAGTCCTGCTACGTGACTCAGTACAGATGGGGTATTCTCAACCAGTATCGACAGAACCTGCTTTCTCATGCCTCTCCTCTCCTGTTCTCTAAGTATGCTTAGATTCTAGCACTTTATTTTTTTAAGTCAACAAATTTTCACCTTAAAGGTGAATGAAATTTAATACAATACGTTAAAGCGTTCTTGTGAAGCTGCCATGAAGGACCACATCCTCCGGCTTGATCTCATGTCCTGCAAGAACCAGGCTGAGAGTACTATCCTCCCTTGCCATGCAGATCAGATCCGGCCGGTCCGGCCGATAGGCTTCCTCCTTCAGTACTCGGATCAGAGGCCGATCCACCGCCTTTGCATAGGCTTCTTTAAAAGTCCAGATCCGAAAGAACCGCCGCAAAAGCTTCACGTCTTCTGTCAGCTCCAGATCCTCCTCTTCCCAGGAGAAATAGAGACCGTCCGGAAGTTCCCTCCTCACCATCTCGACTTCCTCCGGTGAGAAAAAGCGTTCCGCTAGTCTGATGTAATGATCCGGATCCTGCTCTCGGATGGAGAGATCTTCAACATCCAGGCCAAGACCGGGTCCAAAGGAAAGACCTGCCGCTGCTGCCGAAGCCAGATTTCCGCTGTGAGAAACCGAGAAATCCAGACCCGGTCTGTTCAAAAGGCAAGGCTTACCATTGGGAAGTTTTCCATAGGACAGGGGCCCCTGCAGGCCGAGATCAAAGAAAGCTTCTTCCAGGAGACTGGCCGCCAGAAGAGACTGTCTCTTTGCCTTGCCGTCCTTAATAGAAGCCAGTTTTTCCTTCTGATCCCGGCTCAGAAAACTTCCGATTCTCTCCAGATCCTCCTCCCGGTAACGGTCCAGGCGGTCGATCCTAAGATGGATCCTGGTCTTTATGTCTTGCTTTTTCTCATCCGTCATAGAACTCCCACTGTCTCTTATGTCTTCCGCTAAGTACGAATATATGCTCACGGTTTAAAATCCGGATCTACCACTAACTCTGAGGTACAATGCGGGCAGCGGCTGGCCTTGATCGGTATCTCAGACAGGCAGTAAGGACATTTCTTTGTCGTCTGTTTTTCTTCCTCCGGTTTCTTCAGCCGGTCAGACAGGTCGTTGATCAGTTTTACCATGACAAAAATGACCAGTGCCATCAGGAGGAAGTTAATAACAGCAGTCAAAAACTTCCCATAGTTTAAGGTTGCAGCTCCGGCCTTCTGAGCTGCCGCCAGAGTCTTATAATGGCTTCCATCCAGGGAAAGGAACCAGTTGGTGAAATCGATACCGCCCGTCAATAAAGAGATGACCGGCATTACGATATCATCGACCAGTGATTTCACGATTCCCTGAAAAGCGGCACCAATGATAACGCCGACTGCCAGGTCGATCACATTGCCCCGCATGATAAATTTCCGGAACTCCCCGAAAAAGCCCTTGCTCTTATCGGCCAGCTCCGCACCTTTTTCTTTGAGATCAAGGTCAGCCATAAATGCTCCTTTCTATTTTCTTGTCTATAAAGCATGAAAGGACAGGCATATTTTTATGCCTGTCCTTTCCATACAGAAGAAATGAATTACAGTTCAGGGCCTGCGGATACAAGTGCCTTACCTGCTTCGTTTCCTTCATACTTCTTGAAGTTCTTCTGGAATCTTGCTGCCAGATCCTTTGCCTTCTCTTCCCACTCAGAAGCATCCTTATAGGTGTCTCTGGGATCGAGGATTGCAGGATCAACACCGGGAAGTTCGGTCGGTACTTCGAAATCGAAGTAAGGGATCTTCTTGGTAGGAGCCTTAGCAACATCACCATTCTGGATCGCTGTGATGATTCCACGAGTATCCTTAATGGAGATACGCTTACCGGTTCCGTTCCATCCGGTGTTAACGAGATAAGCCTTAGCGCCGGACTTGGTCATCTTCTTAACCAGCTCCTGTGCGTACTTGGTCGGATGCAGTTCCAGGAATGCCTGACCAAAGCAAGCGGAGAAGGTCGGAGTCGGCTCGGTAATACCGCGCTCGGTACCGGCAAGCTTAGCGGTGAATCCGGACAGGAAGTAGTACTGTGTCTGCTCCGGTGTCAGAATCGAAACAGGAGGAAGTACGCCGAATGCATCAGCAGAAAGGAAGATCACATTCTTCGCAGCCGGGCCATGAGAAATCGGCTTTACGATCTTCTCGATGTGGTAGATCGGGTAAGAAACACGGGTATTCTCGGTAACGGACTTATCATTGAAATCAAGCTTTCCGTCATCCGCTACAGTTACATTCTCAAGAAGAGCATCTCTTCTGATGGCACCATAGATATCCGGCTCAGCTTCCTTATCCAGGTTGATGACCTTAGCATAGCAGCCGCCCTCCAGGTTGAAGACGCCGTTGTCATCCCAGCCGTGCTCATCATCACCGATGAGGAGTCTCTTGGGATCGGTGGAAAGAGTGGTCTTTCCGGTTCCGGACAGGCCGAAGAAGATACAGGTATTTTCGCCGTTAAGGTCTGTATTTGCAGAGCAGTGCATGGAGGCAATACCCTTCAGAGGCAGGTAGTAGTTCATCATGGAGAACATACCCTTCTTCATCTCTCCGCCGTACCAGGTGTTGATGATGACCTGCTCATGGCTTGTGATATTGAAGACAACTGCGGTCTCGGAATTCAGACCAAGCTCCTTATAGTTCTCAACCTTAGCCTTGGAAGCGTTGTAAACAACGAAATCAGGCTTGAAATTTGCCTGCTCTTCTTCGGTCGGACGGATGAACATATTCTTTACGAAATGAGCCTGCCAAGCAACTTCCATGATGAAACGAACAGCCATACGGGTGTCCTTATTTGCTCCGCAGAAACCATCGATCACATAAAGCTTCTTATTAGAAAGCTCCTTCTTTGCGATTTCCTTTACTGCTGCCCAGGTCTTCTCGGATGCAGCATGGTTATCATTCGGATATTCCGGAGTGTTCCACCATACGGTATCCTTAGAATTCTCATCCATAACGATGAATTTATCCTTAGGAGAACGTCCGGTGTAGATACCGGTAAATACATCAACCGCGCCAAGCTCAGTCTTGTGGCCTACTTCATAGCCTTCCAGAGAATCCTTTGTCTCTTCTGCATAGAGAGTCTCGTAAGAAGGATTGTAGACAATCTCTGTTGTGCCGGTAATGCCATACTGTGTTAAATCAATGTTTGCCATTATTTCACTCAGCCTTTCTATTAATTCTTTGGACATTAAACCCATCTGCTATTATAGACAAAACCATGAAAAGTTTCATTAAAAAAATACAATTTTTCTAATTTGTTTTTAGTCAATTTTTCGGCAGTTTCATCAGAAGATCATGTATGCTCAGATTTTCCTTTTTTGCAATTGCTTTCAGGTCCTCGTATTCCCATTTTTCCCGGCGGACACCATAGCCCTCCGAGACCTTCTTTCGGACCGGTCCGAAGGCAGTCTCTTCGGTCACAATGCTTCGTTTCAGGACATAGCGCCTTATGACCTCTTCCCGGATTCCGATGGTGGTCGTATGGCTAAATATAGACCGGACCACATTTTCCTTCTCGCCGGGTCTGGTCAGAACCGTAAGGAGAATTCCCGGCCGGTTCTTTTTCATCTGAATCGGGCTGTAGAAAACCTCCCTGGCACCGGCCTCGTAGATCCGGTCCATGGCAAAGCCCAGCTCCTCTCCTGTCATGTCATCGATATCGCATTCCAGGCGGATGATCTGGTCCTGCAAGTTTCCTTCTTCTGTTTCCGTAGAAATATTTTCTCCCGGCTTTTCTGCTGAAACTCTGTCTTTCGTCTGACCTGCCGAATTATAATTTTCAAGAATTCTGTTTTCCCTGAAATCTGTCGGATCAGATTTTCCCAGAGAATCGGCTTCACCGAAAATAGCTCTCAGGCAGTTGGCCCGGGGAAATTCCTTCTTTCCCATGCCATAGCCTATGGCCTTTACGGTCATTACGGGCTGCTCCTCGAAGGAGGACACGAAGGTTTTCAGTAAGGCTGCCCCGGTCGGGGTCGACATTTCTCCCTGCAGATTCCCGGCATAAGTCGGGATGCCGCGGAGGAGAAAGGCGGTTGCCGGTGCCGGAACCGGCAGGATGCCATGGGCACTGTGGACCTCTCCAAAGCCTGTCCGAACAGGGCTCGCGATGACCTGATCCGGATGGATGAGGTTCAAAAGGTAAGCGGATGCGGTAATATCTGCAATCGCATCCATGAGGCCGACTTCGTGAAAATGAATTTCAGAGACCTCCATACCATGGGCGTGGCTTTCGGCCTCTGCCAGCGTCTGATAAATAGAGATGACCTGCGAGCGGACTTCTTTTGGAAGTTTCAGCCCTTCGATGATCTTGAGCACATCCGCCAAGGTACGATGAGAATGCGAATGAGAATTCGTATGAGTATGCATTTGAGAATGGGTTGAAGTATGGGGATGGGGATGGGCATCCACAGTTTCTTCCTCCCCGGAAACACGTACGACCAGATGAAGGCCGAGAATACCGCAGCGTACTGCATTCTCCGCTTCAAATGTGACTTTTGGAATACCGATTGCATTCAGCTCACCAAGCAGATCCTGAATGACCTGTGATTTCGCGGAATGCTCATTCGCTCTCATTTCAGCCAGAAGGTCCAGAAAAGCCGCCGACAGCATGTCGCCGGCGACACCCATTCCACAATCCAGATAGAGTATTTTCTTCACTTTGCTGCCTTTTCTAAGTCTAATTGCTCCACTCTCCGCAGAATCTTTACTGCTGCCATGGCCGCGCCAAAACCATTATCAATATTCACAACCGTGATCCCGCTGGCACAGGAATTCAGCATTGCAAGAAGCGCCGAAAGGCCCTGGAAAGAAGCGCCATAACCGACGCTGGTCGGCACAGCGATCACCGGGCAATCCGCCAGGCCTCCGATGACACTTGCCAGCGCGCCTTCCATACCCGCGCAGGCAATGATCACATCGGCCTTCAGGATGTCCTCCGTGTGGGACAGCAGCCTGTGAATGCCTGCAACGCCGACATCATAGAGCCGCTGGACCGAAAGGCCTAAGACCTCTGCCGTCAGCGCCGCTTCTTCTGCGACCGGAATGTCCGATGTTCCCCCGCAGGCGATCAAAACCTTGCCGCGATAGCGTTTTTCCGGCATATCTCCAACGATGAGGATCCCGGCCTCCTTATGGAAATGCAGACCATCGCTGCCAAGCAGCTCTTCGATCGATCTATATTTCTCAGGATCGAGACGGGTCACAAGGATCGGCATCTGTTTGTGAGATACCATCGTTTCGATGATGCCGGCGATCTCCCGAGCGGTTTTCCCGGCGCCATAGATCACCTCGGACACGCCCTGGCGCACCTTACGATGGAGATCCACCTTGGCATAGCCCAACTCGATGATGGGTTCCTCTCGAAGTGCAAGTTCCGCTTCGTCCACGGTGAGTTCGCCACTTTGCAATTTTGAAAGGATCCCTCTCAGGTCATCCTGAGGATTCTTATGATCATTTATATTCTTCAATAGATAACATCCTTATATTTCTCGTAGAGTGACTTGATCTCCTTCTCCTCCTGCTCGGTCAGGATCTCCTTGGCGTAAGACTTGAGGCCGGAGGTACCCTCAGACTTATAGATCTGCATAGCCTTAGCAGCCTGCGCCGGATTGGAATGGTGGTCAATGATCGTTTCGATCTTCTTCTGATCTTCCTCCGACATAGAGTTTACGATCTGCTCGGCCTGTGATTTCACATCATCTGATACGCCGGCCTGCTCCAGAGCCTGCTCGAAAGCGGAAACTGCGATCTGCTTTGCAGCCTTTTTCTTCATGGGGCCGATCACATATTGATTAATAAAAGCACCACCGATGATAAGGACTAAAGCGATAACAATCAAAGTCGTAAAGACTTTTTTTCTCCGCCTCCTGCCTTCGATCTTCTTCTCTCTCATACGATTTCTCTTGATATGCTCATCAACGGCATTGCTTTTCATTTCTTCTTCCAAAGAACCAGACATAGGATTTTCCCGCCTTTCTAAATATGATAAGTATTTTTACAGCGACTTCTTCCAGGTAGAGATATTTCTTTGTTCTGTAGAAAATACGACTGCCACTTTATATAATTTTCTACTGTCAGCCAGATAAGGAATGGTGTAACCCCTGTCATTGATCTGCGCCATAGCATCTTCAACCGATGTATCCAGTTTGAACTCAAAAACATAAATATAGTCAGAAGTTTGCACTACACAATCAGCACGGCCGGTCGCCATGTGCACTTCACACTGGACATAGGCTCCCATCAGTGACAGAATCAGATAAATCTGTCTGGACCACTCACCCTCGTAAGGAGGGGTTTTCCCTTCCGGATAAGGAATGGATGCGAAAAGCGCGGTCAATCTATCCATGAAAGAGTCCAGATTTCCACTCTCCAAGTCCAGAATCAGCTGATCCAACGCAAGTGGATTATTCTGGGGGCCATCGCCAAGGACTGATTTTGCTAAGGATTCTAAAAATCCATACTTCACTTCCTCATTTGGAAACCTCAGTTTGTAGTTTCTGAAGCGGCTGTCATATCCGCAAATTGTCAGATATCCCGACTGATAAAATAGTGGAACGGGATCCGGGTCATCTCCCCGATAATTCATCAATGCAGATTCTGTTGCACTCACTCCATCTGTCAGCTGGTTCAATGGCAATCTGGAAGATTCCAGTTTCTTTATCAGGAAATCTGGTGTCCCTGTCTCAAACCAATAACTACCGAAATTCCTCTCGTCAAATGCATTAAGTATGGAAAACGGATTATACACCCCGACTCCGCCGACAGAGAAATGATAACCATCATACATCTTTGCCAGTTCTTCCATGCATTGTTCATAAGACATCTTCTGCTCTGCAGCTAGTGATCTTATTTCAGGTTGAAATACCTCGGTCAGTTCATCTTCTGTGATCCCGCAGATACCGGAATATCTCTTATCCATAGAAATGTCTTTCAGTTGATTCAAATCCGAAAAAACTGACAACTTAGAAAACTTTGTTACACCCGTAAACATTACAAATTTCAGATAACCATCCATGTCCTTTAACACAGAGAAAAAAACCTTGAATAACTGCCGATTTTTCTCTTCCTGCAAAGGATTCGAAGTCATAGTGGAAAGCAGGGGCTTATCATATTCGTCAACAAGCACAACTACCTGACGACCGGTTTTCTCATAAAGTTTTCGAATGATATTTTCAAAGCGTCCGGAGAGATCAGCGTCATAATATTTAAGTCCGTATTTCTCTTCCACTACATCAAGTGCCTGGCCCAACTTGATGCCAAGTCCTTCTTCTGTATTGTACTGACCTCCTGACAAAGAAAATGTGATGATTGGATACTTCGCCCAGGCTTCCTCACCACGAGCATTTTCCTTATCTTCGATATAAAGTCCTTTGAACAGTTCTTTGTCTCCAGAAAAATAGCTCTCAAGTGTTGAAACAAACAGACTTTTTCCAAATCGCCTGGGACGTGAAAGGAAATAGGACAGACCGGTACTGGCCAGCTCCCATACATATCTGGTCTTATCGACATACACATAGCCATTCTCTCTGATATTCTTAAAATTCTGTTTGCCAACAGGAAGAAGTCGTGCCATAAGTATTACCTCCTGCTTGATATTGTACCATGACTGTCTGATTACGGCTGCTTTTTTTTAGGAGGAAAACCATGCAAAGAAACTTCCATGCCCATTGGGAAATTCTGTTCCTGACAGAAAAAAACGGCCACACGATCTTCGTGCGGCCGTTTCTTCTGGGAGTTGAATTATTTCTTATCGTCCTTACTGATCTCATCGGTCTCAATGATGAACTTCACAGAAGAATTCATATCATCTGCTTTTCCGGAGAATGTAGTATAGTTCTTCCCGGCATCATCAACAGCCTTCAACTGATCCGCAAACTGAGAAACTTCTCCGGTAAATGCCTCGGAAAGTTTTGCAATGCCTTCATCATTGAACTGAACCAGTCCATTGGAAAGCGTTGTGCTGCCATCTGCCAGCTGACCTGCTCCCTCATACAACTGAAGAGCTCCCTTATTCAGTGCTGCAGAGTTCGCATCCAGTTTTGCTGCACCGTTATAAAGCTGCAGGACACCAGGAGCCAGACGGTTACTGATTCCATCCATGAGCTGACTTGCTCCGGCATCCAGCTGATCTACGCCATTGGAAAGTTCTGCAAGCTTACTCTGAACACTCTGGTAAGCTGTCTGGAGCATTTTGAATTTTTCCATAAAAGCCTTATATTTTACAATATACTCGGCACCTGTATTGGCGGTCTTATCATCGGTAATACGGCTCCATGTTGACAAGTAAGTCCATTCTGTCTTGGTCATTCCGGTTGCTGCAAGCCATGCCGTATTCTCTTTATCCAGGTCGTTGTCACCTTTAATATTTTCATATCCACGCGTAGGCTGTTCTTTTTTAGCTTCTGCCACTGAGATACCCTGAGCCTTCTGGACATTGGTCTGCATACCGGAAAGAGTATTTGCTACAGGCACAAGATAGAGGTTCTGGAACTTTCCATCTGGCTTCATAAAATCAGAGGTGAATATTTCCCCTTTGTCCATGGCATTCTTTATAGCAATCTTGGTAATTAATTCTGCATTCTGAGACAGTTCCGGATCTTTCATATCAGGATTGGCAGGATTTATGGTCGCTTTGACTGCTGCCACAGTCTGCTGATAAGCATCTTTTACCTGTGCCGATATTTGTTCTTGAATCGCCTGATTCAAGGCTTGCTGTGTTTTTTCGCCATACTGAGAAACCGTACCCTTTACAGTAGTTGTATGATTCAAGTTATCCATAAGATATGCCTGAACAGCTTGCGTCACCTTCTCGCCAAAAGATTTCTGGAATGCATCACTTTGAAGATCGTCTAAAGTAAGTGTTTTTCCTCTCTTCTGTAATTCCTGAGCTTCCTGAATCATCGCATAGGACAGGATCATCTTGGCTTCATCATCTGAAAGATCTTTGGTCTGGAACGTGGCTTTCTTATATGCTGCCTGATATCCAGCTTTAATGCTCTTAATCAACTCACCTTGCTTATTCTCAAGCAGGGTATTCACTTCACTTAGTGCTGCCTTGGTCAATTGCTGATTCAGCAGAGTTTTTGCATCCATACCTTGAATACTATTCTGAAGATTTGTCATCTGCGACTGAAGACCTGCCAAAGTTCCAACGCTTGCCTTCGCCTTTGCAAAATCCCCGTTCGGATCCATCAACTGATTATAGATCCCCAGATAAGTCTGATATAAGTACTGGATCTTCTTCACATCATCAGAACTCTGGGCCTGGGACAGTTTCTGCTTCAAGAGCTTGACACCATCGGACAGTTTCTTCGAACCATCTGTCAGGTCAGAGATACTGTCATTCAGGGTCTTTGTGCCTTTTGTCAGCTGGCCGACCCCGGAGGTATAAGCATTGACGCCGTCTTTTAAGGCAGCACTGCCTTCCTTTAGAGCAGCTGTTCCGTCTTTGACCTTGTTTCCGCCATCGATCAGCTGTTTCATGCTGGATTCCAGCTTATCCATATCACCGCTGATCTGATTGAAAGCTTCCGAATTGTCATAATCAGAGAAGCCCAGATCCGAAAGGACGTTGGAGGATGCCATGGTCATGGTCAGTCCCAGCTCAAAATCCTTGGCATCTGCCGTGATCTCGACATAATCCGGAATGGAGGTCTCGGAATTGACACCGAGCTGGTCTAACTTTGACCGGTCGATGGACAGGGCATCCGACAGACCCGGCAGGGCAACACCCATGACAATGTTATTATCGGCATCGCTTACGACCTTGCCGTTTGTGACTGTAATATTAGAAAAGTGGTCCGACGGCAGAATCATGCCGGAGATCATGGCGAAAGGAACCGTCATTTCTTTATTCTGTCCATCCACAGTAACATCTGTCTTAGCCGTATTGGTATAGTCGAAACGAATCGTGACCTTGCCGCTCTTTCCGGCCAGATCCTCAGGCTCGATGTCCTTGCCGTCCAGCTTGTAGCTGACCTTAACGCCGACCGGCAGCTGACTCTTGGTCTTACCCTGATAGAATACGTCCTTTCCGTCAGCATCCCAGGTCAGGCTTCCGTTTGAGCCCTTGGTGAACTTCTGGTTGCCCTTGACATTCTTGATATCGGACAGGTCGGTCTTATCCTCGATCTTGTCCTTGCCGGAATAGTTCCGAAGCCAGTTCGATACGGTCACATCCTTGGTGCTTCCGTCTGCATCCGCAGAAACATAGACCGTCTCGAGCTTTTCCGCATCCTGGTCAGCCTTGTCGCCGAAGGATGTTGACACTTCCATGGTGTCTTCGAGCTTTTCCTTTGTCGCCTTTAAAGAATCCTTGGATGCGGCACTTGCCTTGGTCCCGACAGCACCACAGGCGGTTGCACCGAAACCGACTGCCGCTGCCAGGGCACCTGCTGCGATTCGCTCTACATTTCTCTTGATATTTTGATTTCTATTCATAATGAACCTCACTTCCATTTACTTAAGCATTCTCTGCCTCTGTCTGACGCAGTTTCTTCTGTCTGTCATACTCTCTTGCGCCATGGCATTTGGCTGTGGTCCGTATGATCAGAGGGTCGAAGATCATATACATGGACGGCAGAACCAGGATTACAACGGCCATGGAGATCAGTGCGCCTCTTGCCATCAGAGAACAAAGAGATCCGATCATATCGATACTGGAGATCATGCCGACGCCGAAGGTTGCAGCGAAGAAGGACAGAGCCGATACAATAATGGATTTCATGGAAGCTGCCAGTGCAGCTCTCGTTGCATGCGTCCGGCCCAGGCCGTTATTTCTCTCTCTTAAATACCGGGTCGTCATCAGGATCGCATAGTCAACCGTGGAACCCAGCTGAATCGTACCGATAACAATCGATGCTACGAAGGGAAGGGTCGTCCCGGTATAGAAAGGAATTCCCATATTGATAAAGATGGCAAACTCGATGACGGCAACCAGAATGAAAGGAAGGCTGATCGACTTCAATACAACAGCGATGATCAGGAAGACCAGTCCGATGGAGACCCAGTTTACAATCTGGAAGTCCCGGTTGGTGATCCGGATCAGATCCTTGGTACAAGGCGCCTCGCCGACGACCATGGCCTTGGTATCATATGACTTTACAATTTTATTGACCTTTGTGATCTGATTGTTGACCGCATCGCTTGCAACCTTATACTTCGATGTGATCAGAGCCATCTCATATTTATCACTCTGGAGCATGGTTCTTATTTTCTGCGGGATCATATTCTCCGGAACAGAAGGTCCGACGAAAGTATTCAATCCGATGGCCTTATCCACGCCCTTGACATCCTGGAGCTTAGACAGCATCTCTGCTTTGTCGCCCGAGGAGAGATTCTTGTTATAGAGGATCATGTAAGTCGTATTCGATGTAAAGTTTTCATCCAGTTCCTTGGAAGCCTGCATGGAGGGAAGGCTTGCCGGAAGCGTTCCGCCCAGGTTGTAGTAAACCTTGGTATGGCCTTGTCCGTAAAGGGCGAATGGCAGGATGACGAGGAAAAGCAGACCAAAGACATAAAATCTCTTGGAAATCAGCTTTGGCAGCCGTTTAAATTCCGGAAGCAGGGGCTTATGTCTGGTTGCTTCCAGTGGCCGGTCGAAGACCAGAATCATGGATGGAAGAATCGTGATACAGGCAATGACACCGAAGACAACACCTTTTGCCATAACGATTCCGAGATCCCGGCCGATGGTAAAGCTCATAAAGCAAAGTGCAATGAAACCGGCGATGGTTGTGACGGAAGAACCGATGACCGACTGGAAGGTAGCTGCGATGGCTCTTGCCATGGCCTCCTTCTTGTCCCCATTCGTGTTCTCCTGCTCTTCCAGGTAGCTGTGCCAGAGGAAAATCGAATAATCCATGGTAACACCCAGCTGGAGCACTGCGGCGATACACTTGGTAATGAAAGAGATCTCCCCGAGGAAAACATTAGATCCCAGATTATAAACGATCGCCATTCCGATGGACAGAAGAAAGAAGATAGGGATCAAATAGGAATCCATGGTCAGTGAAAGAACAATGACAGCAAGGAGAACGGCGATCATGACATAGATCGGTGTCTCCTTCTCGGCCAGTTCCTTGGTATCCTCTACCAGCCCGCTCATGCCGGCGAGAAAGCAGCTTTTTCCGGAGACTTTTCGGATCTGCTTGACCGCATTCATGGTCTCATCACTCGATGTCGTCTGATCGAAGACAATAAACATCATGGTCGCGTCACCCGAGTCAAAGGCTGCCCGGTATTTCTTGGGAATCACTTCCTTAGGAACCGAGATATCCATGACACTGTCATACCAGAGAACATTCTGGACATGGGGGATCTTCTCGATCTGTTTCTTTAATGCAGCAACCTCTTTGTATTCCATGCCTTTTACAATATACATGGAATAGGCTCCGGTACCGAAGTCCTTCTCCAGGATATCCTGGCCCTTCATGGTTTCAATGTTTTTGGGAAGATAGGTCAGGATATCGTAATTGACCCGCGTCTTCACATAACCGATTCCGGAAGGAATCAGAAGGAAGATGGCGAGCGCCAGGATAACGAATCTGAGTTTTACGATTCCTCTCGCAATCTTTTGCATTTCACTCACTCTCCTTGTTTTTTCTTGTGACAGGTCTTCGATCACAGGTGACTTCCTTTTTCCACAGGCCTGTCATTGTAAACGAAACTGACCAATGTTCATTTTTCTTTTACCATTCTAAACAAAATTGACCAATAGTCAATAATCAATTATAATAAAAACAACAAAGACGGATGATTGTATATGCTGAACAATCGCGTTTTCAGGAGTTCCATACACTATGGGTAAAAAAGTAGATGCCAACAAAAAACAGAAAAGCACTTCCCTCTTAAATCGGGCCTTCGAACTCTTTATTGAAAAGGGTGTCAATAAGACTTCCATTTCCGATATTGCAGAGAAAGCCGGTGTCGCCAAGGGGACTTTCTATCTCTATTTCAAGGATAAAAACGATATTCGGAATCATCTCGTCATTTATAAGGCCGGCGAACTCTTTCTCGATGCTTACCAGGCTCTGATGGAAGAGATGGAAAAAGACAAGAAAAAAAACATGTCACTCGAGGAGTGCATGTTTTTCATCGTCGATCATATTCTTTCTGTTCTTCAGAACAATAAGCCCCTTCTGGAATTCCTCCATAAGGACCTGTCCTGGGGAGTCTTTTCCAAATACATGCAGGAGGACAACAGGGAACTCATCACCCTGGCAAATGAGGAAGAACTGGACATTGCCAAGCTCTACCAGGATATGGTCAAAAGAAGCGGTAGCGAATTCCGTGACCCGGATATCATGATCTTCATGATCATTGAATTGACCGGATCTGCCGGATACAGCTGCATCATGTATCCGAAGACCTTCCCTTTGAATAAATGTAAACCCTATCTGCACGCGGCCATTCATGATATTTTAGAAGAGCATGCCGTCAAAGCATAAAGGATTGATCCCTCCCGGGATCTAAAAAAAGAAGGCGTAAATTTACGCCTTCTTTTTTACGGTCATTCTCCGGCTTCCTGATCCTTCTTATAAGCCTGGCCTTCTTCAACATAATGCAAGGCATTGGTCCGGTTGGCCTCGATTTCTTCCTCGGTCAGGGTCCGGACCACCTTTCCGGGAAGCCCTACAACCAGGGAATTGTCCGGGATCACCTTATTCTGCGGGATCAGGGCACCGGCTCCGATCATGCAGTTTTTGCCGACATGGGCTCCATTTAATACGATAGCTCCCATGCCGATCGTTGTATTATCATCCACGGTGCAGCCGTGAACAATGGCACTATGACCGATGGTAACACCCTCTCCTATGGTGACGCCGTAAGGAACAACACCTCCCTCGACATGAAGGACCGCATTGTCCTGAATATTGGAATTCTTTCCGATCACGATCGGTGCCCGGTCTGCACGAATGGTCGCATTGTACCAGACACTGACGCCTTCAGAGAGCTTGACATCGCCCTTTACAACAGCGCCATCGGCAATAAAAACACTGGGATCCACTTGAGGTTTTTTCATGAATTACTTCTTTCTATTTCATACAGAAATCACTTAAACGAAATCAGATGTCATGATTCTTGGCACTGACAGCCTTAAGTCTTGCCATGGCCCGGGACATAGCAGCCTGGGAATGATAATATTCCTGAATGCTCTGCTTCTGACGAAGCTGTTCTCTGGCCCGGTCTCTTGCTTCCTCCGCCCGGCGGATGTCAATGTCCTCCGGCCGTTCCGCCGTCTGGACAACGATCTGCACCCGGTTATTGGCAATCCAGGCCATGCCTCGTCCGACGACGACTTCGATCCAGTCTGCGTCCTTCCCGTCGGGTCCGATCGGCTGGATCCGCATGGTGCCATCGTCAATGGCAATGACCATATCCTCATGATGGGCCTGAATTCCCTTCTGACCGTCAAAAGCCGGAATGATCGCATTCTTGACCCTGCCGGAAAAGAAGACTCCGCCGGTGGAAATGACTTTGATATAGAATGTATTCTCTGCCATTTTATCTACTCTTTTCCAGGCTCTCCGCCTTCTCCTTCACTTCCTCGATGGTTCCGACATTGAAGAAGGCATTTTCCGGATAGTCATCCATCTCTCCGTCAAGGATCGCCTTGAAACCGCGGATGGTTTCTTCAACCGGTACATATTTTCCCTTCAAGCCGGTGAACTGCTCTGCCACATGGAAGGGCTGGGAGAGGAAACGCTGGATCTTTCTGGCCCGATAAACAATGAGCTTATCCTCATCTCCCAACTCGTCCATGCCGAGGATAGCGATGATATCCTGCAATTCCTTATACTTCTGCAGAACTTCCTGAACCCGGCGGGCTGTCTCATAATGTTCCTGACCGACGATGTCCGGCTCCAGGATCCGGGAAGAAGACTCCAGGGGATCAACGGCCGGATAGATACCCTGTTCTACGATCTTTCGGGAGAGAACGGTCGTCGCATCCAGATGGGCGAATGTGGTAGCCGGAGCCGGATCCGTCAGGTCATCGGCAGGAACATAGACCGCCTGAACCGAAGTGATGGATCCGTTTTTCGTTGACGCGATCCGCTCCTGCAGGGCACCCATCTCCGTAGCCAATGTCGGCTGATAACCGACAGCGGAAGGCATCCGGCCTAAGAGGGCGGAAACCTCGGAACCGGCCTGGGTGAAACGGAAAATATTATCGATAAAGAGAAGCACATTCTTATGCTCCTCATCACGGAAATATTCTGCCATGGTAAGACCGGTCTCTGCAACCCTCATACGGGCTCCGGGAGACTCATTCATCTGACCGAAAACCAGGGCGGTCTTCTCTAAAACACCGGAAGCCTTCATTTCCGACCAGAGGTCGTTACCCTCACGAGAACGCTCGCCGACACCGGTGAAAATGGAGTAGCCATGCTGCTCTTCTGCCACATTTCGAATCAGTTCCTGGATCAGAACGGTTTTCCCGACACCGGCACCGCCGAAGAGACCGACCTTACCACCCTTGGCATAGGGAGCCAGAAGGTCAATGACCTTGATTCCTGTTTCCAGCATTTCCTGAGTCGTACTCTCATCTGCATAAAGAGGAGGTTCCCGGTGAATGGACCACTTCTCTTCGTCTTTGATCTGGTCTCCACCATCGATGGTTTCACCCAGCACATTGAAGAGCCGGCCCAGATTCTTTTCACCGACCGGAACCTGAATCGGAGCTCCGGTTGCTGTCACTTCCATATCCCGGTAAAGGCCTTCCGAAGCAGAAAGCATAATGCAGCGAACCGTGTGGTTTCCGATATGCTGTGCTGCCTCCATGACAACTCTTTTCCCGTTATTGTCCACTTCCAGAGCATCACGGATCGCCGGAAGCGGCAGTGATTCATCAAATTCAACGTCTACGACAGGTCCCATGACCTGTACGATTTTTCCTTTATTCATATGAATCTCCATTTCTGAACATTCCTTCGGATGAAAAACGTTTGGATCCGGATTTGACTGAAGTCATCCGAATCCCCGGCATCTCTTCTTGAACAGAATCAACAGAATCAACAGAATCAGTTTCCCTTTTTCTGAGCTCTCGCGCCTGCGGCAACCTCCGTAATCTCCTGCGTTATAGCCGCCTGTCTTGCCCGGTTGTAAGCCAGACTCAGCTGGGAAAGCATCTTTTTCGCCGAATCAGAAGAAGACTGCATGGCCATCATGCGGGCATTCTGTACCGAAGCAAAAGATTCCACCAGGGAGCTGTAGATGAAACCGATCAGATAATCCGGAACGATCTCCTCCATGACCTTCTCCGGGGAAGGCTTGAAAGTGATATCTTCCATCACAACACCTGCCGGAAGATGCATTTCGAAATCGGTCTTCTTCAAAGGAAGAAGCTCTTCCATCTCTGCCACTTCCGTCACGGAATTTTCCATCCTCGTGTAGATGATCCGTAAGACATCAATCTCTCCATCCAGATAAGCCTGAAGAAGATCTTCTCCGATCCTTCTGGCCCGGCCCATGGTCGGCTTCTGAATCGTATAATGAAAAGCCCCGTCAATCGGGATATGGTGAGATTCGAAATAATGCCGGCCAATCTCCCCCAGGACATAGAGTTTATGCTTAGGGGACTTCTGAAGCTCCTTCTCTGCGATCTTTAAAATATTCTGGTTATAGGCACCGGCCATACCCTTATCGGACGTGACCACAATATAGCCCACAAGCAGATCTTCCGGATTCTTGTCCGAATAGTCCCGGAAATAGACACTCTCCATATCCGGCACATGACGGAGGATCCGGGACATGGCATCATTCAAGGCATAGAAGTAAGGTTCGGTCTCCTTCAAAACCTTCTTCGCCTGCTGGAGCTTGGAGGAGGAGATCATATACATGGCATTTGTGATCTTAAGCGTCTGCTGAATGGATGCCATCCGGTCTTTGATTTCCTTCTGACTCGCCATCTTATGCCTCCTTGTGATCGGAATTCAGATCGTTTTTCGGATCCTCGGAAGGCTCTTTAGGCTGTGTCTCGATCTGTCCGGCAGCCGTCCGAAAGGCCAGAGCCGCATCCACGATCTCTCTCTCCAGATCCTCAGAAAGGACCTTTTTCTCGGACAGTTCATCCAGGATGACCCGGTGCTGCTTCTTAAAATCATCGAGCACATTGGCCTGCTCGGTCTTGATTAATTTCTTCGGCGTCGCGTCGAAGAAATTATGGTTGGCCAGGACCAGACTTACGACCTCTTCTGCCATACTCATAGGATGGGACAAGGGCTGCTTCAAGAGTTCCATCAGGGAAGAACCATGGTCCAGTTCTGCCTTGGTCGTCGGATCCAGATCCGATGCGAACTGGGTGAAGATCTCCAGCTCTCTGTACTGCGCCAGATCGACACGGATGGAACCCGAAGCCTTCTTCATAGCCTTCGTCTGTGCTGCGCCGCCGACACGGGATACCGAGAGTCCGACATTGACCGCCGGTCTCTGCCCGGAGAAGAAGAGTCCGCTCTCGAGGAAGATCTGACCATCCGTAATGGATATGACGTTCGTTGAAATATAGGCCGAGACGTCACCATTCTGTGTCTCAATGATGGGGAGTGCCGTCATCGAACCTCCGCCGCAGGCATCCGAAAGATGGGATGACCGTTCCAGAAGTCTGGAGTGGAGATAGAAGACATCGCCAGGGTAAGCTTCACGTCCCGGAGACCTGCCCAAAAGGAGAGAGATCTCACGGTAAGCAACTGCATGCTTACTTAAATCATCATAGATGATCAGGACATCCTTCCCCTGATCCATGAAATACTCACCCAGAGCTGTTCCTGCATAAGGAGCGATATACTGCAGGGATGCCGGATCTGCCGCCGTTGCAGAGAGGATGATGGAATAGTCCATAGCACCGTTTTCTTCGAGGGTATGCTCTACCTTTCCAACGGTCGTTGCCTTCTGTCCGATGGCGACATAGATACAGATGATATCCTTGCCCTTTTGGTTTAAGATGGTATCGACCGCGATACTGGTCTTTCCGGTCTGACGGTCACCAATGATCAGCTCACGCTGGCCACGTCCGATGGGGAACATGGAATCGATGGCCAGAATACCGGTTTCCAGGGGCTTGTCAACCGGCTGACGATCGATAATGCCGGGTGCTTCACGCTCGATGGGGTTGTAACCGGTCGATATGATATCGCCCTTACCGTCAATCGGCTCACCGAGAGCATTAATCACACGGCCGACAAAAGCATCCCCGACCGGAATGCCGGCTCTCTTTTCGGTCCGGCTGACTTTCATGCCTTCCTTGATGCCGGCATCACGTCCGAAGAGGATGACTCCGATCTCATTTCTTCGGATATCCTGGACCATGCCCTTTTCACCATTCTCGAAAAGGATGATCTCACCATACATGGCATGATCGATCCCATAAATTGTGGCGATTCCATCGCCGACGGAGATGACCGTACCGACTTCCCGACTGTTCTGATCCCAGTCAAAATTTTCAATTTCTTCTCTAATAATAGAGATAATGTCCTGTGCCTGAATAGAGCTCAAGTTAGTATGCCTCCTCGATCAGTGATTTTTCCAGCTGCTGCAGCCGGCCGCGGTAACTCTGGTCATATTCCCTGCCCCGGGTCCGAAGGATCCGTCCGCCGATGATCGAAGGGTCGACTTCGACACAAAGCTGAACATGACTGGACCGATAGCGCCTGCCCAGGTATTCCCTGGCCTCCTTCAGTTCCTCATCGGAAGGTTCCCTGGCAAAAATGGCCTCGATCTTCAAATAATGGTTCTCATAATCCCAGATCTTCGAATAAGCCTCCATAATCTCATCCAGAAGGTCGATCTGGTGATTCCTGGTTAATTCCATGAGAAAATTCCGCATCTTCTCCGAAAATCCGGCCTCTTTCGAGAGACGTAAGATCACCCGGCTTTTGTCTGCCATTTTAATCACAGGCTCTTCCAAAAGTCTCATAAGAGCCGGCGTCAGCTTCATGGTATCCAGAAATTCCATGACTTCCTGCCGATCCGGGACCTCTGCATAGAGTGCGCGGGCCTGCTCAATTGCCGCTTCCTTCATTTTCTTTCTGCCCTTCCTGACCTTCCATCAGAATCTTACGAGCTGCCTGAACCGCTAAGCGTGAGATATCGGCCTGCAGATCCTTCTTGGCCTTTTCCTGCTCGAGAAGGAGATCATTGGCAGCCTTCTTTTTCATCTCAGAAATCTCATCTTCGGTAGCCTTGATCTGCTTCTGGCGTTCTGCCTCTGCCCGGTCCATGGTCTCCTGCATGATCTTCTGAGATTCGATCTTAGCATTCTTCAAATGCGTTTCGTATTCGCTTCTGGCCTGATCCGCAGACTTCTGCTTCTCTTCTGCCTCAGCAAACTGATCCTCAATATGCTTCTGCCTCTCATTTATCACATTCATGACCCGCTGGAAGAGAAATTTCTTCATGATCCAGGCGAAGAACAGAATATTGATAATAGTAAAGAGGATGGAAGGAAATGAGATATCAAGCATCGCTTTTCCTCCTGTATCCTTCGTTTCGATCAAATATCATAATGAAGTATGGTCTGTCCCGACTCCATCATGGCCCAACTATCATTGAAAAGAATTACTTCAGAACCATGATAATCAGAAGTGCGATAACGAAACCGTAAATAGCGGTTGCCTCGGCCAATGCACATCCTAAGAGGAGGTTGGTCTGGATCTTCGGAGCTGCTTCCGGCTGTCTTGCGATGGCATCAACAGATGCTGCGGTTGCCTTACCGATGCCAAGGCCGGCACCAATACCGGTCAGAACTGCGATACCTGCGCCGATTGCTACTAAAATTGTGGATGACATAATAAATTCTCCTTTTCTTTTCTGATTACTTCTGTAATAAACTTCTGTTTTCTTCTGTTTTCTTCGACTGATCTTCTGATTCCTTGTCGATTCCTTGTCGATCTCTTCAGAAATCAACTGTCTTCCATGGACTCGCACATGAAGAGGGCTGTCAGGAAAACGAAGACATAAGCCTGTATCAGGCCATCGAAGACATCGAAGTAGAGACTGAATACTACCGGTAAGAAGACAGGCAGAACCTGCTTCAATAATTCCATGATAACGAAGGAACCAAGCACGTTACCGAAAAGCCGCATGCAAAGAGACAGGGGTTTGATCCCAAGCTCCAGTACATTCAGAGGGGCAATAATTGCAATGGGCTTTGCATAACTCTTGAAATAGCCCTTGGCACCCTTTTTCCGCCAGCCGCTGACCTGAATCAGAATAATGCTTAAGAGGGAAAGGGCCACCGTGACATTGATATCCTTGGTCGGTGGCTTGAAGCCGATGATTCCGATCAGATTGGCGATGCCAATGTAGACCATAACGGACATGAGATAGTAATAATACTCCTGTCCCTGACCCTGCATGGTGTCATGGAAGAAATTCCATAACCATTGCACGGCTCCTTCCAGAGCCAGCTGGCCCTTGCCGGGATGGTCCACCTTCAGATTCCTTGTAAGGAGAAGGGAGATCAGAAGAACTGCCGCAATCATGATCCAGGTAACCACAATGGATTCACTGATCGGAATCCCTCCGAAAATCGGAATGGTAAAAACAGTTTCTACATTTAATTCGCCCAAGAGATTTTTAACCAGGGCGTCCATCTAACCACCTCCCAAAATAAAAGACCAGATCGAAAGAATCGGCCCGGTCTCCGTCTGCAAACCTGGCTTTATTTTACACTTGTAAGTCATGAAAAAAAGTACAATATCCTTTGGAATTCGAATTGTTTTTATGAATTCTGCATATATTCTTTGTTAAATTTTTGTTTATGTTTCACAAAAGCTTGGATCTGTACCCTTTCCATCCCCTTCTTTCCCAGCTGTCTTTTCAGCTGGCCTTATTGCTTGCCGGCATGAGGCGCACCATGAAATTTCCGAACCACCAGGACAGCAGCGGCCACCAGTGACAGGATCAGAAGAGCCCAGCCCCAGATCGGCATATGAAGAATGTTATAGCAGCGGACATTGACCCACATTTTATTAATGTCCTTACTCTGCTTTGGATTGAAATATCGCATGATTGACGACCGCCTGATCACTTCTTTGCTCGGATACTGAGCACCCAGCTGCCTCTTTACCGATTCTTTTGGAACCGTAAGGACATAAGAAGGATCCTCCTTCGTCTCGTCGCCGGTAAAGAAATAGGACAGATCATAAGACGTCAGCGAATCTTCGCTGTCTTTTGCCGGATCCTCAGCCGTCTCGCTGTTATCTGCAGGCTTCTCTTCTGCCTTCGGTCCATATTTCCACTTCAGATACTCCAGGATCCGGGGATCGGAACCGCCCGAGATACAGGAAGTATAACCGATATAGTACATATTCCGGATCGCATTGTCCGGTCGGGAGACGAAGTTGATAAAAGCTTCTGCCGCCTGCTGCTTGTCACGGTCATGACCGATACCGCTTTTCAGCATGCACCAGCCATCGAAATAGATATTGGTGCTTTCCTCAGGGACCGCAAAATCCAGCCGGAAATCATCCTCATCGGCCTGGTCCATGGTATAGACCGCATCGCCGGACCATTGATAATTGGCTGCAACCTTGCCTGTAATCATATCCGCTTTTCCGGCATCCACTTCAAAGGAATAGACATTGTCCTTCATGGTCTGAAGCCAGTCCTGCACCCTTTTTATCATTGCAGGACTTGTGTCATTCATGATATCTTCCAGCTTCTCTTTATAATCGGAAGCGCCGGTAAAATCCGGATCCAGAAGTTTCTGATGTTCCAGGGCTCCCACCGCTGCAAAATAACATTCCCGGACACTATCCTTGATGGTCACCCGGTTCTTAAACTTGGGATTCAAGAGGATGGACCAGGTGGAGGCCTCCTTCTCCGTTACCATATTCGGATTATAGACAATACCGGTGATGCCCCACATGAAACCGGCCGCATAGCTGGACCAGGACTGACCCTTGATCTTATGACTTTGGAAGATCTTCGAAATATAGGGCGATACGCCATTGGTATAATAATTCAAAGGATTCTCCCGGTCGAAGAAGTTCTTGGACAGAGGAACCAGCTTATTCTCGCTGATCAGTTTCATGAACATATATTCCGAAGGGCAGATCAGATCATAGCTGTCCCCAAGGGTCAGCATATTATAGAGATCTTCGTTGGTGCCGAAGGTCGAATATTCCACTTTGACCTTGACGCCGTAATTCTTCTCATACCAGTCCTCGAAATCCCGGATCATGGGTTTTTTTCCGATAATCTTGCCGGAAGGGAGATCGATGGCCTCGGATTCATCCCAGTCGCCTTCGTCCATATACTCTTCCCAGTTGCAGACTCTGAGCGTGATGGTCTTCCGGGAATCTGTCTTTTTCTTTTCCTCTTTGGCTTCAGCCCTGGAGGACGGGAAAAATAAAGCGGAGAAAATAAGAAGCATTGTCAGAAAGAGAGCCAGAAGGCGATGAAAAGCATGATGTGGTCTCCGGTCCTTCTTTCTCTTGCTTGTACGGTCGAGACCTCTTGGGCCTTTTGTGCTCTGGTCTATATTTCTCATGGAAGCTCTGCCTCCTTTCTTGTGCGGTTCTCAGTCTTTCGGGCAAAAAGATTTGCAGCCACGACTACCAGAATAACAAGCACAAAAATCAGAGTCGACAGGGCCCAGAGTGCCGTTTTGATCGTGGTCTGGGATCCCTTTGTCGCATTGACGACATAGGTCGAAATGGTATTGAATGTCGCAGGCTTTGTGTAAGTTGCAATGAAGTAGTCATCCAGTGACAGGGTCACAGCCAGACCGAAGCCCGAAATGATGCCGGGCATGAGCTGGGGCAGAATGACCTGGAGGATGGCCCGGCCAGGCTTTGCTCCGAGGTCCAGCGCTGCTTCGTACTGGCTGGAGTCCAGCTGTTTCAGCTTGGGGAGGACCGACAGATAGACAAAGGGTGCGGACAATACCACATGACCGATGATCAGGGGCAGATAAGAATCCTTATTCATATGAAGGACGACGACCAGCAGAACGCACATGGAAAAGCCCGTTACGACATCTGCATTGATGACCGGGATCTGGTTTAAGCCATGGATCATGGCCTTCATTTTCCTGCCGGAATAGAAGGAGCCGATGGCTCCCATACTGCCTAAAACCGTAGAGATCAAAGCGGAGACGAGGGCCAGAAGAAGGGTTCCTATGATCATGTCTCTAAGCTCCGGCGTTGTAAAAAGCGTCACATAGTTCTGCATGGAAAAACCCCGGATGGCACCGAGATTGGTGGCACTGGTAAAACTATAGACTGCAAGGATCAGGATGGGGAAATAGAGGGCCAGAAGCATGATGACAAAGAATACTGCCCGGCCGATTCCCAATTTCTTCTCTTTCAAAACCGTGCACCTCCTCTGATCGTATCCTTCTCTTTGCTGTCGCTGAAGAATGTAAAGAGACAAATGATACCGAGAAGGATCAAAGCAATCATGGATCCGCCATTCCAGTTATAGGCTGCGAAGTAACTTCCGATCAGGGAGCCCATGATATAAGTCTTGTTATAAAGCATATCCAGGACCACATAGTTGGTCATGGCCGGGAGAAAGACCATAGAAATCCCGCTCATGACCCCCGGAATAGAAAGCGGCAGAGTTACCTGGACAAAGGCCCTCTTCGGATCAGCTCCGAGATCCTCTGCTGCCTCTAAAAGAGCCGGATCCAGCTTTTCGATCGAGTTATAGATCGGCAGGATCATAAAGGGCAGAAAATCATAGGTCATTCCGATCACGGCATTTAAGAAGGGATAGAAAGCCAGATTTCCTTCGATTGCCGTCAGGACTTCCTTCATTGCCGTAATGCGGAGGGAGAAATTGATCCACATAGGGAGAATGAAGATCATCAGGGCAACATGCTTTGTTTTCATCTTGCTGGTCGCAAGGAAATAGGCCAGGGGATAAGCCAGAAGGACTGAGACAAGAGTCGTCACCGCTGCCAGAGCCAGACTGTAAACCAGAGTTCCTATGGTATTGGGATTGGTGAAGAAACCGGTCAGATTATCAAATGTAAACCGGCCCGTACCATCAGTAAAAGCGTAGAAAAACAGCACCAGAAGCGGCGCCGCTACAAATAAAAGGAGAAAAAGTGCATAAGGAATGCATAGATTTTTTCTGGAAAAACGCATTTCTCTCATTCCTTCCTGTGGTTACTCAATGATTACGACCAGAGATCTGAGCATTCCATCTGCTGCAGCCGGTCGATCCTTCTGTCTATGAAATGGCTAGGAGATGGCCATGAGATGGATGATCTCACTTTCTCCTGGTGACCGAGAATTTCATCTTATCCGTCGGCATGATCAGGCCGACCCGGTCACCCATATTCCAGAGGTCTTCATCGTAGACGGCAAAGTCCTGTTCGGAATCAGTATGAACGATATAGAGATAGTGGTCACCTTCATAGATCAGATTGGAGATATTGCCATATTCCAGACCTTTTTCCTGATCATCGGTCATTTCAATATCACCCGGCTGAATGGATGCAAGAACACGAATGCGGTCGAAATCAACTTCCTCGCCCTGGGCATCCAATATGGTCCCGTCTTCCCTGCGCTTCGATCCCGGAAGCAGGTTGGTCAAGCTCACGTGCAGCAGGGTATCATTATAAGAAAGTCTCTGATCCTTATTGATATCTACCGGGAAGGTATTGGTATTATCTTCCGCTTTTATGACATGGATCCCGTCCGGATCCAGACAGATACCAACATGATCGCCGACCTTCTGCGACTTTGTCGTTCTTGCGACGATCTCATTCTTTCCGGACTGCATGGTGATCTCATAATGCATGCCCTTGAAGATCACACCGATCACGTCAGCCCGTATGGTTCCCTTTTCCGGGGCTACGATCTCGATATCCTCCGGACGAACCACTGCGGTGACATGGGTTCCCTGAGGGAAATCATCCAGACATTCGAAAGCTCCACCGCAGAAACGGACCTGCTTCTCTCCTGTCATCAGGCCGCTGAAAATATTGGACTCGCCGATAAAGTCTGCGACAAAGATATTTTTCGGTTCGTTATAGATGTCTTCCGGTGTGCCGATCTGCTGGATCTTTCCTTCACTCATGACAACGATCTTATCCGACATGGTCAAGGCTTCTTCCTGATCATGGGTGACATAGATAAAGGTGATGCCCAGCTTATCATGCATGGCCTTAAGTTCCAACTGCATTTCCTGACGCATTTTAAGATCCAGGGCTGCCAGAGGCTCATCTAAAAGCAGGATCTCCGGCTCGTTGACCAAGGCCCGGCCGATTGCGATTCGCTGCTGCTGGCCGCCGGACAGGGTGGAAACGGCCCGGTCTTCAAAGCCCTCGAGATCGACCAGAGAGAGGATCCTTTTCACCTTCTTTTCGATCTGATCCTTGGGCATTTTCTTCTGCTTCAGACCAAAGGCAATATTGTCATAAATATTCATATGCGGGAAGAGCGCATAACGCTGGAAAACCGTATTGATGGGTCTCTCATAGGGCGGCAGATTGGTGATGGACTTGCCGTTCAGAAGGATTTCTCCGGAAGTCGGGAGTTCAAATCCCGCAATCATACGAAGCGTTGTTGTCTTACCGCAGCCACTCGGGCCAAGAAAGGTAACAAATTCCCCCCTCTTTACATCCAATGTGAAGTCTTCTACGGCAATAAAACCGTTGTCTTCATACTGTTTCACAACATGACGAAGTTCGATAATATTCGGTTGACTATTCTCATTGGATCCATCCCCTGCCGGGGAAACGGCTCCACGAGAAGGATCCGGGCTGTGGAATCTGGAATTAAAGATCTTCATTTCATACTCTCCCAACTGGTTGACGGGTTACATTCTTCGGAATTTGCCGATAAAAGGCAAGGAAGTCTTAAAAAAGGCTCCCTTGCCCATCTTTCTTATGTGATCAGTTTTCGGATCAAGGACCGGACTGCGTCCGGCCACAGGAAATCCTCTGGCTCATTACTGCTTTCGGCCGCAGGGAATCCTCTGGTTCATTACTGTGTCCGGCTGCAGGGAATCCTCCGGTTCATCACTGCTTCTGGCCGCAATGAATACAATAGGTCTCATTGTCCGGCGTCATCTGTCCGCAATGGCTGCATAGGTGCTCGCCATGTCCTTCCACGGAATCCTCAATCGCTTCCGTTGTCCTGGCCGCGTCCCGGCCTCCTTTGCCGGTCTCAGGTTTAATGCAGGGATCATTTGGGTCTTCCTTTTTCGGCTTGGCAGCCGTATCGATTGGTGTATGATCACCAATGCCCAGAGCTTCCCCGACCAGACCGAGTGAACTTACTGCATTCGCGATATCCGAAGGCATATAGATCTTCGTTGCACGTCCGTCAGAAACTTCCTTCAGGGCTTCGATCCCCTTCAGTTTCAGAACGGATTCACCGATATTTGCTTCGTTCAATTTCTTCAAGCCCTCGGCTTCGGCCTCATAGACCATCTTCACCGACTTGGCACGTCCCTCTGCCAGTGCGATCTGCGCATCACGTTCTGCTTCGGCAGCCAGGATCTTGGCTTTCTTATCACCTTCAGCCCGGCTGACAACAGCCTCCTGATGGGCCTGTGCTTCCAGAACCGTCTGACGGCGTTCCCTCTCTGCCCGCATCTGCTTGGTCATGACCTCTTCGATCTCCTTGGGCGGCTGGATGTTCTTGATCTCAACTCTCGTAACCTTGATCCCCCAGGCATCGGTTGCTTCATCCAATATGGTCTGCATTTTACCATTGATGACCTCGCGGCTGGTCAAAGTCTGGTCAAGCTCCATATCACCGATAATATTTCGAAGGGTCGTAGCAGACAGGTTCTGAAGACCGGACATCGGAGACTCCACACCATAGGTGAAAAGCTTGGAATCGAAAACCTTACAGAATACGACCGAGTCGATCTGCATGGTGACATTATCCTTGGTGATCACAGCCTGAGGAGGAAAATCCAAAACCTGCTCCTTCATGGAAATGACATTTGCAACACGTTCGATAAAAGGTGTCTTCACATGAAGTCCGGCAGCCCAGGTCTCCTTGTACTTACCCAGACGTTCAATAATGAAGGTCTTGCCCTGGGGCACGATCCGGATATTAACCAGGATCAAGATCAAAATAATAATCGCGATGATGACTAAAAAAATAATCATAATTCCTCCCTTCCAAGACTGTAACTTCCGCTTTGATAAGCTTTTTGTCTGCATGATTGGATCCAAGAAAACAATATCACAGCGCGGTCAAATATGCATTAAAATCTGAACGATCCGGAAGAAATTTTATCATCTTCCTTCCCCCTGCATTTTGTAAGATTCATGTCTCGTTCATTCGAAAGCAAGCATCTGCATCAATCCTCCCTACCAGCTCGTCCTATGTTCATCCGTCACCGATTCCGATTCCAGATCGACACGGTAAAATCCCATGATTTGTGCATCTTGCAGACTTTCGCCATAGACTTTTTCGCAGACGATTTCGATGACATCGGAATTTCGACTGCCATTGACATAGAGCTGATACTCCACTTTTCGACTGGCGGATCCTTGTGTATCGGTCGTTCGACCGATCACAGCATAGCTGTCCCCCTTCGCTGTCGTTCCATAAGACAGTCCCATATTGGGATAAGGAGAATTCTCCTTCAGATATTGAAAGACAAGAGACATGGCTTTCTGAACCGGGTCTGTCCCTTCCGAGGAATCTGCGTCGGTATCCCCTTTCTCCGAATCCGTCTCATCTTCCCCCTCATCCCGGTCATCGGAATCCGTAAGATCATTTTCCTCCGTATCCGAATTCTCTGTATCCGAATCTTCGGAGGAAGCCTTGGACCGATCTGAATCGGCGGATTGACCGGAATTCTTGGACGACGAAGCTCTGCTCTTGATAGAACTTTGATCTGCTTGTGGATCCAGCTCGATTGCATCCGGCCAGTATTGCATGAGGACCGAATCTGTCGTCCGGAAATAGAGATCACCGGAGTCCTTGGAATTCTCGGAGTTCTTCCCTATCTTCACATCTTTCCTGCCATTCGCTATGGCAAGATACCAGAAGGACCAGTGGTAGATGGAAAAAGATGAGCTGAGAAGCGGCTGCCCCGGTAAAGCAATCGTTACATTCTCTTCTTCGGCGTTCACCTTCCTCTGTCTTCCCATCTGAAGGAAAGGCTCACCGGCTGTAATCAGAAGCAAAGCTGCAAAAACGAATGCCAGAATTCCCATGAAGGGATAGGTGACAAGTTTTCGAATCTTCAGTTTGTCATCGCTCCAATAGAGTTCTTTCTTCGTATTTGAAGAAGAGGCAGAAGAAAGGGAATCAGGGTACTTCCTTTCCGGCTCTGCTTCTTCCCTGTCTCTTGCCTGATTCCACTCCTCATCCGAATCAGGATCCTCCTCTTCCCTGGAAAACCAGCCTGTCTTTTTCTTTGGCTGTTCCCCATCCTCAGACATCCCCGCATCTTCATGCTGTTCCGAAGTCTTTGACGCATCCTCCGCCTCAAGCGCTTCCTCCGGCATTTTCCGTTTCTTCCACATCTTTCGGAAGGACGAAAAATTAACCTTTTCCTGTTTTCTTGCTCCCCGGTTCGCTGCACGATACAGCCGGAGTCTCGTAGTATGATAGAGAAGCCAGAGAACGATCAAAGCTGAGATGACAGCTCCGAAGATTCCAAAAGCCGGATAGAAATACCAGCCGTGTCCCCGGAACAGAGCGAGATCCAAGCCGGTAAAAAGAACAGGAAAGGAAAGAAAGATCAAAAGCAGTCCACGGGAAATCCCAAGAAAGCCCATATCCCACTTCGGTTTCTTCTGAATGGACCGGACTGCGTCTCTCATTTCCTGTGCCTGGGCGCTGACATATCCATTGCCGACGACCCAGCGGGCAACCGTCTCATCCGTCGGGAAGAAGGTCTTCTCCTGATAGGGATTTTCCTCGAAAGGAATGCTGCTATAGGCCTTATACATCTCTTCTACCTGGTCCGAACCCGACTGAATTGCAGCAATTAAGCGGAAGAGATAGTAGATCTTCAATTCCTTATCCGACAGGATCTCCCTGTCGATCTCATCCAAAGCCTGTTTGGAAAGCTTCATCTCTGACATCAGAATATCAATGGCTGCCATGGACATCAGTGCCTGATTGGCAGTCACCGGGCGTTTCCACAACGTCTTATGATAAAACCAGAGATCATAGTCGTGCTTTCCTTTCATGGAAAGTTTTTCCGCCATTCCGCGGAAAATATGGGCTATGATCAGACGAAGTCCCAGAAAAATAAAAAACAGTCCAAACGCAGCAGGCAGAAGGATCCAAGGCGAAAGTGCTCCAATAAAAATATAACCCGATAGCCAGTACAACAAAAGGAGGGTCAAAACCAGGGTGATCACCTGGGGCAGATGGGAAAAGGGTCCGAAACTTTCCGCCAGAGTCTTCCCGGCCGGATCAAAGCGGTAGGCATCCGAATCAAAGTTCTGATATTGGTATCTGTTTTCCATCCAAATTCCTTTCATAGCTTCATAAAACAAACCTTGTTGGAAAGAAATCAGTCCTTCCCTTTCTTTCTTAAGAGGACCACATTCTCTACCCCTTCGGTTTGCGGAAACATGTCAACAGGCTGAACGGTCTCGATCTGATATCCTGCTTTGCGAAAGTCCATAAGATCTCTTGCCAGGCTCTCGATCCCGCAGGAAATATAGACCACCCGCGGAATCTGCATCGCACGGACTGCATGTATGAACTCCCTCGTACTGCCTCCCCGCGGCGGATCCATACACAAGACGTCCGGAGCTGACTTCCCAAAAAGAAGGGAAGTTCTCGCATCGGTCTCCATTTGTGCCAGATCTCTTAAGAAAGCCGTGGCATCTTCGCGGTAAAAACGGATATTCGAGATCTGATTGGTCCTGGCATTACTGATGGCGTCCCGAACGGCCGCCGGATTCTGCTCTACACCAATGACATGGGAAGCCGATTTTGCCATGAACATGCCGATCGTTCCGGTCCCGCAATAGGCGTCGATCACGGTCTCTTTTCCGGTCAGACCGGAAGCCTCAAGCGCCAGGTCATACAGGCGCCTGGTCTGTTCCGTGTTCACCTGGAAGAAAGAGGACGGCGAGATCCGGAAGGTCAGGCCCAGGCTGTCATCCTCGACATAGCCTCTGCCGAACAGGGTGATATTGCGCTCGCCTAAGACCATGCTGGTTCGGGCCATGTTGATATTCTGAACGATGGTAACGATCTCCGGGAACTTCTGGCGAAGGGCCTTGACGAAGTTATTCTTCCCGGGGAAAATGACATCGCCTGTCACGAGGACGACCATATAGCCGCGAGAAGCCCGACGAACCAGGACATGGCGAAGGAATCCTCTGCCCAGGTCCTCATCGTAAGGCCGCATACGAAAGGACGGCATGAGATGCCGAATCTCTTCTATAATGGCATCTGCTGTCCGGTCCTCCAGAAAACAACCTTTCACGTCCACGACCCGATGACTCTTTTTCTCATAGATGCCTCGATGGATCTTCTTATCTCTGCCCCAGGCGAAGACCGCATGGACTTTATTGCGATAATAGAGCGGATGCCCGGCAGGAAGGATCGGTAAGATCCGGCCGCTTCGATCCTGGGAGGCTCTAGAAGCCTGGGATCCCCTGGGGCCTTTCGAACCTTTGGGGCCTTTCGAATCTTTCACGACCGGCATCAAAAACTTCTCTACCATGGCCTGCTTTATTGCCAGCTGTTTCTCATAGGGGATGCCGATGTAATCACAGCCGCCGCACTTTTTCTGATAGGGGCAGGCTTTTCCGTCTTTTGTCATCTGAATCTAAAACCTCTTCTTATAATTCTTTCCTGACCGCTTCAAAATCCTCTACGATCTTCCTGTCCGGAGCCGGTGTTAAAAGGCTTACCAGGATCACAACCAGGATAGAAACCAGAAATGCCGGAGCCAGCTCATAGAGATTCAGGAAGCCTCCCAGAGGGCGCACCAGATATTTCCAAACGAAGACCATGATGCCACCGGACAGCATACCGGCGATGGCACCGTATCGATTCATCCGTTTCCAGAAAAGCGAAAGCAGAATGATCGGTCCAAAGGCAGCGCCGAAACCGGCCCAGGCGAAGGATACGATATTAAATATCGAGCTGTTGGGATTCCATGCAATGAAAATGGCAAAACCGGCCACCAGAATCAGGGTTGCTCGGGCAATGAACATGGCCATCTTCTCACTCAATTTCACATGGAAGACACCCTGAATGATATTTTCGGAAACCGCCGATGCAGCTGCAATCAACTGCGAATCTGCCGTTGACATGGTAGAAGCCAGGATGCCGGCAATGATGATACCGCCGATCAAGGCAAACAGGGCACCATTCTTACTGATATGATCCGCCAGAACAACAATCAAAGTCTCTGCCTTGGCGGAACTGGCCGGATCCGAAGCATCCACAAGATTCTTCATGGTTCCGGTCAAAGTCATAGCCCGGCCGACAATACCAAGGATCACTGCAATTCCAAGAGAGAAAACAACCCAGACCGATGCAACCCGCCGGGAAAGTTTTAATTTCTCAGGATCTTCAATTGCCATGAAGCGAAGCAAAATGTGGGGCATGCCGAAGTAACCAAGACTCCAACAGAACATGCTGACTTTGTGAAAGATATTATAGGAATCTGCCGCATGGCTTGCATTGTTATAAGTAGCATTCCAATCCAGAAAGCCCGGAAGCTGCTTTGCATTCTCAATCACAGCATTGACTCCCCCGGCCTGCGAAATACCATAGCCCAGAACAATAAATAAGGCTGCCGTCATAACAATTGACTGAACAAAGTCTGTTTCCGAAGCTGCCAGAAATCCACCGGTCGTTGTATAACCGACGATCACAACGGCAGAAACGATCATGGCCAGCTGATAATTCACTCCGAAAAGGGAAGCGAAAAGCTTACCGCAAGCTGCAAAACCGGATGCCGTATAAGGAACAAAGAAGATCAGGATGAAGGCTGCACTGATGAACAAAAGGATATTGCTTTCATCCTGAAAACGGCTCTTGAAGTAATCCGGGATCGTGATCGCATTGAGATGGGCGGAATACTTCCGAATCCGCTTTGCAACAAGAAGCCAGTTCAAATAAGTACCAACGATGAGACCGGCAGCCGTCCAGCCGGCATCTGCAATTCCCGACAGATAAGCCAGGCCCGGAATTCCCATTAAGAGATAGGAACTCATATCCGATGCCTCGGCACTCATTGCTGTAACAAAAGGGCCTAACTTCCGTCCGCCCAGGTAGAAGTCCCCGACATCATTGGTACTCTTCGATGCCCAGATACCGATCAAAAGCATCCCCATGAGATAGGCAACGACTGTAATAATGATCCCTATTTGTGCACTTGTCATGATCTCCCCTTTTCTAATTGCTGCTAAATTTTTTTCCAGTGATATCCCTATTTATTTGTAGACTGACTTTATTTTTTTGTAGACTGACTTTTTGCCTGGCTATCCCTGCTATCGGAGGTGCATCAGAAGTGCCCTACAAGGATAGAGGATTCGATATATAATTTTTTCTCAAAATCATGCGTATTTCTCACTAGAAAAAGGCCATCTTCGGTCATGAAATTCGATATAGAAAATCTTTTGAATTTCATGCTATAAAAAAGCCTAAAAAACACGCATCAATTTGAAAAGAATTCATATATCGATTTTTTGTCTCAAAACATGCCTGATAGCCATTAGAAACACGCATCATTTTCAAAAGAATTCATATATCGAATTTTTCGTCTATGCTTACACATGATTTCGTTATTTGTCAACAATCAGCGAATAAAATTTGTCTTGTTATAAACTGCCGGCGCCGGGGCTTTAATACCTGCTGCCTTACCAGCTTCGATGCACTTCAGGAAATAAGCCATACGTTTTCCAAGCTGCTTTAAAACAGCGACACCCTCTTCGTCTTTCATGACGTCTTCCGGCACCGAACCATGAACCATAGTCCAATAGTCGGATGTGATAATCGGCATTTCCAGATAAGACGGATACTTTGCCAGGACATCCAGAGCGGATGTCGTGCCAGCACGACGTGCCGAAGTTACAACTGCTGCCGGCTTTCCCCGCAGCTCCTCCCCTGCTGTACCAAACAAACGATCCAGAACCATCTGGATCTCACCGCTTGGAGATGCATAGTAGACCGGTGCGCCGAATACAAAGCCATCTGCTCCGGCACACTTCTCTTTCAAGGACTTCACAAGCTCCGCCAGCTTGCCATTGGCTGCATCCGCACCGACAAATACGATTTCCGAATCGATGCCCTCTTCCTTCAAACTCAAAGCCACAAGATTCAAAGCCGTAAAAGTGCATCCATTTGCACGACGGGAACCATTGATCATTAAAACTTTCATTTGTGTACCTCCATATCATTGCTGGAAAGCTCTGCATACGATTGTACACTATTCTGGCCCTATATTTCTATGCTTTTAGCACGTTAAGGAAAAGAAGTTCTGACCTGTACCCAATAGGAAGCAGAAGATCTTCCCTATAGGAAGCAGAAGATCTTCCTTAATCCTGCTTTTCAAGACTCCGCTCCATTGCGTTTCTCATATTCGACATGAACACTTCCTCCGGAATCAGGGCAATTCCATTTTCGTCACTGAGAACGACCATGCGCTGTCCTCCCGTCAGTCCAAACAAGTCTCTAGCCCCCTTCGGGATGACGATCTGACCTCTTTCGCCTACGGCAACAGAACCCCAGATATTTTTTCCTCTGGGAGCGGGTGGAATGATCCCCAGTCCTTCCACGGATTCTGTCCTGATCAGGCTGTCAATGGTCGTCCCATATACTTCTGCCAGTGATAAACACTTTTCAATATCGGGGATCGTCGCACCGGTTTCCCACTTGGCATACGCCTGTCTGGAGATCCCTATTTTTTCAGCGATCGCTTCCTGTGAAAACCCATGGAGATTTCGAAGCATCACCAGATTGTCTTTCAGCATACGTTCCTCCTTACTACAGATCGATCTTCTCAAAATCTGCGCAGGCCTTTCGATACGACAGATATGTTATTCCCGTATAAAACAGGAGTCCGCCAAGAAGCAATGAGCTCTGTAAAATGATATGGTCAAAGCCGAAGGCATTGACAGCCGCAAGTCCCGGGAAATGATGCAGTGCTTCAAAGACTCCGATCATCAGAAATGCGGCAATGATATATATGACAAAGGGCTTCCCAAGCTTATAGGCTGTCCTGAAAAAACCGCCCACAAAGATGACATTGAATAATCCGAAAATAAACAGAGCTGCGCCCAGGTAAAACAGATTGGCGTTCATCAGCGCATTCTGCCTGTAAATAGATGAATCCTTAAGGACCGTCATTCGGAGCAGGGTAAGAACAGTGATAAGAGCGAACCCGCAGAGCTCGACCACCATAACAAACTGATATTTTCCCTTGACTACATCCTTCTTTGCCACCGGCAATAGTGCCGAATACAGGATATCGTTTGCTTCCCTGGCACTCTGGAAACTTTGATAAATCCCAAGCGTGATAAAAAATACGCTGCATAGGATCGGATAGCCCGGGATCAGTGTCATGACGCCAAAGCTGATGAACAGCCAGGTCAGCAGTAACGAGGAGAGCTGTATTTCCTTTCGCAATAAAGCACTCATGATCTCGCCTCCCTCTCCAGCCTCAGAAGAATCTCTTCCAGGGTCTCCTCATGCCGGCCATTCCTCTGCATAAACTCCCTCATGGAGCAGTCCGCTTTTATCTCACCATTACTGATATAAATGATATTATCTGCACACCGTTCCAGATCTGAAATGATATGTGTTGAAAAGAAGATCGTCACCCCATGTTCTTTCAATATCTGAAACACTTCCATGAGCTCATCCCGGGAAAATGGGTCCAGCCCGCTGGTCGGCTCATCTAAAATCAGAACCTTTGCCCGGTGGGAAAGTGCCAGAAGAAGATTGAACTTCACCTTCATTCCCTCTGAAAGCTCCATGGGCTTCTTTCCTTCATCCAGACCAAACATCTCCATATAGTGGTGATAAGTATCCTCATCCCAGTTTGAATAAAAGGATTTCGTAGTGCTGACGATGGTCTTTATCGTCTTTCTCGGAAACCAGCTGACTGCTCCGGTGGAATACCCGATCCGCTGCTTGATCTTTGCTTCATTTCCGGCAAGCGGCATTCCAAAGTAAAAGATCTTACCGCTGTCAGTATGGATCAGATTCAGCATGGCTTTGATCGTGGTGCTTTTCCCGGCACCGTTTCGCCCGATGAATCCGGTGATCCTGCCTTCTTCCAGCGAGAAGGACACGTCTTTCATCTGAAAAGCCTGATAGGTCTTACAAATATTCTTTACTTCTACAATATCCATGTGGTCCTCCATAAATATGATTTATATGAATATTGTGAGGTCTGATTGCGTCTGTTTCCACCAACCGTACATGACATTATATCATGTATTTTGTTACATCTGGTTGCATTACCCGTCCGCACCCCCTCTCTTTCTGTCCAGCCTTTAGATGTAGAAATATTACGGAAGTTCATCAAAGAATCCTAAAAAACAGCCCAAAAAGGTTACTCCGCCAATGTGGGTTGTTTATTACTTTTGCTTTCGCAGATACTTTCTGTATTCGTCACGTACAAGAGCATAAGATATCAGGTTTTCTATCAGATTCATAAACTCCGGATCATCTACTTCCCACAGTCGGTCATAAGTGAGCGTTCCAAGATTAAATCTCTTGCCGTCGATAATGGAGGGATACAGGTCTTCTGTAAAGATTCGTAAACCTTCTATCTTTCCGCTTCCTTTATTACTAAACCCTATTCTTCCACTATGATAGAAAGTGACTTTTTTCCCATTTCTTACGACATTATCATCCACACAAAGCTGAAGTGAATGATGTGCAGCATCATCCGTATCAATAGCCACATTGATTGCTGTCTTTGCAATATCTTGTTTGCTCCATGTAGAATACGGACTTAATCCGATAGATACAAACTCCGTACTCCCATTGTAATCAATAAGGAAAGACCTGTATGCCCCAAAAAATGAACCACCGGACGCATTTCCATAGCTCAACAATCGGATACCATAGTCTTGTATCAGCCGAAATATCTTGTACTCTTTTACCGGCAACTTATGTCCAGGATAAAGAAGCGCTTCCCATAGGTTCACACACACTTCAGCAAGTTCATTCGGTGTATTGCTGCCGATATCGTAACCATCGTATTCCCGGCAATGATCCGGTATCTCATCAAATTTAAGTCTCGGCGGATGTTTTTCCAACGGACATTCTACGAAATCTCCCCTGACCATTGAAATGTAATCCGGAATATTTTCGATCAGAACATAGTCCTTCTTGGCTTCAGCATAATAATAACAAAAGGCCTCCGTTCCGTTAGTCATCATACAGTAATCACAATTAAGCGCGTCTGCATATCCCGTCATCTGTCTGCCCACACCTTCACTCAAATATACATCAGGCGCTTTGCATTCAATGACAACCAACGGATTAATTTCTTTTGTATCCGCATTATATTTTACGATTATAATGTCGGCACGCTCTTTGGATCTGATTCCATAATGAGAAAGATGCTCTTCTACCCGGATCATCTCTATTGGAACCTTAAGCTCATTGACAATGTATGAAATGACCTTCTGGCGAACAGTTTCTTCTGGCGTTATATATATCAATTTCTGCCGTATCGGATCAAGATAGCACTCTCGTCCATTCCTTTTATAAATCGGCGGAAGTTTTGATTTTGACAGATCCATTAGTTACTAAAACTTCCCATACCTGAAATGGGACTTGTTCCTTGAAAACTCAATAAAAACAGGCAGTCAGATAGTTTTATGCGACTGCAGATCCTCTTAAGAGAGCACGCTGCATATATTCCGG